>JBDKTJ010000019.1:0-9798 GCA_039698075.1 Thermoguttaceae bacterium | reverse complement strand
CGCACCAGGTACAGCAGAAGGTCCATGGGACCGCGGAACACGTTCAAATCGACACGGAAATCAACCACGGGATCGATCCGTCCTCAGCAGTCAGTTTTCAGTCATCCGACGTTCGTCGTCCGTCGATGCCTTTTTCCACCTTCGCGCACTCCACACCTTTTTTATACCGATCGAGGCGTTGGACCGGGAGTGGTCTTGGCGTCGTCAAAGTCGGCCTGGGCGAAAAAAATCACCCAGACGCCATTATTTGTGTCGGTTCCCGGAATCGCCGGACTTGAAGATCGTCGTGGCGGGGGGTGACGCCTAGCTCCTTGTTGCTTGCATCCGAACCCGCTAGACTGTCGGTTGGAGACGTTTTTTGCCCGATTGGGGGGAATTCAAGCCGTGAAACACGAACAACTCTGGGCGCCGTGGCGGTTGGGGTACATTCTTGGCGAAAAGAGCCCGACGCCGACCTGTTCGGCCGATGCATTGTTGGAGGGGGCGGACCCGGAGTGTTTTTTGTGCCAAGCCGCAGTCGAGGGCGACGATCGGCAACGGTTGGTCGTCGCTCGGGAAAAAAATGTCGTGACGGTGCTGAACCGATACCCCTATAACAATGGTCACTTACTGGTGGCGCCGCGTCGGCACGTCGCCCGGCTCGACGAACTCCGCGGCGAGGAGCAGGCCGAGTTGCAGCAAACGATCACGCGGCTGGTTGGTTTGTTGGAACAGCGGATGCAGCCGCAGGGGTTCAACGTCGGATTGAATTTGGGTCGAGCGGCCGGCGCCGGTCTGCCCGGCCATTTGCATTGGCACATCGTGCCGCGTTGGATCGGAGACACGAACTTCATGCCGACGGTCGCCGGGATCCGCGCCATCCCGCAATCGTTGGAAGCACTTTGGGAATTGTTGACGGCGGAGTTGAAACGATGAGCGACATCACTTCGGACAGTGACAACGGTCCGGTCGAACCGGTCGAAGAGGACAAGCCTTTTACGATCGAGGTGGCCGAGCGGGTGCGGCGATTGCCGCCGTACTTGTTCGCCGAGATCAACAAGTTGATGTACGAAAAGCGTCGGGCGGGCGCCGACGTGATCGACTTGGGCATGGGCAATCCGAGCGATCCGCCGCAGGATCTGGTGGTCGAAAAGCTGGCCGAGGCGGCGCGCGATCCGAAGAATCACGGTTATTCGCCGGCCCAGGGCATCATGAGCCTGCGACGCGAGGCCGCCGCGAAGTATTTCAAGCAGTACGGCGTCCGGCTCGATCCGCAGCGGCAGTTGATCGTCTGCCTCGGCTCGAAGGAAGGTTTTAGCCACATGTGTCTGGCGTTGGTCGGACCGGGCGACACGGCCATTGTGCCCTCGCCGTCGTATCCGGCCCATTTGTACGCCGTGGCGATGGCGGCCGCCAATGCGATTCTGTTGGAAGTGACCGACACGGAAAAGCTGCTCCGCAACATCGACTACACCTGCCGGCATCTGGTCCCGTGTCCGAAACTGCTCGTGATCAACTACCCGCACAACCCGACCACGACGGTCGTCGAGCCGGAGTTTTACGCCGAGGTGGTCAAGCTGGCGAAGCGTTATCGGTTCATGGTCATCAGCGACATGGCCTACGCGGACTTGACGTTCGACGGCTACAAGGCCCCCAGTTTTCTGGCCGCGCCGGGCGCGTTGGACGTCGGCGTCGAGCTGACCACGATGAGCAAGGGCTACAACATGGCCGGCTGGCGGATCGGTTTCGCGGCAGGCAACGCCGAGATGCTCCGCGCGCTGTCGACCATCAAGGGCTACTACGATTACGGCATGTTCCGGCCGATTCAGATCGCGGCCATTATGGCGCTGCGCCACACGGACGCGGCGGTCGAGGCCCAAGCGGCCATTTACCAACGCCGCCGCGACGTCCTGTGCGACGGGCTCGAACGGATCGGTTGGCCGGTCGATCGGCCGAAGGCCAGCATGTTCGTTTGGGCCAAAATACCCGAGCCGTGGGCCTCGCGGATGACCTCGTTCGAGTTCGGCATGAAACTTCTGCGCGAGGGCGACGTCGTGGTCAGTCCCGGCGCCGGGTTTGGACAGGCCGGCGAAGGGTATCTCCGTTTGGCGTTGGTCGAAAACGAAAACCGTCTGCGTCAGGCGGTTCGACAAATCGGGCGATGTTTGGGAAAGTAAGAGAGGGGGAAATGGAATCAGTCGAATTGGCCGGCGTCAGTCTGGTGGCCCTGTTGCGGCGCGAACCCGGCCCGTTGGTCGTTCGCCACAAGCCGAGCGGACTTGCTCCAGACCCGCGGGTTCAAGACGATTCGTCCATCACAGGCAACGCATGAACAGCGTCAGGTCTTGTTTTTCGTCGTCGGTCAGGTTGGTTCCCAATACGAGGTTGAAAAACTCGACGGTGTCTTCCAGCGTCAACAATCGGCCGTCGTGCATGTAAGGAGGGCTTTCCTTGATTCCTCGCAGGGTGAACGTCTTGATCGGACCGTCGGCCGAAGCCATGCGTCCGTTGACCATTTGCGGCTTAAAAAACCGTTCGGCCTTCAGATTGTGCATGAGGTTGTCGGTATAGTAGGGCGCTGGATGACAGACGGCGCATTGGCCCTTGCCGAAGAACACCTCTTGCCCTCGCAATTCGGCTTTGGTTGCTTTTTGGGGATCCAATCGTCCCAAAATCGTCAGTTTGGGAGCGGGCGGGAAATCCAAAATCTCCTGCAATTCGGCCATGAAATGCACTTGGCTGCCGCGTTCCAGGATATTGACGCCCTTCTTGGTGGCGATGACCGGGTCGCCGTCGAAATAGGCCGCCCGCTGCTCGAACTCCGTAAAATCCTCGACGCTTTTCAACGCCCGTTGCGACCCGAACAGCCGTTGGACGTTCACGCCCCGAAGCGACGGCGTATCGAGTCGATGTCGGAACGGCTGCGGGCGGATGTCGCCGACCAGATGCGTGGCTGCGTTCGTGTGGCCGTTCACGTGGCAGTCGAAACAGGCTACGCCCTGACTGGGTTTCAGCGAACGGCGATCGTCGGTGGCGTTGAACTGTTGTTGCGGGAACGGCGTCACGAGGAGCCGCAAGCCTTCAAGTTGCTTCGGATTCAAAATGCCGTTGAACAACTTGAAATAGTTGGTCAACGTCACCACTTGGCCTTGCGAGACGTCGCCCAAGTCGGGCCGGGTGGTCAAGTAAATCGGCGGCGGATATTCCGGCAAAAATCGCGTCGGCAGATCGAAATCGAGATCGAATCGGGTCAGGTCGCGGCCCTCTTGCTTTTGAATCGCTTCGATTTGAAAGGACGGAAAGAGCATGCCGCCTTCGGGATGATTCGGGTGCGGCAACGGCAAGAAACCCTTGGGCCACCGTCCGTTTTCACGAATCTCGTCGGGCGTCATGGCCGCCAGCGATTGCCATGTGACGTCCTTGGGCAGCTTGACCCGCACGCCCGCCTGAACCGGTTTGCCGCGGGCCATCGTCACGCCCGACGCCGGATGGTCTTCGAGATCGTAGCGTTGCTGTAAAAGGGCCGCCTGTCGCTTGGCGATTTCCGGCTTTTCGGCCTCCATCCGAGCGACCGTCCGGTCGAATTCCTCATGCAGAACGACCGGCGAATAACTGCTCGGCAGACTGTCCTTCTCTTGAGCCCGCACGCGAAGGATCGCCACGCCCGACAAAACGATCAACGCCGCCGCCGCGCACCACAATCTCCAACGTCTCATGGTCAGCCCTCCTCCCAAATCGACATCGAATAGGTTGTCAACGGTTTTCCTAACCCTAGCAGCGCCGGCAATAAAGACAACCCCCCTGGGTAAAAATCGAAAGGGCGAGATTGCCTACCACGACAGCGTTGGGTTCACCACGGAGACACGGAGGACACTGAGACAGAGGGGCAAAAGGGATAAGAACTTATGACCATGGCGCCGTTCTCTGAAAATGCGACGACCTTGCACGAGGGTGCGACTCGCATCAGATGGCGGCCTGCAAGATCGCATGCTTTTCTGCTTCTCGGTGTTCTCCGTGTCTCCGTGGTGAGTTTCCTACGCGCCTGATCTAGCGCGGCAGTACGAAAAAGGGGGGCGACCGAACAAGAAGTTCGACGGCCGGTCGTCAGACGCGGGAAGGGGCGTCACGGAGGCCCCACCAGACCAGGCCAATGATCGCCGCGGCGGAGAACCCGGCGCCGGCCATGAACGTCAGCGCCGGTCCGACCCATTGCCACAACACGCCGGCCACCACGCTGGCCGCCAGGGACGCGATGCCGCTGGTGAAATAGAAAACGCCGAACGCCGAGCCACGCAACGCCTCCGGAGCGGCGTCGGCCACCAGCGTGGACAGCAGTCCTTGCGTCATGCCCATGTGCAGCCCCCAAATCGCGATGCCGACCATCACGACGGCGATGCTGTCGCCCAGGGCGAGCACCACGTCGGACAGGATCAGAACGATCAGGCCGGCCGCCAACAGCCGGAGACGACCCAGTCGGTCGGAAAGCCATCCGATCGGATACGCCGCCGCAAAATAGACGACGTTCATCACGACAAACGTCAGCGGAATCCACGTGACCGAGACCCCGACGTCGCTCGCACGAAGCACCAGGAAGGCCTCGCTGAACCGGGCCAGCGAGAAAATAACTCCGACCGTTGCGACGATCCAAAAGCGGCTGCCCAGCCGTCGGACGTCGCGCCATTGGGGCAACGCGCGCGAGTCCGCCGCAACGCGGTCGCCGGGCTCTCGAACGCCGAAGACAAGAATCGCCACGGCCGCGAAGGCCGGAATCACGGCGACCCAAAACACCTGGCGAATGTCGTCGGACAAGAGTCCCAGCAAGGCAACGGCGATCAACGGCCCCAAAAACGCGCCGGCGGAATCCAGCGATTGCCGCAGTCCGAACGCGGCGCCTCGTCGGTCGGGCGCCGTGGCGTCCGCGATCATCGCGTCGCGCGGCGCCCCGCGGATGCCTTTGCCGATCCGATCGGTGAATCGGGCCACAAACACCCAGAGGGTTGACGTGGCCAGCGGGAATAACGGCTTGGTCAACGCCGCCAGACCGTAGCCGAGCACCGCCAGCGGTTTTCGGCGGCCGACCCGATCGCTCCACACGCCCGAAAAAACCTTGGTGATCGAGGCCGTCGCCTCGGCAATGCCTTCGATCAGCCCGACGGCGCCGGCCCCCGCGCCCAGGACGGACACCAGAAACACCGGCAGCAGTGCGTGGATCATCTCCGACGAGACGTCCATGAACAGGCTGACCAGCCCCAGCATCCAGACAGTTCGCGGAAGGCCTTTCTTTTTGTTCGGGTTTGCGACCATCCTTGTATTGAACAAGATTTCCGCAAAACCGCAAGCGGTCCGGTTTTTTTGAGGCCGTTGCCCTTCCCACGGAAGGGGCCGGGCGTCTCAGACCTGCTCGGGCACCACGTACGGTTCGCGGTATTCTCGTTTGAGAAGCCCGTTGGCATCGTCGTCGCCGATAAAACGTTCGGTCTTTGGGTCGAGACGGACCGATCGTTTGAGACGGTTGGAAATCTTGGCCAAATGGCACATGGACGTCGACAGGTGGCCCTGCTCGATGTCGGCGTGCAGGTCCTCGCGCTTGCGGCTGCGGCACGCGGCGATCCAGTTTTGGAAATGGGGCAGATTGGCCAGCGACTTGTTCAGGTCGGTGGTTTGTCCCGCCGTCGCGTGCGGGCCGGGCTCGCGATTCGGGCCGAGAAACACGTAATAGCTTGTATAATCGGGGATGATCATGTAGCCTTCGCTGCCGAAGAACATCACGCCCACCACGGCGTTCGGCTCGACGAACGGATACTTGTCGCGCATCTCCGCCTCGCTGTTGGTGTACCAGTGACGGACCTCGAACGAGACTTGCAGGTTGCGGTCCTCCCACTGGCACACGAGCGACTGGGTGTTGGGCGTGTCGGCGGCGTCAGTCTCGGCGGGCACGTAACGTCCGCCCAACGACATCATCACGCTGGGATGCGTGTCCAGACCGAGTCCCCAGCGAATCAGGTCCAAGTCGTGGCACGTCTGGTTGGCGATGTCGCCGCTGGCGAAATTGGAGTTCCAGTACCAGCGTCGGTGGTTGAAATTGCTGAAATCGACCATTTTGGCCGGCCCTACCCAGGCGTCCCAATTTAAGCCGGGCGGAACCGGTCGGGCCCGATGGTTGCCCAGATGCCCGCGCATCTTGTATGCCACGCCCCGGGCCATGTACAGCTTGCCGATCACGCCCTCGTGGAGCTTTTGGATGCCTTCCATCACGTTCGGGCTGGAGCGGTTCTGCATGCCGACCTGGACCATGCGGTTGTATTTTCGGGCGGCCTCGATCATCTTGCGGCCTTCCCAAATGTTGTGCGAGGCCGGCTTCTCTACATAAACGTCCTTGCCCGCCTGACAGGCCAAAATCGTCTGCAAGGCGTGCCAGTGGTCTTGCGTCGAAAAATCCACGACGTCGATCGATTTGTCGTCCAACAATTTGCGAAAATCGTGGTAGACGGCGACTTGTTTCTCGGCTAGGGCGGGATACGACTTGCGGGCGGTGTCCAGCCGCGACTGATCGCAATCGCAGATGGCGGCGATTTCCACGTTGCCGTCCTTGGCCATCTGCAGGTAGCTGTTGACATGGAATCGCATCCGATTGCCCATGCCGACCAAGCCGATGCGGATCCGGTCGTTCGCGCTCCGGACGGAACTTGCCACGGTCGGCGCGGTCAGCATGGTCGTTCCCGCTACAACCGCCGAGGTCTTCAGGAAATTGCGTCGATTCGTGTTGGCCATTGCCGACTTCCTCTAGGATTTCTGTATTTTTTGCTTGATTGTGAGCGCGGACAGAGACCAAGCCGCGGTGGCTATTGGGAGGGAAAAATCTGAGGACCTCACCCATCGTACCATCGGGTCGCGCGAGTCTCAACGATTTTATGCGTCAAAGTAATTAAGAAAATACGTCACCCTCAAACGTTCGGTCGTGAACTCTCCTGTGAGTAGCTGTGGTGGGGGGGCGGCCATGAAATAAGGAGTCGATTCGCTTGTTCCAAACTGGATCAGCGGAAAAGCCAATTCAAACGGTGGGTGAACAGATTGTGCAAAAAAAAGGCTTCCAGTCTATGGCTTCTTTGGACGGTCGAAGGATAATCGAAGGAAGGTGAGGGACTTTTCTAAGGGACCGAGTTGGGCCAGTAATTTTCGCGTGGTTGCAAACAAAACTCGGAGGCAGCAATTCATCTTTTGCGAACGAAAAGAGCGTTTTGTTTTCCGCTGTCGAATTTATCTCTTTTTCTGTTTCTTTGAGCCGGGAGGGTTATTCATGAAAAGTGCCAACTGGATTTTGCGAACTTTGACGACCGCGTTGGTGGTCTGTGCCGTGGGCACGGCCAACGCAGCCACGCAATATTGGTCGTTGGATGCGGGCTCGACCTATCGTTGGGGCACGACTTCGAGCACGATAACCGACCATTGGACTGACACGGCGGGCACCTCGGGCTCGATGACTTGGGTTGATGGGTCGGATGTTGTGTTCAACAACTTCATTCCGACAATTGTCACCGGCGATACGATCACGATGGGCAACCTCACCGTTGGCACCGGAAGCGGCATGAAGCTTACGGGCGGTACCAATACGATAGTGGTTTTGCGTGGCGACAGCACTTCCACTGTCACTTTCAACAACGCTGGGGCGGTGATCGTCAGTAATCTCCACCTCGCCGGCGAAGCGAATCTGTTGAAAACGGGCGCCGGCAAGCTGACTCTGAATTCCGCCAATACGTTTACCGGCGTGACGACGATTCAGCAAGGCGCGTTGACGCTGCAAAACGTTGATGCCTTACAATACAGCACGCTCAATTATGTGGGTGGTGGTTTGACTTATGTGGCCACGGTGCCTACCACGTTTAACGTCGGTGGAATCACTGGCGTCAAAACCCTTGCGCTCACACAAGGCGCGGTCGCGGTCTCAATGAATGTTGGCAACAACAATCTGGATACCGCGTACACGGGCAACATCAATGGCCTGGGTGCCCTGACCAAAAGTGGAACGGGCATGTTGACCCTCACCGGCAGCAATACCTATGCCGGCGGTACGACCGTGGCTAGTGGCACTCTCCGCGTCGCTAAGTTGGATTCGTTGTCGGGCTACAACGTGGCAGGCAGTGTTTCGGTCGCCAGCGGCGCCGTGTTGATGGCCACTGACGCTACGCTGTACGAAAACCTGAGGACCAGCAGCGTTTCGTTCGCCTCGGGCAGCTATCTTGGGGTGGGCAACCGTTTCAACACGTCCGAATCCATGAGCGTAGACACCCTGTCGAGTACGATGGGCTTTGCTAAGGGTGATCTAGGTACGCTCACCATCACCGGCACCAGTTCCTACGGTGCTGGAACGCGCATCGACGGCGGCAACCTCGTGTTCGCCACCCCGTCCGCCGTGCCGACCTCTGGGCTTATCGCCATCAACTCCAAGGGCGCTCTGAACGTGACCGGCGCTTACACCACCGTGGCTGGTTGGTTGGGCTCGGGCAAGATTTCGACCAGCTCGACCGGCGTGTTGGCCCTGACTGGCAACAGCAGCGAAAACGTTTCGATGAGCAGCTACACAGACCTTTCTCTTGGAGCGGCGGTTGATTCGACCTACTCGGGCACGTTGACCCCGGCTTCGAGCGCTTATCACTTGGGCGGCGGCGGCGCGACCCTGACCGTCACCAGCAATTTGGCTGACAGCGGCGGCGCGACCAATTTGACCATCGGCGGCAATGTTGTCCTCGCTGGCACGAACACGATCACCGGCAGTACGACGGTCAACGCCGGCGTGTTGACCGCCCGAACGACTTCGGCATTGGCGGGTTATGACACGGCCGGAAAGATCTCCGTGGCCAAGAACGCCGCCATCACCGTGTCTCTGGGCGGCTCGACCGGTTGGACCGAAGCTCAATTGGATACGTTGAAGGCGAACGCGACCTTCGCCAGCGGTGCAGGCTGGGGTATTGATACGACCAATGGTAACTATACCTACAGCAGCGACATCACCGGCACGACGAGTTTCGCCAAGAGCGGCGCCAACACGCTGACTCTCTCGGGCGCGACCAGCTACACCGGCGCGACGATAGTCACCGCCGGCGAACTGCAAGTCAACAGCGGCACCCTCAGCGGCGTCATCAGCGGCAGCGGCAACCTGACCAAGATTGGATCGGGTGCGTTGACCATTAGCGGCGCCAACAAGCTCACCGGCGCCGTGACCCTCAATGGCGGCACGGTCTCGTTGACCGGTGTGGGCTCGACGGACGGCGGCGCGTTCTCGTACGCCTCCGGCGTGACCGTCAACAACGGAGCGACTCTCAGCGTGGAAGCCACTAACGCCTTGGGGGGCTATGAACTCGTGTCCACCGATGTTGGGATCGTTCCGGCGGTCACCATCAATGCGGGCGGCGTGATGACGATTTCGAACACGTTGGCGTGCTACGCGCCCACGGTAAACCTGAACGGTGGCGTCCTGGCCAGCGCTGGCAGCACGTACACGTATGGCTCGTGGACGCTCCGCAACGCCGTCAACGTGACGGGCAGCACGCCGTCGACCATCTCCGCGACCTCCGTGATGCTCTACTCGGCCGCGACCAACGGCGTCACGTTTAATGTCGCGTCCGGTTCGACGTTGAACGTCACCGGCACGATCGTCAGCGATACGGTCCGTGGTTTGGGCTACGGTGCGTTGGTCAAGACCGGTGCAGGCACCATGTTGATGACCGGCGCCAACACCTACATTGGCAGCACCATCGTCAAAGCCGGTACGTTGAAGATGAACTCGGCGGCCTATGCAATGCCGTTGACGGTCATGGCCGG
>JBDKTJ010000018.1:0-17216 GCA_039698075.1 Thermoguttaceae bacterium | reverse complement strand
TTGCTCACCCGGCGTAAACGCCGGGCCAAATACCGCCTACGGCGGAAAGCCCGATGAATCGGGCTACGTTCAGCCACGCCATAACTCCATCTTAATTAAGTGCTTGTGACTAATTGAACGGTATTGACCCTAGAGCAGATTCACGATAGGTCTAGCGGGCGCCATGGCCACGCTTGCATGGCCATGGTGAGGTTTTTCTCGGGGAAACATGCCCACGACAAGCGTGGGCATGGCACCCAACACGCTACAGCGAGAGTGAAACCGCACTAACTCTCTCCCGGAGGGAGAGGGGACCATGTTTGCAAGCCCTTACCCAAAGGGCGAGGGGACTTTTGCACGCTACGAGCGGGTGCGGGATTTGAAGGCCAGTCGGGCTACGCCTGCCGCTCCGATGTAGCCGGCGTCGCCGCCGAGCGTGGCGAAATCCAACACCGTGTCGCGGGCCAGCACGGGTCGGGCCAGTTGGCGAATGACGGCGTCCACTTCGGCCAAAAACCGGCGGCCCAACGAGCTTTCTCGCCCGCCGAACGTCATCGCCCCGCCCAACAACACGACCGCCGGGTCCACCACGTGCATGACGTCGACCGCGCCGATGCCCAGATATCGGGCGGTGTCCGAA
Source organism: Thermoguttaceae bacterium (assembly GCA_039698075.1). Taxonomy (GTDB): domain Bacteria; phylum Planctomycetota; class Planctomycetia; order Pirellulales; family Thermoguttaceae; genus JAJFVC01. The sequence continues at coordinate 16,597 of JBDKTJ010000018.1, read as the reverse complement.
ATGATTTGGTTGGACAGCGGGTCGCCGCGTTCGGCCTCTTCGGCCACCAGTTTGGGCGTGAGTTCTTCGCCGGCGGCCACGCGGGCGGACAGCGAACTCGGTTGGCCGGCGTCGAGCGCCTCTTGCGTGCGACGGATGACGGCCGTCGCGCTGGCGTAGGCTTCAAGATGTCCGCGCCAGCCGCAGCCGCACATGCGAGCGTTGGGCGACGGGTCGATGATCACATGGCCCGCCTCGCCGCCGTGACTGTGCGCGCCTTGGACCACCAGGTCGCCGAGGATGATGCCGCAGCCGATGCCCGTGCCGAGCGTCAATAGAACCATGCTCTGAAAATCGCGGCCCGAGCCGATCCAATATTCGCCATAGGCCGCGGCGTTGGCGTCGTTTTCAAACGTGACGGGCATGCCGCAGTAGTGGCTCACGCGGTCGCGGATCGGGAAATTGTCCCAGCCGGTCAGATTGATCACGGTGGTCAACATGCCGGAGGGGATGTCCATGCCGCCGGGCGAGCCCAGCCCGATGCCGGAGAGATCGGCCATCGAGAGGCCGGCCTGTTGGACCGCGCGACGGACCGAATCGCCCATGCGTCGGGCGGCGTCTTCGGGACCTCGTTCGACGTCGGTGGGGACGCTGAGCCAGGACAGCGAGCGGCCGAGGTCGTCGACCACGCCGATCTTGATGTTGGTGCCGCCGAGGTCAATGCCGGCGAAAAAAGGCGGCCGCGCGTCCGCCGTCGTGATGAATTGCCGTGAATCGGACATGTTGCAAAAAATGGTGGTTCAATAGGGACCGCGAATCAGTGGTCGCCAGGATTGCGATGTTTCATTCCACGCCCCACGCCCCTCGTTCTTCTATCCCTTTTTCTGAATCTTCGCCCAGGTGTCGACCAGCGACACGGTGCGATTGAACACGAGTCGGTCGGGCGTCGAGTCGGGATCGACGCAGAAATAGCCGAGCCGCTCGAATTGGAAGCGGCTGCCCGGCGCCGCGCCTTTCAGACTCGGCTCGACGAAACACCGGGTCAGGCGTTCGAGCGAGTTCGGGTTCATGTTTGCGCGGAAGTCGACGCCCTCGGGCACGTCGTAGGGATTGGGCTTGGTGAACAGGTAGTCGTACAGTCGGACCTCGACCGGAAGGGCGTGGGCCGCCGAGACCCAATGGATGGTGCCCTTCACCTTGCGGCCGTCGGGCGTGTTGCCGCCGCGCGTGGCCGGGTCGTAGGTGCAGTGGACTTCGAGCGGCTCGCCGGTGGCCGGGTCGTTGACCACGTGGGTGCAACGCACCAGGTAGGCGTAACGCAGACGGACCTCTTGGCCGGGCGTCATGCGGAAGTATTTTTTGGGCGGCACTTCGCGGAAGTCGTCCTGCTCGATGTACAACTCGCGCGAGAACGGGACCGTGCGCGTGCCGGCTTGCGGATCTTCGGGATTGTTGATCGCCTCCATCGGCTCGACTTGGCCTTCGGGATAGTTGTCCACGACGACCTTCAGCGGGCGAAGGACGCCCATCACGCGGTTGGCCCGACGATTCAAGTCGGCCCGCAGGCAATGCTCCAGCAGCGCGATGTCGACGGTGCTGTCGACTTTCGAGACGCCGATGGTGGCGCAGAAATCGCGTAGGGCTTCGGGCGTGTAGCCGCGCCGCCGCACGCCGCACAAGGTTGGCATGCGCGGGTCGTCCCAACCGCTGACCAGTCCGTCTTTCACCAATTGGAGCAGGAAACGCTTGCTCATCACCGTGTAGGTCAGATTGAGCCGGGCGAACTCGATCTGCTGCGGGGCGAAAATGCCCAGTTCGCGGATGTACCAATCGTAGAGCGGGCGGTGGTTTTCAAATTCCAAGGTGCAAATGGAGTGCGTGATCCGCTCGATCGAGTCGCACTGGCCGTGCGTGAAATCGTAGGTGGGATAGATGCACCAGGTGTCGCCCGTGCGATGATGCGTCGCGCGCAAGATCCGATACATCACCGGATCGCGCAGATTCAGGTTGGGCGAGCTCATGTCGATCTTGGCCCGGAGGGTGCGCGAACCGTCGGGAAACTCGCCGGCCTTCATCCGCTCGAACAGGTCGAGGTTTTCTTGGATCGAGCGACTGCGGTAGGGGCTGTTCACGCCGGGCTCGGTCAGCGTGCCGCGCGTTTGGCGGACCTCGTCGGCCGAAAGATCGCAGACGTAGGCCTTGCCGGCTCGGATCAGTTGGACGGCCCACTCGTAAATTTGTTGGAAATAATCGGAGGCGTAGTAGAGCCGGTCGCCCCAGTCGAAACCGAGCCAGTGGACGTCCTCCATGATCGAATCGACGTATTCGACGTCCTCCTTGCTGGGGTTGGTGTCGTCGAAACGCAGATTGCACAGGCCGCCGTAGTCCCGGGCGATTCCGAAGTTCAGACAGATCGACTTGGCGTGGCCGATGTGCAGGTAGCCGTTGGGCTCGGGCGGGAATCGCGTGTGGACGCGGCCGTCGTGTTTGCCGGTGCGATTGTCTTCGTTGACGATCGCGCGGATGAAGTCGGTCGAGCCGGCGTTGTTGTCGGCATTATTGGACGGAGAGGGATCGGCGCTCATGATGGATGATTGAAACGGTGGTGGGGAGATCGCTTGGTTCAATGGTAAAATTTAGGACGCCGCCGTTCGTTCGATGGTTCGATCGATGCGGCGCAGGACGCTTGGGCGGCCGAGAATCGCTAGCGTGTCGAATAGCCCCAGGCCGATCGACTTGCCGGTCACGGCCACGCGCACCGCATGGATCACCTGCCCGATTTTGATCTGTCGCTGAGCGATGAAATCGTGCATGAGCCGTTCGAGCGACGGGACGTCGAACGGTTCGAGGGCGGCCAACGACTCGCGGAACTCTCGTAACCGCGCAAGACCGTCGCCTTGACGCAGGTGCTTTTCAAAGGCTTTTTCGTCGTAAGGAAACTCGTCGTCGGGCAAGAAAAAGTCGTCGAAGGCCAACACGTCGCCGGAGGTTTTGATGCGATCGCTGGCCGCGGCGACCAGTTGGTCGATCCGCGCGCGTTGCCGATCGTCGGGGGGAGAGGCCACGAGGCTCGCCTTTTCGAGATACGGCGTCACCTGCGCGACTTTTTGTTCGAGCGAAAGTTGTTGGAAGTGCCAATCCTCGAAGGCCCAAAGTTTTTTGGGATCGAAACTGGCCGGCGATTTGTTCACGCGGTCCAACGAAAAATTCTGGATCAGTTCCTGACAAGAAAAATGCTCGGTCTTGTCGTCCAGCGACCAACCGAGCAAGGCCAGATAGTTGAGGATCGCCTCGGGCAGGTAGCCGATCGTTCGATAAAAATCGACGATCACGGGATTGAAGGCGTCGGCCTCGACGGCGTGGCCGATCCGTTGGGCGATGGGGCGGCCGTGTTCGACCAGTTGGGCGAAATCGCGGTTTTTGAGATACTTGTCAAGTTTCCGCTTGCTCAGTTTGTTGCGGCTGCCCGGCTCGGCCACGAACGGCAGGTGGGCGTAGGCCGGACGCGGATATCCGAGCGCTTCGAGCATGAAAATCTGACGCGGCGTGTTCGACAAATGCTCCTCGGCCCGAATGACGTGGCTGATTTGCAGGTCGTGGTCGTCGACCACGTTGGCCAGGTGATACAGGCAGGTGCCGTCGGTCCGTTGAATGACGTGGTCTTGCTCGCGTGCCCATTCAAACTCGACCCGGCCGCGAATCAGATCGTCGATCACCAGCACGCCCTCGGTCGGCATTTTGAGCCGCACGACCGCTTGGCGACCTTCGGCTTCGAATCGGGCCCGATCGGCCGGCGTTTGGGCCATGAAACGGCGATCGTAGCGGAACGGCCGCTGTTGGTGTTCGGCCGCCTGACGATCGGCCTGCAACTCGGCCGGCGTGGCGTAGTCGTAGTAGGCGAAACCGCTGGCCAGTAGTTGTTCGACGGCGGCTTGGTAGCGATCGTGGCGTTGCGATTGATAGTACGGGGCGAACGGTCCGCCCACCTCGGGCCCCTCGTCCCAGTCGATGCCCAGCCAATGCAGCCCGTCCAGGATCGGCTGCAACGCCTCGTCGACGTTGCGCTGCTGATCGGTGTCGTCGATCCGCAGAATGAACTGTCCGCCGTGTTGTCGGGCGAAGAGCCAATTAAACAGAGCGGTGCGGACCCCACCAATATGCAGGTAACCGGTCGGACTGGGAGCAAATCGGGTGCGGACGGACGGCATGAGCGGTTTAGTGGCCAGTGGTCAGTGAGAGGCAGTGATTCGTACGGAGCGGAAACCGTCAGATTACCATGTTTTATGGGGGGATGTCTATTGACCTAGCTCAGGCACGTAGGAAACTCACCACGGAGACACGAGAACACCGAGAAGCAGAAAAGAAGGTGCTCTTGCAGGCCGCCATCTGGCGAGAATGTCGCACCCATGTGCAAGGTCGTCGCATTTCCGAGAACGGCGCTATGGTCCTAAGTTCTTATCCCTTTTGTCCTTCTGTCTCAGTGTTCTCCGTGTCTCCGTGGTGAACCCAGCGCTGTCGTGTTAGGACATCCGCTCGGCTCGCGCCCGCAAAAGCCGCTCCTTGAGGGCCTTTTTCTCGGCTTTGGTCAGCTTGTGTTCGACGGTCGACGCGGCGTTTTGGCTTTGAAAGGCCGGCTGAGGAACGTTGTGCGGACGATGGACGGCGCTCCAATCCCCGGCGGGCTGGTGGTCGGAGGCGTCTTCGTCCGAGTCGAGCGTGGGCGGTGGAGGCAACAGACCTTCGGCGTCCATCGCGGTGTGCCGGGCGAAAACCACCAACGACGCCCAAAACGCCCAGTGGCCGGACAGTTCGCAACCGGTCCGCAACAACACGTTCGCATTGTCGGGCTGAATTGCAATCCAACCCCAGCGGACGGCGACCGCAAGACTGTAGGCGACGGTGGCCAACAGCAGCAACACGCTGGACGTGCGGCAGCCGCGCATGTCGGCCGCCATTCGCGAACCGACCGTGACTGCCAGGACGCCGTACAAAATGGGCCATCCGATGGAATGGTCGCTCAACAGCAGCACGCCGTGGCAAACGCCGATCAGGTCGCGGATCGTCTCGCGCAGGTGAACCCCCTCGTTGGCGGCCAGCAAAAAGCAGACGACCGCCGCCCAAAGCCAGATCCGAAATCGACCGTGTCGGTCATCGAGCCGGTGGCGGCGAATGCTGTAGATGACCAACGCCGTCGCGGTGGCGGACAACAGCGTCAGCGAGAGGAACCAACCGCCGACGCTGCCTTTGGCCGTCAGGTCCAACGACGGAACGGCGTCGCCCGAGGCCACCCGATGAAGCATCCAGCCGTAAGACGCCTCGAACAGGGCCAGCGCCGCCCCGACGGTCGTGAGCAAGAAAAACAGGCCGACCCGTCCGCGAGGGATCAATTCGCGGAGCCGCGGTTGGCGGTCCAAAAAGGCCGCGTCGCCGTAGGGCTGAGACGAATTGGGGTCGGAGGTCGACATGGCGGCACGTTAGGTAAAGTACGCAAACAGTATCTCTTATTGAAATGTTCGGTTGTCCAGGCCCAGCGGCTTGATGAGAGGGATTAAAGCCTGTTTGTTTTGACCATCTTGCGTAAATAACCTAGGTTTCACTTGGTAGATGTCACGCCTGAGAATATGCACCCATGACGATGGCACGAGGACCCCAGACTGAGTTATCTGCACTGAACCGACCGGGTGGCGATTTGCCGCCTGGACCGGTCGATCGTCGCGTGGCGGACCTTCAGGCCTTGCTGCAAGAGCTGGAAGCCGTCACGGCCGCCGGACATACGTTGCCGCCGGTTTTCAGCGAGGCGATCGACCGCCGGTTGGTCGAGATTCGGTTGGGGGCCGCGGCCAGTCTGTTTGCGGCGTTGCGGTGCAAGAACGCCGCGGTGGCCGGTCATGGTTTGCGGGTGGCGTTGAGCTGTTCGGCCTGGGCGTCGCGGATCGGGTTGCAGGACGCCGAGCGCGACGCGGTGGAAGTGGCGGCGTTGCTGCACGACGTCGGCGCGATCGGCGTGCCGGATTCTGTGTTGTTGAAGGCCGGGACGTTGGACGCGGACGAGACGGCCGTGATGTCGCAGTCGCGGAGGATGAGTCTCGACATCTTGCGGGGTAGTTGCACGTTGCCGCTGGTGTTGGAGATGGTCCGACACATTTCGACCTGGTACGACGGCAGCGTATCGGAATCGGCGACCAGACCGGGCAACGGTTCGACGATCTCCGGCGAGCGGATTCCGCTTGGCGCGCGGATGATTGCGGTGGCCGAGGCGTACGACGCCATCACGACGGATCGGGTTTATCGGCCGGCGCAGTCGCAGGAGCGGGCCATGGCCGAATTGTTCGCCGGGGCGGGCACGCAGTTCGATCCGGAGTTGGTCCGTCAGTTTGCCGATTTTTGCCGAGAAGATCAAACGGCGATTCATTGGGAGGTGGCGCATCGTTGGTTGGGGATGCTGGAGCCGGACCGTGTGGATGCGCCGTGGGGATTCAACGGCGAGGCGTGGACGGCGACGGAACCGGACGTCCAGGCTTTGTTTCAGAGTCGGTTGCTCGACAATATGTACGATGCGGTGGTGTTCATTGACGCCGCCGGTCGGGTTCAGTCGTGGAATCGGGGGACGGAACGGATGACCGGAGTGGCCGGCGCGAGCGTTCGCGGGCGGCTTTGGAATCCCGACGTGTTGGGGCTTTCGGACGAAAAGGGCCGAACCATCGCGGCGGCGGACTGCCCGGTCCAGACGGCGATTCATTGCGGCGTGCAATCGTTGCGTCGGCTGACGATTCTCGGCCGCGGACAGCGGCCCGTGGCGGTCGACGCCCATGCGATTCCGGTCATCGACGCGCAGGGCGTTTTGCAGGGGGCGATCCTGTTGTTTCACGACGCATCGTCGGAGACGTCGCTGGAGCAACGCTGCCAGCAATTGCACGAGAAGGCCACGAAAGATCCGCTGACGCAGGTGGCCAATCGGGCCGAGTTCGACCGCGTCCATGCGATGTTCGTCGCGGCGCATCAACAGCAACAGGCGCCGTGCAGCTTGATGATGTGCGACTTGGATCGGTTCAAGCGGGTCAACGACACCTACGGCCACCAGGCGGGCGACGACGCGATCAAGTGTTTGGCGTCGCTGCTGAAGAGTTCGTGCCGGCCCGGCGACCTGGTGGCTCGTTACGGCGGCGAGGAGTTCGTGTTGTTGTGCGCCGATTGCGACAACGCGGCGGCGGCGCGGCGGGCTGAGCAGATTCGCAAGGCGCTCGGCCAGATTGCACAGCCGCGGATGGAGGGCCGCTCGGTGACGGTCAGCTTCGGCGTGACCGAGATTCAGCCGGGCGACACGCCGGAGACGATGTTGCGGAGGGCCGACCGTGCGCTGCTGTTGGCCAAAGCGAACGGCCGCAACACGGTCGTGCAGCTCGGAAGCGGCGCCGGCGAAGAGTCGGACGCGGCCGGTTCGCGGCAACTGGAGGCCGTGCGGTCGAAAGAGGTTTTGCAGCAGGATTTGATCACGCCGGTCCCGGTCAAAATGGCCATCGAGAAACTGCGCGGATTCGTGGCCGACCATCAGGCGAAGATCGTCGCGACGGACGGCAATCGGGTTCGGTTGGAGATCGAATATCGGACGGGCAACGGCCGGTTCCGTCGTTTCGCCGATCGGACGACGGCGTTCACGGTCGAGGTGGCGTTCGAGGAAGAACGTCTTCAGAGGGATCGACGCGACGAACATGCGAAGTCGCTCGACGCCGGAACGACGCGGACGCGGATGCGCGTGATTGTTTCGCCGCGGCGCGGTCGGGATCGTCGCCGCCACGACGTGATGGACCTGGCGCGGGACGTGCTGGTCAGTTTCCGCTCGTACTTGATGGCCTACGAAGACGAGTCGACGACGCTGGCGGGCGCCTTGACGCGTGCGAAGCGGGCGCTGGCGCCGTGGCTGTCGCGGTGAGATTTTTGAATCGTCTCATACCGGCTGGAGTTCGGGCTCTTGTTGTTCGGCCGCGGGCTGCGGCGCGGGTTCGGGCGATCCGCCGATGGGCAGGCGGACGTAGAAGGTTGTGCCGCGACCGGATTCGCTTTCAAAACGAATCGTGCCGTTGTGTTTTTCGACGACCAGGGCGCGGGCGATCGACAGTCCTTGTCCGGTGCCGACGCCGACGTCCTTGGTGGTGAAGAACGGTTCGAACACCCGGTCGCGGATATCGTCGGGGATGCCGCAGCCGAAGTCCTTGACGCGGATTTCCGCCCAGGAGCCGTCGCGACGGGTGCGAACGACGAGGGGGCGTTTGCCCAGGGCGCCGAATCGCGTGGCCTCGGCCGTGGCGTGGGCGGCGTTCACAAGCAGATTGACGACCACGCGGTGGATATCGGACGGCACGCATCGGACCGGCGGCAGCTCGGCGTCGAAATCGGTGACGACGTCGGCGACGTATTTCCATTCGTTCTGACACAACGTCACCGCGTTTTCGACGATGTGGTTCAGGTCGGTCGGCTGCTGGCGTCCGCCGTCGGGATGCGAATACTCCTTCATGGCGCCGACGATTTCGCTGACGTGGCGGACGCCTTCGAGCGACTGCTGGATGGCCTTCGGAATTTCGGACGAAAAGTATTCGAGGTCGGTCTTGCGGAGTTTTTGTTCGACCTCGTCGAGCAGGGCGTCAGTGACGGCGTTTTCGCGGACGGCCTGCAACAGTTTCTGAAAGGCGGCGAGCAGCAGGTCGATGTGTTCAAAGGCGTTTTCGAGGAATCGGGCGTTGTCGCCGATGTATTGGGTCGGCGTGTTGATTTCGTGGGCGATGCCGGCGGCCAGTTGTCCGATGGCCTGGAGTTTTTCGGCCAGCGCCAGCTCTTGCTCCATCTGTTGTTTTTCGACGAGCGTATTTTGTTGGGCGATGACGCGTTGGACCACCAAGGGGAGGACGTTGACGAAGCCGCCCTCGAGGTCTTTGACCAGATAGTCGCTCAGGCCCAGCTTCATGGCCTCGACGGCGATGCGTTCGTTGCCGGTGCCGGTGACCATGATGGTCGGGGGCACCGGGCCGCGTTGGCGGAGCGTTCGGATGACGTCCAGGCCGCTGAGGCCCGGCATGGTTTGGTCGACGATCACCGCGTCGTAGTTTTGTTGGGCGCATTGGGCGAGCCCCTGCTCGCCGTTGGCGGCCAGGTCGACGGCGTAACCGGCCCGCTCCAGGCATTTTTGGGCCAGTCGGGCTTGGGCTGGATCATCTTCGATGTAGAGGACGCGCTCGCTCAAACCAACGCTCCTTCCGACATCGCGCCTTCCGGTTTGGGGAAGACGAGGACGCTGTCGTTGAACCGGGTGCGAATGGTGCGGATGTCGGGCAGCGCCCGGGTGAACGCCGCGTGCACCCGCGGATCGAAGTGGCTGCCGATGGTCGCCTCGATGATCGTGAGGGCTTCGTCTTCGGGTCGGGCGGGACGGTAGGGCCGATTCGACGTCAGCGCGTCGAACACGTCGGCGATGGCCACGATGCGCGATTCCAGGGGGATCGCTTCGCCGGACAGTCCGCGGGGATAGCCGCTGCCGTCCCATTTTTCGTGGTGCGTCATGGCGATCGACGCGGCGATGTCCAGCACGGGGTCGCGGTTTTCCATGGCCTCTTGCATGGATTTCGGTTCGACGGCGTACCAATCCAACAGCGGGATGACGGCCTTCGATTGTTCGCGGAGGATTTGCGCGCCGATTTCGCAGTGGCGCTGCATGATGGTCCACTGCTCGTCGGTCAGCGGGCCGGGCTTGAGCAGGACGCTGTCGGGGATGCCGATCTTGCCGATGTCGTGCAGGGGCGCGGCCAGCAGGAGCATTTCGAGGAAGGTGCGCGGCATGCCCATCGCGGCGGCCACGGCGCGGCTGAAACATCCGACGCGGATCACGTGGTTGCCGGTGTCCTCGTCGCGAAACTCGGCCGCCATGCCCAAGCGGCAGACGGTGCTCATGCGCGATTGGGCCAGGTCGATGTTTTGCCGGCGGATTTTTTCGGTCAGCAGTTCGTTGCGGGCCCGGAGGTCGTCTTGGTATTCTTTCGATTGCAGCGTGTTGCGGAGCCGTGCGACCAGTTGGGACGTCTCGATCGGTTTGTTCAACAGGTCGGTCGCCCCGAGATCCAGCGCTTTGGTTTTCAGATCTTGATCGTCCAGTCCGGTGAGCACCACGACGGGGACGTCCTTGGTTTTGTCGGTCTGGCGGATGCGTTCGAGCAGATCCATGCCGCTGAGGCCGGGCATTTTGATGTCGGTCACCACCGCGTCGTAGGCCGATTCCAACAGACATTCCCATGCCGTTTCGGGCTTGCGGACGAACGTCATGGCCCAATCGTCGGTCTGATCGCGGAGGGTCCGTTGCAGTGCATCCAAGACTCGCTGATCGTCGTCGACGATGAGGATTTGTTTTTTCACGGTCGAGGCTCCCTGTAGTACAACCCTATGTCACACGTCAGGGTGGATAATTTCTACCGCACGCTGGACGTCCGAGGCCGTCTTTTTGGGAGGTCGGCGCGGTTTGCGGCATCACTATCGGGGGGTGGCTTGTTCCCGTCGGGCGAAAGGTGCTAAAATGCCGCAGCTCGACGGCACGTGTACGCTATAGTTGCATGGCTTTTTGGCGGGACCGGAGGGCTCATCGGTTTCGCGCGGGGGCCGGACGCGACGCGGTTGACTCAACAGAGAGTTTCCTTTCCAACGACAAGGAGATTGTGATGATGGCGCGGCATCGGAATCATTCGCTGGTTTGGTTGGCGGTGTGGGCCTTGGCGCTGGCGGTTTTCGGGGGGCGGCCGGTCGCGGCCGGCGACTTGGAAAAGCTCGACGCCTCGTTGAAGCTGATTCCCGAGGACGCGGCTTTCTATTCGAGCATGTTGCGCAATCGCGAGCAGTTCGATGCGATTCATCAGAGCCGCGCGTGGGCGAAGGTGCGGCAGATGCCGGCGGTGGAGGCGTGGCTGGCGATGTATCAGGCCCAGACGGGCACGCCGGGCAGCGGGCCTTCAAAAATCAACGAGATTCTGTCGAATCCGGAAAGCCGCAAGGTCGTCGATTTGCTGGCCGACATGGTTTCCGACGACATGTTCGCCTACGGCGACGAAACGTGCATCGATTTCATGGAGCTGTTCCAGGCGGTCAACGCCGCGCAGAGTTACGGGCCGGCCGTGTTGCAGGCGTCGGGCTTGGCCGAGGGCCGGGACGCCAATCAACTGCAAGCCGTGATGGTCCTGTCGACGCTGGCGAAGCACGCCGATCTGATCGCCATGCCCAATTTCGTCGTCGGCTTCAAACTGAAAAATCCCGAGTTGGCCAAGGAGCAGTTGATCAAGCTGGAAATGTTCGCCAATATGTTTTTGGAGTCGAACGAGAAGACCAAGGGTCACTTCAAAAAGACGAAGATCGGCGATTACGAATATCTCACGCTCATGCTGGACGGCGCCATGATTCCCTCGGTGCAGGAACTGGCCGAACGGCTTAAGTCGCTGGAGATCAAGCCCGGCGAAGCGGAAAAGGTGACAGATCGGTTGAAGGCGGCCAAGTTGGCCGTCGCGTTGGGCATCCGCGGCGACTACCTGGTCTGCTCGATCGGCTCGTCGTTCGAGTGCCTCGAAAAACTGGGCCAAGGCAAGCGGCTCGTGGATCGGTCCGAGCTGAAGCCGCTCGATGCGTTCGCGGCCAAACGGCTCACCTCGATCAGCTATGTAAGCGAGGAAATGAACCGGCAGTTGAACAGCAACATCAGCAACATCAACGCGATCCTGGAGATCGTCGATCAAATGTTGCCGAAGGCCAAGCTTTCGGAGGAGCAGGACCGCCGGGTTCGCAAGGACATCGACGCGCTGGTCGAAGACCTCAAGAAGATGACGCCGGAGGCCGGGGCCGGGTTGGCGTGGAGCTTTTTGACCGACCGCGGGCTGGAAGGCTATCAGTATCAGTGGGGCGATCATCGGCAGGTCGACGGATCGAAGCCGCTGGGATTGTTCGAGCACGTCGGCGGCAAGCCGTTGTTGGGCGTGGTGTCGCGTGCGAAGTTCGACATCACCGCCTACGACAAGTTGGTCCGCTGGCTCAAGGTCGGCCATGCTTATTTTGAAGAGTTCGGGCTGCCGGCCATTCCGAGCGAAAAGGACCGGGAATCTTTCCGGAAGTATTTGAAGGAGGCCATGCCGTTGCTGGCCCGATTGGACAAAACCAACCGCGAAATGCTGTTTCCCGCCTTGGCCGACGGTCAGTTGGCGTTCGTGATCGACGGCCAGTTGTCGAGCAAGCGGTTCCATGTGACGATGCCGGCCACCGAAAAGCCCATGCCGATGGCGGAGCCGGCGCTGGTGTTGGGCGTCAGCGACGCGAAGCTGCTGAAACAGGCGATGGACGAGTATCGCGCGATCGCCGAAAGCGCGATCGACGTGGTTCGCGGCATTCCCGACGTGCAATTGCCGAAGGATTTCAAACTGCTGGAATCGCAGAAAACGGACGTCGCCGGGGGCGAGGTGTACAGCTTCTCGCTGCCGAAGGAGCTCGGCGTGGACGAGCAGATCGTTCTGTGTTTTGGGTTGTCGGACCATGTGGCCGTGGTGTCGATTTCGCGTTCGCACGCCGAGCGGTTGCTGAAGCCGACGCCGTTGGCCGCCGGCGGCGTGCTGGAGAAAGCCGATCGGCCGCGGGCCGTCGCTTGCTGGCTCGACATCGGCGCGCTGGCGAAAACCGCCGGACCGTGGATCGACTATGCAGTCGACCAGAACAAAGACACCCCGGCCGTTCAGAAGGAAAGCGTTCGGCAACAGGTTCGCACCGGCATCGAAGTGCTGCAAGCGGTGACGTCGTTCACCAGCGAAAGCTATCTGAACGACGACGCGCTGGTCACCCATTCGTTGCTGGAAATCCGCGACATCGCCAAGTGATGCGCGTTCCAACTTGAACACGCGCGGATGCTCTTCCGCGAAAACAGGGGGGACGTTCCCCGCGAAACGTTGCAAAACGTTCCAACCGCTTGCGATTTCACAAAACGTTTGGCAAAACGACGTGAATTGCCAAGCGTTGGGCGAAATCGCGGCGCGGCGGCTTGAACGGACCGAGACGACGGCGCGGGGTTAGCGCTGCTCGGGTCGGTAGGCCGCCCATTGTTTTTCCATGGCGGTGCCGAGGGCCTGCTCGGCCTCGGCGCGGCGGCCTGCGCGCTGACAGATCAGGCTCATGGCCATGAAACTGAACGGATCGTCGGGTTCCAGCTCGCAGACCCGTTGGGCGTGAAGCACGGCGTCGTCCATCCGCCCCAACTTTCCGCAAAAGACCCCCAAGGCGGCGTGCGCCAGTGCGAAGTCGGGCTGGTCTTTCAGCAGATTCTCCAACCGGACGACCGCCTCTTCCAGGTTGCCTGCTTGTTGCAATGCAATCGCCTCGTCATACGCTTGGTCGGCCGTCGCCATCGGATGGGAACTCCCGTCAAACAGAGAAAGTTGTGTCAACTCGCAGTGTAACGGACGAAGCGATCGCCGGGAAGGGTTTTTGGAAAATGAGGACGCTTGGGGCTGTGGCGACACGCCCGAAAGTAGGGTGGTTAAGTTGGGTGGAATAGAAAAACCCTCACGACCGGTAAATCGAGCTTAACGGGCAGATTTGGAGTAACCGATAGAGCTTAACAGGCCGGACATCCTGGAACGCTGGGTTGAACGGCTAGAGTTGCTGTTGCTTTTCTTCGGCGCTCTCTGTATTGTGCAGCCCCGTTCATCCGTGAGGTGCCCCAACGTGAGCATTCATCCTTCGGCGATCGTGAGCCCTTCGGCCCAAATTGGCTCCAACGTCCACATTGGTCCTTTTTGCATCGTGGAGTCCGACGTCGTCATCGGCGACGATTGTACGTTGGACGCCCGGGTGTCGGTCAAGGAAGGCACCACGCTGGGGACGAACAATCGGGTGTTCGAAGGCGCGATGTTGGGCGGACTGCCCCAACACGTCCATATTCCCGATCAACCGGGCCGCGTGACCGTTGGGTCGGGCAACACGATTCGCGAGAACGTGACGATTCATCGGGCGTTGCTGACCGACCACGCGACCACGATCGGCGACAACTGTTTGTTCATGGTGAACGCTCACGTCGCCCACGATTGCCGCATCGGCAACAACGTGATCGTTACGAACAACGCGATGTTGGCCGGTCACGTCCACGTGGACGATCGGGCCTATGTGTCGGGCGCGGTGGGCATTCACCAGTTCTGTCGCATCGGCACGCTGGCCATGGTGGGCGGGCAAGCCCATCTGGTGCAGGACGTGCCGCCTTACGTGACGGTCGACGGACTGAGCAGTTTGGTCGTCGGGCTGAACAAGATCGGACTGCGTCGGGCCGGCTACAGCAACGCGGCGATTCAAGAACTGATGGCCGCCTACCGGCTGATCTATCGCAGCGGGTTGCGTTGGGCGGAGGTGTTGGAACAGCTTCGGACCAGTTTTCCGACCGGCCCGGCCGCCGAGTTTCACGAGTTTCTGTCGACCACCGCGCGTGGCATCGTTTCCGAGCGGCGAGCGCCGCCGGCCGCCACGATCAAGCTGCGCGAGCCTGCCGAAGGCGAACCGGAAGTGCACGTGAAGTTCGGGTGATGCGCGTTCCGCTTCGAATGTGTGTGTTTTCGCCGAAACGGCGATTTACTCGATGACCGGCAAGTCGGCCAGCGCCTGTTCGATTTTCTCTTGCGGATAGGCGTAGTCCTCGAGCTTGTTGCTCAGGAATCGGTCGTACGAGCCCATGTCGCACAGGCCGTGTCCGCTGAGGTTGAACAGGATGCACTTCTGCTCGCCCGTCTCGCGACATCGGATCGCCTCGTTGATCGCGCCGCGGATGGCGTGCGACGATTCGGGGGCGGGAATGATGCCTTCGGTCGACGCGAAGATTTTTGCGGCCTCGAAGCATTCGGTTTGATGGAAGGCCGCCGCTTCGATCAGGCCGAGCGACTCGCACAGGCTGACCATCGGGGCCATGCCGTGGTAGCGTAGGCCGCCGGCGTGGATGCCGGGCGGAACGAAGCCGTGGCCCAGCGTGAACATCTTCAAAAGCGGCGTCAGCTTGGTCGTGTCGCCGAAGTCGTAGCGGTATTGGCCGCGGCTCATCGACGGGCAGGAATGCGGCTCGCAGGCCACGAAACGGATGTCGCGGCCGGCCAGCTTGTGACGCAGCAGCGGGAACGTGATTCCGGCGAAATTGCTGCCGCCGCCGACGCAGGCGAACACCGAATCGGGGAAGTCGTCGATCAGCTTGAACTGCTTCTCCACTTCGAGTCCGATCACCGACTGGTGGAGCATGACGTGGTTCAACACGCTGCCGAGGGTGTATTTCGTGTCGTCGCGCTGGACGGCTGCTTCGACCGCCTCGCTGATGGCGATGCCCAACGCGCCGGGGCACTCCGGATCCATCGCCAGAATCTGCCGGCCGGCTTCGGTTTCGGTGGACGGGCTGGGCGTGACCTCCGCGCCCCAGATGTGCATCATCGACCGGCGATACGGCTTCTGGTGATAGCTCACCTTGACCATGTACACCTTGCAGTGCATGTCGAAGAACGAGCAGGCGAAGGCCAGCGACGCGCCCCATTGGCCGGCGCCGGTTTCGGTGGTCAGGCGGTTGATGCCTTCGATCTTGTTGTAGTAGGCCTGCGGGACGGCCGTGTTCGGTTTGTGGCTGCCCGGCGGACTGTGGCTTTCGTCCTTGAAGTAGATGCGGGCCGGCGTCTTGAGCGCCTTCTCGAGATTGTTGGCGCGGACCAAGGGGCTGGGACGCCAAATCGCGTACACCTGACGCACCGGCTCGGGAATCTCGATCCAACGCTCGCGGCTCACCTCTTGGCCGATCAACGCCTTGGAAAAGATCGGCTCGAGATCGGCCGGCGTCACGGGCTGTTGGGTCATCGGGTGCAGCGGCGGGGGCACCGGCTGCGGCAGATCGGCCTGCAAGTTATACCACGCGGTCGGAATTTCTTTTTCACTGAGGAAAATGCGTTTGCTGTCCATGAACGAGTGTCCTTGATCGTGGGACGGAAATCGACGCAAATGAAAACCTCCAGTGTAACCACCCTTTCGGGGTTTGTCGAGAGGCGGGATCGTCCCGAGGGATGGAGAGAGGGAAATAAAAAACCCACGGGAGAACGGGCTCCCGTGGGTATGCGATCGACTCGCTGGAAAAACACGAAGCAAGGGACTAAAGGTTAGTCATCCAGGTTGTGTTTCGATTCACGCTTGGACTGCCAGATGGCCCAAATCAGGCCGATCAGGCCGACGGCGATGACGACCCAGTATTGGGTGTCGTGCGCCTTGGCGGTGACGTCGACGTGGTTGGCCGTGAGCTTGCCGCAAACCAACTTGTCGTAAGGCAAGATCAGGCCGATGATCAACAGGCTGACCATGTTCATCACCTTGATCAACGGGTTGATGGCCGGGCCGGCGGTGTCCTTCAGCGGATCGCCGACGGTGTCGCCGGTCACGGCGGCCTTGTGCTTTTCGCTGCCCTTGCCGGTGGTTTCGGTCTTGGGCTCGTCCTCGATCATCTTCTTGGCATTGTCCCAAGCGCCGCCGGCGTTGGACATGAAGACGGCCAGCATTTGGCCGGTGACGATCATGCCGCCCAAGAATCCGGCCAGGGCCACAACGCCCA
>JBDKTJ010000017.1:0-16202 GCA_039698075.1 Thermoguttaceae bacterium | reverse complement strand
GCTGTGGCGATACTCGTGGCGACGTTTCCATTTCGTGTTCCTTGCGTGTGTGAAGGCGACTGTGACCACATACGCAAGCAGTTTACCCAAACCCCGCAGATCGCGCCAGTCGAAATTGTCACGCACGTCAATCGCCGCCGCCGCGGACCCGTCCGGTCGTGGCTTCCACCCGGGCCCAAAACGGATGCTGCCGATCGCCGCGGGTGCGCACGTCTTCGAGCATGACGTACAGGTCGGGACGCACGATCATGTCCGGGCCGTTGATCCGTCGCGAATTGACCGAGATGGCCGATTTCTGGCTGAAGTCGATCATCTTGGGTGACAGCCACACGACCGCATGGCCCGCGCCGGTCTGTACGTTGATGCCGTTGGTCTTCGTGATCGTGCCCTTGACTTGCGTCGGCTGCGCGCCTCGGGGCGGCGGCCAATCGGTCGGGTCGACGGTCGCACGCGGCGGCAGGTTGGACACCTCCAGCCACCAAAAATAATTATCCCACGACCGCATCGTCTGGCAGGCGAACTCGCGCGGATAGAAATCGCGGCGGAATCGGCCCATCCACTCGAACAACCGCAGGATCTCGTCGTAGAAATCATCCAGCCCACGCCCCTGATACTCGACCACCGTCGCGTTGAAACCGCGGCGCAGGTAACGGTCCAAGTCGAGGGCGTTCTTGGTCAACTTCGCGCCGTCCAATTCGCCGACCACCACGTAAAACGGCACATACCGGGCGTTTTCCCAATAGCGGGCGCAGTAGCGGTCGGTCAATCCGGCGATCGGAATCACGCCGGCCCACAGGTCGGGATGCGCCAAACCGATGTCCCACGCCGCGTCGCCGCCGGTGCTGTGGCCGGTCAAAAACACCCGATCCGTGTCGATCGAAAACCGCCGGCACGCGTCGCGCAGCGCGTTCAACACCGCGGCGTGTTCGCGGGCCGTGTAGCCGTATTGCTTTTGATTCGGTTCGGTCCACTCGGGCGCCACGACGATGTAGCCGTGCCGCATGGCCTGGCCTGCCCGCGCGCCTTTTTTGTCGGGCCAGCCCGCCCACCAATCGATCTGATCCTTCGCGCTCGAGGCGACGCTGTGCAGCGTCACGATCGTCGGGTATCGTCGATAGGGATCATACTCGGGCGGCAATTGGACCCGGTATTTCACGGTCGAGTCGGCGTCGAGCCCGGGCGCTTCCAACACGAACGAGCCGGGCTGTCCGTCGGTCGCGTCGGGCGTCGGAAGCGGCGGCTTCATGTTGGCCAGAATCGCGGCGACCATCGCCGGCTTGCCGCCCGTCTCTTCTTGAATCAGCCCGGCCGCCAGCTTGCGGTCTCCACTCGTTTTTCCGGTCAAGTAATCGCGGATCATCGTCCGGACTTTGTACGCCGAGGTGGCCGTGCCGAGTTTGTCGGTGGCCGCGTCGGCGCCCAAAAGCCATCCGCTGACGGCCAACGCCACCTTTTGGGCCTCGGGCATTTTCGAATCGTCGAGGTTTTGAAAGAACGCCGCCATGCGGTCCAACGTGTTCGGGCTGATTTCGGCGGCGATCTCGTCGAAAATCGGGCCGAGCTTTTCACGCTCGATGGTGTCGGGAATCCGAGCGCTGAGCGACTTCAGTCGCCGAACGATTTCCGTCCGCCGAGTTTCCATCGCCTGATAGTGCTCCAAAACCTCGCGGCCGCCCTGAAGCACTTCGCCGCCGACGTTCTCGGTCGGAAACTCCTTGAGCAATCGAACCACCAACTGATGCTGACCGGCGTCGCGACGCAATTGCAGTTCGGCCAAAATCCGCTGGGCCGAAAGCTGCTGAATCGCCCGAAGCGACGGCGCCAATTGCGATTTCAAGTCGGTTCGGCCGGGAAACGCCGTCAGCAGTTGCTCCAAGATGCGCCGGGCGTCTTCGGGCCGTCCGCACTGCAAATAGAATCGGGCCGCCTTCTTGTACGATTCGACGTCGTCGCGGTTGATCTGTTTCCAGACAATTTTCTGAAGCGAGTCGCGCGGCAGCGTGCTGGTGGCCGCCCGCATGTCCCAAACGTGCGTGATGCCCTCGGCCTTGAACCACTGCGGCGTCAACACCGTGATGCCTTGGATCACGTCGATCGGGCCGCGAAACGTGGACATCGTGAAAATCCGACGCCCAAACTCGTCGAACGGCTGCACCCGAACCGGCAATCCGACGCTTTTGATCGACGACCCGGTTCGCAGCACACGCTGACGCAACAGATATTTCTCCTCCGCCTGACGATTTTCCTCCTGGCGAACCTCGCGGACCTGACGGTCGGAAAAAAACGTGCGACGAAGATTGTCGTCGAGAAACAGAATGAGCATGATCTTTTCGTTGTCCGGCTTGGCCGGGTCGGGCATGTCGGCCAGGCTGGCCACCTTGCCAAGTTTGCCGAACAACGAACGCCCGTCCTTCAGCACGATCTCCGTCGCATGGACCGAACCGGTCCACAAACCAACCGACGCCAGCAGCAGCGACAGAAACCAAAACCGTCGACGGCAAAAATCTCGCATGAAAGCTCTTCTCGAAAAAATATCCTCAGCAAACCTACTTTATTCTCATCCGACCACAAACGAAAAGCAACCGGAACCGGACAGGTCCGCCCATCGCCGGACGGATCGCCAAACCGGTTCCACCTCAGACCGGACAGGTTGGCAACCGATCCTACATTTTGGGCATATTGACAGCGAGCCTGCCGAACCGCAAAATTAGGAAAACTGGCGGAACTGGATCATGCAACACCCCCTCATCCCACGTCGAACCGTCTTATGGCTTTCGGTCGTGGCGCTTTTTCTGCCGGTTGCCTTGTGTGTGATTTTCGGCACATCCACCCTTCTGACTGCAATGGGTGACGCCTCTGGCGGGGGCGTGCTATTGCGTGTCGCGTTGGGGTGCGGCATTCTTTGGGCCATCGACTTGATCGGTCTGGTGCTGGTATTGGCGATCCGGGCTCTCGACGATGCGGCCGGTTTGCCGAAAGATGATGAATCGGCAGATCTTGAGCACCTCTAACGAACACGGTGGACTCTGCGCGGGCGACGGTCCACACCGCTTGCGGCGGGACCATAATTCCGCACAATGGCAGTTGTGGGGAATTTGTGTCGCGGCGCCGCAACATCGCAAGCGGCTGACCCGCTTTCAAACGCCGCCCCCCTGCCCTTCGATCCCTTGAACCACGGACCTTCACTGCTTCCCATGCCCAAACCTCGATTGATGACCCCCGGTCCGACGGAAGTGCCCGAGTCGGCGTTGCTCAGCATGGCCCGGCAAATGTCGCACCACCGCACGCCCGAGTTCCGCAAACTGCTGGCCGAGGCCCAGGCCGGCCTGAAACACGTGCTGGCCACCCAGAACGACGTGGCCATTTTGACCAGCTCCGGCACCGGCGCGATGGAAGCGGCCGTGGTCAACACCGTGCCTCGCGGCGGCAAGGCGTTGGTGTTGGAGTCGGGCAAGTTCGCCGAGCGGTGGCGCATACTCTGCGAGGTGTTCGGCATCGAGGTCATTCGCTACGAAGTCCCCTGGGGCGAGGCCTTTCAGGCGGATGAGGTCGCCCGGCTTCTCAAACAGCACCCGGACATCGCCGCCGTGTTTGCGACGCTGCTGGAGACCAGCACGGGCGTGGGCCACGACATCGAGGCGATCGGCCGGGTCGTCGGGCCAACCCCTGCCCTGCTGGTGGTCGACGGCATCAGCGGCGCCGGTGTGATGGAATGCCGGACGGACGCTTGGCACATCGACCTGCTGGCCATCGGCTCGCAAAAGGCGTTGATGACGCCGCCGGGCCTGGCGTTTTTGACGGTTAGCCCCGCCGCGTGGCGTCGGATCGAGTCGATCCAGCGGCCGGCGTTCTATTTCGACTTGCTGGCCTATCGCAAGGCGTTGGCCGACTCGGACACGCCCTACACGCCCGCCATTCCGTTGGTTCGGGCGTTGGTCGAAAGCCTGCAAAAAATCCAAGCGATCGGGATCGAGCGGATTTGGGCCGAGTCGCGGCGGCTGGCCCGGGCGTTGCGGGCGGGGATCGAGACCCTAGGGCTGCGATTGGCCGCCGCTCGACCGGCCGACGGCATGACGGCGATCTTCTTCCCCGAAGGAGTGGACGGCCGAGTGTTTTTACAGCGATTGGAGGGTCGGTTCGGGCTGAAGTTCGCCGGCGGCCAAGGTCCCTGGAAAGGTCGGATCTTTCGGATCGCCCACATGGGCCTCGTCGACGAGTTGGACATTTTGTCGACCGTGGCGGCGTTGGAACTGGCACTTGTCGAAGCGGGCCAAAACGTTAAGCTAGGAGCAGGCGTTGCGGCCGCCAGCCGGGTGTTGGCCAGTGGCGAAACCGTGTGACCATCCCGCTTGTCGGTGGAGACCTGCCATGAATGCCGTGAAGGAAGAAGCCAAGAAACTGCTCGACCACATCCCGGACACCGCAAGCTGGGATGACATCATGTATGAGTTTTACCTAAGGCAAAAGGTCGAAGCGTCGTTGAAACAGATGGAGGCCGGAGAGGTTGTTTCCCAAGAAGAAGTGGAACGAGAGCTTCAGGCCTGATGAAAATCGTCTGGACCAAATCGGCACATGAGGATTTGAAGGCCATTCGGGCTTACATCGCCCGGGATTCCGCTTACTATGCGGCGTGTCACGTTCAACGGATCGCCGACGCCGTCAAGGCGTTGAAGCAATTCCCCGAATTGGGCCCTATGGTTCCGGAATTTGAACGGTATGTGGTTCGAGAACACCTCGTACAGAATTATCGAGTTTTCTATACCATCCGCGAAGACCGGATAGTCATTCTCGCCGTGGTTCATGCCGCGAGAGATATCGGTTCAATCATCTTGTCAGAAAGGAAATGAAACGAGCATGCCCAAGATTCTTGTACTCGATGAATTGTCGAAGGACGGCCTTAATCTGTTGGAGTCGGCGGCCAATCTGGAAGTGGAAGTTCGCACCGGCCTGAAGGGCGCGGACCTCCGCAACGCGCTGCTCGAAGCCGACGGCGCGATCTGCCGCAGCGGCGTGAAAATCACCGCCGACGTGCTGCAAGGCAACACCCGGCTCCGCGCGATCGCCCGGGCCGGCGTCGGCGTGGACAACATCGACACGCAGGCCGCCACCCGGCAAGGCATCGTCGTGATGAACACCCCCGGCGGCAACACCCTCTCCACCGCCGAGCACACGATCGCCCTGATGCTGGGCATGTCCCGCAACATCGCCATGGCCAATCAAAGCCTGGTCGAGGGCCGCTGGGACCGTAAAAAATTCATGGGCGTGCAACTGGCCGGCAAGACATTGGGCGTCGTCGGTCTCGGACGCGTCGGGCAGGCCGTGGCCACCCGGGCCTTGGGCCTCGAAATGAAGGTGATCGGCTTCGATCCCTTCCTGCCCAGCGCTCGGGCGAAAGAGTTGGGCATCGTCACCTACGAGTCGGTCAAGGAAATCCTCCCGATGGTCGATTACCTGACCGTCCACACCCCGCTGAACGACGCCACGCGCAATTTGATCGGACCGGCCGAGGTGCAATTGCTCAAGAAGGGCGCTCGGCTGATCAACTGCGCCCGCGGCGGCATCTACGATGAAGCCGCGCTGGTCGAAGGGCTTAAGAGCGGACAGCTCGCCGGCGTGGCTCTCGACGTCTATCCCGAAGAACCCTGCACGAGCAATCCGTTGTTCGGCATGCCGGGCGTGCTTTGCACCCCGCACCTGGGCGCCAGCACCGCCGAGGCCCAAACCAGCGTGGCCGTCGAAGCCGCCGAACTGCTGATCGACTTCTTCGCCACCGGCGCGATCAAGCAATCGGTGAACATGTCGCCGTTGGATCCCAAGACGTTGGCCGAATTGCGCGGCTATCTGAACGTCGCTTATCGGCTCGGCCTGCTGCTGGCCCAAATGGACCACAGCGCCCCGACCCGTTGCCGGTTGAGCTACAAGGGCGAAGTGGCCAAGAAAGGCACGCGGTTGCTGTCGTCGGCCTTCGCGGCCGGATTGCTCGAACACGCCCTGGCCACCGGCGTGAACATCGTCAACGCCGGAATGCTGCTCCGCGAACGCGGCATCGAACTGGTCGAAGAACGAAACTCCGACGTCGGCGACTTCAGCTCGATGATCACCGCCGAGGTCATCACGGACAAGAAAACCTCGCTCGCCTCGGGCACGTTATTCGGCAACAACATGCCGCGGTTGGTCCAAAAAGGCCATTGCCGATTGGAAAGTTATCTGGACGGCGTCCTGTTGATCTTCTCGCACCGCGACACGCCGGGCGTGATCGGCAAGGTGGGCAGCATCTTCGGTCGCCACAAGATCAACATCGCCCAGATGTCGGTCGGCCGCGCGACGGATCAGCCCGGCGGCGACGCCATCGGCATCCTGTCGCTCGACTCCGCGCCGCCGGCCGGGGCGCTGGCCGACCTGCTGGCCATGGACGAAGTCACCCGAGCTTGGGTCGTGAAGCTGCCGGCCGCCGGTGAAATGCCGTCGTGGCTGGCCGGTTGATCCGGCGCGACCCTGGCAAGAAAAAAACGCTCCACGCCGTTCGGTTCTTCACCGAGCCGAACGGCGTGTGCTTTGCGCCGCGTCGGACGGTTCGACGCTCGAACTTGTGGGGGGCAGATCGCCAACCTGCCCCTACTCGCGTCATGCCCCCGCGGGGAACAGCCCCTCTGGGCAAGAAACGCCGCACTGGTCGAGGTCCCAAGGGGACTGTTCCCCCCGCCGCCGTCACGCTAGCGCGGTTGCATCGGCCTGCTATGCCCCATTACGGCCGCCTCCCGATCTTCATAGGGCGGCAACTGCGCGTCCAAATGACACGCGTGCCAGATTCGGCGGCTCTTCGGTGACAGACCGCACAACCGCATCACTCCGTCGTGCTCCGCGATCCGCTGATATAACCGGCCCAACTGCTCGATCAACTCGCGACTCAACGCAGGCGACTCGTTCATATCCAGCACCAGCCGATACGTGAAGTGCTGCTGCAAAAGCCTCCACAAACGATCCGCCAGATCGGAGACGTCGAAATCCTCCAACTCGGGATTTCGCACTCGGACCAAGAGCCAGTCCGGACCGCGCTGCACGTCCAACCCGCAATCAGGAGCGATCGTCAACATGACGCTTCCTCCTCGGACGCTGAAACGCACGCAGGCACACAAGAAGAGTTCGTCCGGTTGTTATTCTAGCACTCGGTCCAATTCGGGCAATCCCCCGTTTTAGCGTGCAGCCATGCAACTGCGAGGCAAGGCGACGATCCTGCGAAAACTCACACCGCCTAAAGGAAAGAACGCTGACCGAGCCCCGGCGGCTCCGACGTCGGACGGATGCCCAAATGCCCAAACGCGGCGACCGTCAGCCGGCGACCCCTCGGCGTGCGCACCACCAGCTCGCTCCGCAGCAGATACGGCTCGACCTCGTCGATCAACGTGTCGGGAGCGAGGTTCATCGTGTGGGCCACCGCCTCGACGCCGACCGGTCCGCCCCCGAACACACGCGCAATCGTCTCCAAATATTTGCGGTCCTGAGGATCGAGGCCCAGCGGGTCGATGCCCTGCATCGCCAACGCGTCGCGGGCCACCGGCAGCGTGATCCGCCCGTCGGCCCTGCTCAATGCGTAGTCGCGGACCCAGCGCAGCCGATTGTTGGCCAACCGAGGCGTGCCGCGGCTACGATGGGCGATCTCTTCGGCCGCCGTGTCGGCGATCTCGACTTGCAGCTTTTTCGCATTGCGGCGGACAATCTCCGCCAACTCCTCGACCGTGTAAAAATCGAGATGCTCGCGCAGTTGAAACCGATCGCGCAGCGGCGCCGAAAGCAGGCCCGACCGGGTCGTCGCCCCGATCAACGTGAACGGCTTCAGTTGCATGTTGATCGTCCGGGCGTTCACGCCTTCGCCCAACGTCAGGTCGATCCGAAAATCCTCCATCGCCGGATACAAGAACTCCTCGACCGCCTTGGGCAGCCGATGGATTTCGTCGATGAACAGCACGGATCGCTCTTCGGCGTTGGTCAGATACGGAATCACGTCCTTCGGAGCGGCCAACGCGGCGCCGCTGGCAATCTGAAACCCCACGCCCAAATCGCGAGGAATGCACATCGCGAAGGTCGTTTTGCCCAAGCCGGGCGGCCCGTCGAACAGAATGTGCCCCAGCGACTCCCCGCGTTTCGAGGCCGCGTCGACCGCAATCTCCAGCCGCGCGTACACCTCCCGCTGACCGACCATGTCTTGCATCCGTTGCGGACGCAGATCGCGTTCGTCGTCTTTATAATCCGCCGTCGGTTGCAGAATCGGTTCCCGAGCCATAACTCGTCAGTATACCGAGCCGACCGCCTCGCGGCGAGTGGGGGAAAAGCCGTGGAACGGGGGATTGGGGACGAGGGGATGAGAAAACAAGCGTGAAGCCGCCGCAACCGTCCGCGATTGCAAAATCGGGTGGTTTCGGGTATCCTATCTTGTGTGGAGGTGGATTGTGAAACTGATTATCGCCATTATTCAACCGCACCGGCTGGAGGCCGTCAAACAGGCCCTGGCCGATGTCGAGGTCTTTCGGCTCACCGTGATGGACGTGCAAGGGTTCGGTCGCCAGCGAGGCCAGACCGAGGCCTATCGCGGCCATGAGTTTTCCGTCAATCTGGTCCGCAAGGTGCAGTTGATGATCGCCGTCAACGAGGCGTTCCTCCAGCCGACGATCGACGCCATCCTGCACGGCGGACGCACCGGCGCGGCCGGCGAGATCGGCGACGGAAAAATTTTCGTCCTCCCGTTGGAAGATTGCATCCGCATCCGAACCGGCGAGCGCGGCGGCGAGGCCATTTAGTCCGTTCACCGCAAACAAATGGAACCGTTTCGAAAGCGCATCCGAAACCCTGGCCCTCCTTGGGAAAAGGCATCGGGTGATTGAGACATTTTTGAAAAGGTCATGCACGAGCTTTCCATCGTCGAAGCCTTGATCGACCAGGTCGACCGGGAGTTGGATCAAGCCGGCCAAACGGGTCCGGTCCGACGATTGGAGCTTTCCATCGGTCGGCTGTCGGGCGTCCATCCCGACTCGGTCCGGTTCGCCTTCGAACTGCTGACCCAAAACACGCCGATGCGAAATACCGAAATCGTGATCGAGGAACCCAAGGCCGTCTGCCGCTGCCGCGCCTGCGGCGCACAAACGGAGATCGACGAACTGGTCGTTCAATGTCCCCGTTGCGCCGGCGCCGACATCGTCATCGAAGGCGGCCGGGAATTGTTGCTGCAAACCATTGAAATCGAAGAACCGACACCATGAAAATCGTCGCCGCGAAAAAAATCCTGAAAGTCAACGACCAGCTTGCCGCTGAAAATCGCAAGCAATTCGACGCCGCGAATCTCCGGGTGGTCAACGTGGTCGGCTCGCCGGGCGCCGGCAAGACCACGCTCTTGGAAGCCCTATTCGCCCGGCTGAAAGACCGCCTGCGGCCCGCCGTGATCGAAGGCGACATCGCCGGCTCGATCGACTCGGAACGCATGGAGCGGATCGGCGTGCCCGTCGTCCAAATCAACACGGACGGCGCGTGCCACCTCGACGCCAACATGGTCGCCAACGCCGCGAAGGAACTCGACCTGAACGCGATCGACTTGTTGGCCATCGAAAACATCGGCAACCTGGTTTGCACCGCCGGTTTCGATCTCGGCGAGCATCTGCGGATCGTCGTGCTCAGCACCGCCGAGGGCGACGACAAGGCGGTCAAGTATCCGGCCATTTTCCAGGGCTCCGACGCGCTCGTGATCACGAAGATCGACCTCGCGCCGCACCTGAATTTCCAAGCCGAACGGATCACCGCCGACATGAAGCGGCTCGCTCCCGACGCCCCCGTCTTTCAAGTCTCCGCCACGTGCGGCGACGGCGTTGCAGAGCTGGCCGACTGGCTTGTGCAGACCCTCGCAACGGCGAAACGATCGTAGCAATCGACAGGCAACCCGCACCACGCGATGCGCGTCTCAACTTCGGGCGGCGGACGTGAAGATGCCGACGGTCGCCAATCCGACGGCCACCCAAAAACTCGTCGTGATGGCGTCGTGCAGCGTGGCCCCGGGCTGGTATGCGATCACGGTCGTCGTCACCGCGCCGGCCAATCCCACGCCCAACACCATGCCGAGATTTCGGGCCGTGGCCATCATGCCCGCCGCAATGCCTTGTCGATGCCGCGGCGCCGAGCCCATCAGCGCGCTGTTGTTCGGACTGATGAACGCCCCGGTGCCCAGTCCGACAATGGCCAGCCCGACGGCGATCGGAAGCCAGCCGCTGTCCGGCTTCAAACAGGCCAGCCACCCGACGCCGACCGTCAACACGGCCATGCCCAACGTGGCCGGCAAGCTGGGATGACGCAATCGATCGGAGATCGTGCCGCTCATGGGCGCGACGATCGCCATCATCAACGGCTGAACCGTCAGCAACGTGCCCGCCTTCGAAGGGCTCCAACCCAAATGCCGAATCAAATAAAACGGCATCAAAAACGTGATCATCGCGGTGCAGGTGTAGTTCAACAGCGCGCTCAATAGCGACATGGAAAACAGCAGCCGCCGGAACAAGGTCAGATCGAGCATGGGATACAGCGATCGCCGCTGGATCTCGACGAACGCCGCCAAAAAAACCGCCGAGGCCGCAAACAGCGCGATAATCGCCCAAGAATGCCAGCCCCATTGGTGCCCCTGATTGAGCGCCAGCAACAACGACAACAACCCGATCATGAACACCAGCGACCCGGGCCAGTCGAACGGCTCGCGCATCGAACGCCGTGCATCGACCGGCAGGATGCGCCAGCACGCCGCGATGGCCACGGCGCCAACCGGCACGTTGACGAAGAAAACCGACTGCCAACCGAAAGCGTCGGTCAGCCAACCGCCCAACGAAGGCCCGAACGCCAAACCCAAATAGGTCATCGTCGCTTGCAATCCCAAAGCCTGTCCGCGTTGCGCCGCCGGAAAGGTTTTGGTCAAAATAGCCGGTGAGCTGGCGAAGACCATCGCCGCGCCGATCGCTTGGCAACTCCGAGCCGCGATCAGCATCGCGATCCCCGACGCCAGGCCGCACAATACCGATCCGCTCACAAAAAACGCAAACCCCGACACGCAAACCGGCCGATGCCCCCAAATGTCGCCAAGCCGGCCAAACGTCAACAGGAGCCCGCTGACGATCAACAAATAAACGGTGACCACCCACTGCACCGTGTCCAACTGCGTGTGCAATTGCTGTTGAATGACCGGCAGAATGGCATTGACGATGCTCGCGTCCAGGGCGGACATGAAGGTGCCAATTCCGAGGGACACCAACACCCACCACTTGTGTGCATTTGGAAAAATCATGGAGGAATCGTCGTAGGGGGGATCGTTTTAGGGCAGGTCTCATATAGTAGGGTTCTTCGGCCTTTGAGACAAGGTTGACGAACGAGGGCGGGGTCGGTATGCTTTGGAGAGTCCATACACGGACACACATCGGGGCGTGGCGCAGTCTGGCTAGCGCGTCTGAATGGGGTTCAGAAGGTCGCAAGTTCAAATCTTGTCGCCCCGACATCTTAAACCCTTACGCAGCAAAATGTTGCGTAAGGGTTTCTTTTTTAGATTTTGTAACCGAAGGCGTTTGTAACCCATTTTGTAACCCGAAAGTCAGATTGAACTGGCTTCATCTTATCCTCGCCTCTTCGGCAAGCCGTTCAAGGTCGGGCCGTTTTAGGTCAGGCAACATAGTCTCCTGCTACCTGCTCACTCCACTATTTCGCCTACACTGCCATTCATTCCCTTTCTGCCCAAAAGCAAGCGTGACCAATCAAGGCTTCGGTCCAACTGAAACATCGCCTCTATGAACCGATGCCATCCCGTGAGCCTCCACGGTTCGCCTTTCCGGTCATCCAGCGTCCCACAAAATCCGGGAGTTATTTCGCCCAAGCACTGGCTTGTGTGGACCAGATTCCGGCGAGACTGCTTAACCAAGCAGGTCGTTTGGTCGGGATATGTCAGGGTTCAATAGTTCAATAATTCATGCAAGACAAATGGATCAGAAATCTGGTTTTGTCAGCCTGCCACCATAACGATGTGCCCGAACTTGCTCAGGCAATCCAGATCGAGTGGAATCCTCGATTCACAAGACGGTTGGGCGATGCCGTCTACAACCCGATCACCTTCCACTCAAAAATCCGCCTTTCAATCCCCTTGTGGCCTCGGGCCTCCTTTCAAGACCGATACGACACAGTCATTCATGAAGCTTGTCATCTAATCGTTTGGCATCAATTCGGTCTGGTTGTTAAGGCACACGGCCCTGAATGGCGGCAGGCAATGAAGAACTGCGGCGTTCAGTCACCGGCACCGCAGCATTGATGCAATGGGACCTGCAATTAGTTGAGACGACCGGAGGCACGCTCTATTTCGACAATGCCTCTGTTCCGACCACCTTCCAAGCCGTCGTGGGACAAGTACCGGAACCGTCCTCTCTGATCCTCGCCGGGATCGCCGCAACTTTTGGTTCCTTCTTTTTTCGGAGGAAACGGCACACCTGTTGTCGGTAATGGACCAAAGCAGAAACGAACAATCCACAACAATCTTTTTCAGGAGAGTGTTTTCTATGTCAGCACCACGATTGCGTCGGGTTTCAACAAAGAGGGAGATGGAGAACCTGTTGGACGACTACGTTACGCAAGGGTACGAAATCGTCAGTCAGGGTGAAGCGTCCACATTGGTACGCAAGGCGACGTGGGGAAGTGCCGGTGGCCATGTCCTTTGGGCCTTGCTGACCGCATGGTTCACGTTTGGCTTGGGCAACTTGGCCTACGCACTGGCCGCACACTACACCGCCGAACAGGTGATGGTTAAGGTCGATGGCCCGACACCTTAACAGCCATTACCGAAGTCGAAATGTCTGCCGACCGGTCTCCGTTGCTTTGGGTATCTGCCCCACCCTGGCGATGGACCGGCGGCAGACTTTCTTTTGGTAGCAAGGGTACAGTTATGATTACCGTGACGTGCGGTGGATGTGGAGCCAGCTTGAAGATCGACAACTCGTTGATCGGGAACACAGTTCCCCTATTTCCAAAAATGCAACAAGAGGCCAATAGGAAAGGCGGGGGGGCGGTAGTCTCCACCCGGCCAAGCGACCACCCTATCCCCAGACGATTCCGCCAGAATTATTCTATTTCTGAAAATGTTACAGAGGTGGTTATACTCGATTTCGTTGCCTAGAGATCACTACGGTAGCAGAAAGACCATGACCACTTCTTTGAATACCACGCCAATCACAAGTCCAGAAAACGACAAGTTGCCGCCACATCCCTGCCGCAAGGCAAGTAATCTGCAATGGATTCTTGGAGTTACTGGCGGGGCTATTTCGGCGGTCTTCATCGGAGCCAGCATTTATCATCCAGATAGCCACAACAGTCTATTGGTTGGCTTGGTCATTTTCATCTACGTGGCCAGTGGAATTGTCATTGGCAGTTTGGTCCCTCGGGTCGGCTGTCTTGCAGGATTGGGGGCCATTATTGGGATTACGGTTGGTTCAATCGCCCTCGCACATTCCGCATCTCTCAAATACACTATGCCTGGCCAGAATGACGATTACATACAACGCTTTTGCTGGCTCTTTCCGCTTGCTGGCGGCATCATTGGACTGCTCTGGCAAACAATGGTCTGGGTTCGACGACGTAGAACTCCTGGACAACCGTTGCCTTCCGACGACAAGGCAACTGCCGTTATACGACAGGATCGTCTCCGGCTTGCCTGGACAAGCTTGTTTATTGGGGCAGGACTGGGATGTGTGTTTGGTGTGTTGATTGGCGGGCCATTTTTCATTGCAGGTCCGATTCTCGGTGCAATCGCTGGTGGTGTCATGTTTGCCATATTGGCGATTTCGGCGTACCTTTCCACGATCTTCAAATAGGGTTGCCGATGCAGTTCTTCAAGATCATCATCCTCTGTATCGCCTCAGCCATCGTCTACGGCATCTTGCACGATCAGGTCACGACACGAGTCTGCGTCGAGTATTTCACGGTTGGGCATCCACCCATCTTTCACACCGAGTCGCCGACGCTGCTTGCAATCGGTTGGGGAATTATTGCGACGTGGTGGGTGGGCCTGACTTTCGGTATTTTGGCCGCTTTGGCTTCCAGGATTGGGGCATGGCCGACGTTTACCGCCAATGACCTCATTCGACCAATCGTCGGCCTCCTGATCGTCATGGGGATACTGTCGTTGCTGGCTGGTACCGCCGGTTATAAAATTGCGGAAACAGGTATTCTAACGTTGCCGGAACCGTTGGCATCTCGGCTGCCTGCGACAAAGCACGTCCCGTTTTTCGCCGATTGGTGGGCACATCAAACCGCTTATGGTGTTGGATTTATTGGCGGAAGCGTGCTTTGTATTTGGGTGCTGATTCGACGCCGACGAATGGACGGGTTGCCTCGCCAGGAAGCGATGAATAATTGACGGTTTGAGAATGGTTGTTACACTCCTCCCATTGCCCCTTCTTGGAGAATAGCCGATGGAACCTCAATCATCCGTCAAATCTAAACAATCTCGACGATGGCATCGGATAATTCTCACCGTGGTGGCCGTGCTGATATTGCTCGTCGGGCTGGCTGTCTGGCTTGTGAATCGGGCTACGCACGATTTCTTCCACGGAGTCTTCGCTGGAAATGGCCCCTTCCCCGTTACAGCGGCCAAAGATTGGCCAAAGCCGCTTGCCGAACTTGTCAAAGATGCAGAACACGAGAAGATTGCGGTACAAAACCTTAACGTCGAGTGCATGTGCAGGGGTTATGAGACGGAGTATATCTGGCGAATACAATCGACTCCCGAACTATCCGATTTTCTGAAAAAGCGATGGAAGCTTTCGCCCACACCTGTTCCTGACCACGGCATTTTTTGTGGAAAGAGTATGATATCGGGCGACAAGACTCCAGAATGGTGGTCGCCGATGGAAGGAAAGAATACACAGTTCTTCATTTGTGGTCGAACGGTTGCGATGGAATACGGAGACCAATTCCAGGTGGCGATTGACGACGAACGGGAACTGATCTTCGTTCGTTACTACGAGAAATGGTGAAGGGAACCAAAATTACTCGTCATGCGTCCAAGATAAAGACTGGCATAACTACTTTCGTCGAGATGAGAGGCCAAGCATGAAAAGCCTGTGTACGCTTGGAATTGTGGTTCTTTGTTTGGCGGTTGCATGTTCAGCGGAGGATCGGACGTTCGCCGACAAGCGTTCTGACAAGGCCGAAAAGACGGCGGCGGAATACCGAAAGAACATTCAAGCCGAACTCAAGACGCTCAAAACGCATGAGTGGGCAGGCGAATACTATGAAGGTGACGGTTTGGGGGAGAATGTCTCATTGGTTCTCGCACCGAAATCCGGCTTTCTCTTTGAATGGCACGGATGTATGGGCCTTTACGACCGCAACTATGGAACTGTCAGTGTGGACAAGGGTATCATCCACCTTGCCTTCACCTTCCCAAACGAACGAAAAGGATTTCAAGGGATCGCCCCAGAATTCATTCCTATTGCCTGGGGAGGGCGGAAATATCTGATTCCCACTGATGACATGAAAGGATTCTGCAATGACGTAAATGATGGTTCTGAACCTCGAAAAGGATCGTGGGGAGCCTACCTGCTTCGACGAGGAGATGAGAAGAAGGAAGCGGAAGGATTTCCTTCCGTGCCAGCAGAGTTCAGCCACTACCTCTTGAAGCAACCAATCGAGGCAGAAATCGTAGCCGTGGGAGAATACAAGACACGCCCGAGTGTCTGCGATTGGAAATTCAAGGATACCCCCGTCGTCCTGAACCGTGGTAAGGTCCACGGACTATTGAAGGGGATGAAACTACACGTCGTTAAGCCGAACAACGTGGTCGAGTCAGTCGAGGTAACAAAGGTCGAAGACGAGCGATCCGAGGGCGTAATGACCCAGGCTGGCGAGAAAGAGGCCGGGCCACAGGTCGGCTGGAAATTATCAACAAGATGTCCGTGGCATCAGCCACAGCAACAGAATTGATTTTGGCTTTGTATTTTTGATTCTAACGCATTCTGACACGACAAATGGGGTTGTGACGGTCTCCCCGATTCTTGGTCCATGCGGAAGGTGAGATTTTCGGATATCTTACACCTTTCGAAGGAGGACCAGAAGCATGAAACGGAAGCGATTTTCGGAGGAGCAGATTGCCTTTGAGGTGCTCCCCAACTTTGATCCAAGTGAAAGGTTAGTCGGTAGGG
>JBDKTJ010000016.1:0-4209 GCA_039698075.1 Thermoguttaceae bacterium | reverse complement strand
ACATACGATTGACGGACGGCCGGGTTTTGTGACGCCGTTGCGGCAGTCGTTGTTGTGTGATTTAATAGACGTGTTGTTCTCGGCTGATCCATCCTGCCGCTTTTAACTGCATTCCTCGTTGAATTGAGAATCGAAGGAGAGCCTGTTATGCGACGTCGAACCTGGTTGCTGACTCTGGTCTGTCTTGTGTTCTCGCTCGGTTGGGCCGTCTTGGCGCAAGCCGCGTTGGAGCTTCCGAAAATCTTCGGCGACCACATGGTGCTGCAACAAGGCCAGCCTGTGCCCGTTTGGGGTTCGGGCAACACCGGCGACGAAGTGACGGTTTCCATCGCCGGTCAGACCGTCAAGACCGAGGTCGACGACAACGGACGCTGGAGCGTGACGCTTGCCAAACTGGAGGTCGGAGAAAAACCGCTCGAAATGACGGTCAAAACTTCGGCCGGCGACACGATCACGTACAAGGACGTTTTGGTCGGCGAGGTATGGCTCTGCTCGGGCCAGTCGAACATGCGAAGAGGAGTCATCGCGTCGGAAAACGGCAAGCGGGAAGTCGCCGCCGCGCAGTTCCCTCAAATCCGATTGATCACCGTGCCAAACGTCGGCACGCAAGAGCCGCAGAGCAATTTTTCTGGTGAGTGGGTCGCGTGCAGCCCGCAAACGATCAGCAAATTTTCGGCCGTTGGCTATTTCTTCGGCCGCATGATTCACCAAGAGTTGAAAACGCCTGTCGGGTTGATCGACTGCTCATGGAGCGGATCCGCCTGCGAGAGTTGGATCAACCGATCGGCCTTGGAGTCAGATCCCGAATACCGCGATCTGCTGGCCAAGTGGGACGAACTGATGAAAACCTACGATCCCCAGAAGGCCGAAAAGGAATGGCAAGACAAGAAGGCCGAGTGGCAACGCCAGGTCACTGACGCGAAGGCGTCCGGCAAGACTCCGCCGAAAGAACCTGCCAAGCCGAACGATCCGCGAACCGGCAACGTCCGCCCGGCCAATTGCTACAACGGCATGTTGTTGCCTCTGAAACCATTCGCCATCCGCGGCGTGATTTGGTATCAAGGCGAGGCCAACATTGGGCGGCCCGACCAGTATCGCCACCTGTTCCCGCTGTTGATTCGCCAATGGCGTGAGGAATGGGGGCAAGGCGATTTCCCGTTCGGATTCGTGCAAATCGCCCCGTACCGCTACAAAAACCAAAATCCGACCAAGTGCGCGGAGCTCTGGGAGGCGCAAACCATGACGCTCCAAACGTCGCCCAACACCGGGATGGCCGTCACGATGGATATCGGCGACATCCACAATATTCATCCAAAAAACAAACAAGAAGTCGGACGTCGGCTAGGGCTTTGGGCGTTGGCCAACGTCTACGGCCGCTCGCTGGTTTACTCCGGCCCGCTCTACAAGTCGATGGCGGTCGAAGGCGACAAGATTCGCGTGCGGTTCGATCACGTCGGCGGCGGATTGGTCGCCAAGGACGGCAAGCCGCTCGCCGAGTTTACGATCGCCGGCGAAGACCAGCGTTTTGAACCAGCCACGGCCGTCATCGACGGGGACGCCGTCGTCGTCCACAGCGACAACGTGGCCAAACCGGTTGCGGTCCGATTCGCCTGGCGAGACACTGCGTTGCCAAATTTGGCCAACAAGGAAGGTCTGCCGGCGGCGTCCTTCCGAACGGACACCTGGAAAAGCGTGAAGAAGAAATAGAGCGGCTCGCACCACTCGCGGACTCGCCGGACTTCTCACGGCTGGAAAATAAGGCCGCGTCGAACGGTTTTGGGATCGGCCCTAACACCTCTCCGTCCTGAACCACGTTCCGGCGATCGTCAGGCCCGCGCCGATTAAGAAGATCACTCCGACGACCGTCAACAGGAAGTGAGACCTCGCCAACTCTTCTTCGTAACCTTGATCCGTGCGACGATCAAAACCCTGATCCACGGTCTGACGCCATACGTCCCAAGTCTGCGCCGGCGTAAACCGGCTGGCCATCTCTTGGATGTAAAACGCATCAACCGTCGGCGAAACAGGTCGAAACCAATAAAGCACCCCTTCACAACCCAACGCAATCACCAACACCACAAGTCCCGCAAGCCGCACTTGCTGGGGCAATCCCCAAACGGTCCTCGCGGAAGTCGGTTCCTTCGACTCCGGCGCCGGCTCCAAAGTCCGCATGTCCAGCAGCGTCGGCGCAACCAACGACGCGCCGCACTCGCAGAGAATCTGCTCACCGGCCTGGCGGGGTTCGACCAGAACGTGTCGACCACAAGCACAAGGCAGCAGGTACTTTTTTGCGCTCACTAGCAAGTCTCCCCGTCAAAATGAACACGCAGCGCGACGTTGCTTCAGCCCGTGATTCCACCGGATGCGCGGCGCTGTCCGATCCGGCCGCACCGCAGGCGATCACCAAGGCGACAGTCTGTCAGTGTACTGTGCTTCTCGATTTCGTGCGAGCTGTTGCGGAGGGACAACGATTTATTTCCTATTCTTCGTATTCAACCCATTTTAACATCGGTTATCGTTCATTTTGTGGTTCCCGAGGGGGAATCCTAAGGGTTTTGGCCAAAAAATACTGGACTGTCGGATGGGAACAATTACAATGAATGGGGTGGCGCGAGGGTGACAGTCTGCGCATCAAACAGCCTGCGGGCGTAAGGTGGATCTTTGTTGTTTCCCCCAGTCGGAAACCGGGATTGCCATCCGATGCATTGATGCCCTGTCGACGTGCCAGAATCGATCCTTTGCCGGACGCGCAGCGTCGGGACGAAAGGCGGCGGTCTCGTCACGGACCGTTTTTGGGATTTTGGAGCGATTAGGGTTCTTGAAACGCGCATGAATTCTCACCGCAAGCCGAATCCTTTGCCAAATGGGCGATGGCGGCGACACGGCGGAAATTCGGTGGTAGAATTTTTTGGCTTTTGGTCGCCCTTGGTAGGATAATAGACCTTACGCGGGTTAGTGCGGTTTCGTGTCGAGCGATTGTATTTGGATTCCGATTCAAACGTGTGTTTCCATTTTCGGAAGCCCGTCTGTTTTCCCGAAGGATAATAAGAGAGGGCGTGCGCAGGTTTGAGTCGTAGTTGGCATTCGAAGATTCATCGCGGCAAGGGGTCCGTGTTGGGTTTCTGACGGCTGGCTGTTTCATAGCACACAAGGTAGGCGGGTTGGCCCCCAGTTGAGGAGAGGCACTTTGTACGACGCATTGTTGGACGGTTTGGAAGACGAGCCGATTTCTCGGACCGAGGAAACCCTGGATCTCGCGGAGGATCCGGTCGAAGCGTTGGACAC
The DNA here is from genome assembly GCA_039698075.1 of Thermoguttaceae bacterium. GTDB lineage: Bacteria > Planctomycetota > Planctomycetia > Pirellulales > Thermoguttaceae > JAJFVC01. Next base: position 924 of record JBDKTJ010000016.1, on the reverse strand, counting down.
CGATGACGATTTGGATCGGGCAGTTTTGGACGGTGACGAAGAACACGATCCCGAGTTGGATCTGGGCGCCGACGATCTTTTGGCCGGCGTCGAGGACGACGACTCTTGGTCCGACGATCCGGTGCGGATGTATTTGACCCAGATGGGCGAAATTCCGCTGTTGACCCGCCAACAGGAAGTCGCCTTGGCCAAACAGATCGAGCGCACGCGAGCTCGGTTCCGCCACAAAGTGCTCGAATGCGATTACGTCATGCAGACGGCCGTCAAAGTGCTGCGCCGCGTGCATGACGGCGAGTTGCCGTTCGACCGCACCGTGCAGGTTTCGGTGACCGACCAGCTTGAAAAACACCAGATTCTCGGCCGTTTGCCGCATAATTTGCGGACGCTGGAGACGTTGCTGAAACGAAACCGTCACGATTACAACGTCGTGACCAGCGCGTCGCGCGATCCGGCCCAGCGCCGCGCCGCGTGGCGACGCTTGGGACGCCGCCGTCGTCGCGCCGTTCGCTTGGTCGAGGAGCTCGGCTTGCGAACTCAGCGGATCGAGCCGATGATCAAAACGCTTGAGGAATTCAGCCGCAGGGTCGATGAGTTGCGCAATCGAATCCGGCAGGTGAACGGGGATCGCCCCGACGGCAGGCAACGCGGCAGACAACGCGAGCCGTGGGTGGCCGAATATCGCAACATCTTGCGAGCCACGCAAGAATCGCCCGCCAGTCTGCGCAACCGCGTCGCTTACTTGAAGTCCATCTACGCCCAGTACCAGGAGGCCAAACGCGGATTGTCGGAGGGCAACTTGCGACTGGTCGTTTCGATCGCCAAAAAATATCGCAACCGCGGCCTGAGCTTCTTGGATTTGATTCAAGAGGGCAACGCCGGTCTGATGCGGGCCGTGGACAAGTTCGAGTATCGCCGCGGGTTTAA
>JBDKTJ010000015.1:0-19359 GCA_039698075.1 Thermoguttaceae bacterium | reverse complement strand
GGCGAGTGGTTTCCCACCATTCCATCCCGATGTTCACCATCATAAAAGAACCGATGGCCGCCATTCCGCCGAGAACCGGCCGACGCAAAAGGCACGCCCAGGCCGCGGCAATCGCGAACATCGTCGCATGCAGCGGCACAATGCAGGCGATATAGGGCCAGTTCATGCAATGGGAGTCGCCCCAATTGGGAGAGTTCCATGATGTGGCAATGGTTGTGCCATCCAACACGAGCAGTACGGCCAAGAGACCGACAAAAAACTTGATCGCAAACAAACGCCAGAAGGGAACCGGCCAAACCCGCCAAAACTCACCAATAGGGAAATCAATCTCCGCAGCAAAGACGCCGGCCCCGACGACCACGGACCACAATATTCCGACCACCCAGGCGGCCGAGGACATGCTGTCCGTGTAATGCCGTAAAAAACCGCCGTGCGTTGGCGGATTGCAAACATCCATCTGGAAGAACGTCATGATGCAGGCGAGCAGTAATCCTGGAATGCACAGCGGCAGCGATTGTCGCAGCGTCACCGCCTCGACTTCATCCAACAGATGCGAACTGTAGAAGACGGTGCGTTTTTCCGCTTGCAAATACTCGATAATGTCGCGATTGAACTGTTTGCGGGAAATCGGGTCGAGCCCGAGAGCCGGGTCGTCCAAAATGACAACTTCCGACTGATGCGACAAGGCGAGAACAAGCCCCAGTCGAACGTTTTGCCCTTTGGAAAGGTGTTTGATTCGCGTGGATCGAGGGACGCCGAAACGATCCAGGAGGTCGTTGGCCATGCGAGCGTCCCAAGTCGGGTAAAACGGCTTCAAAAACCGTCCCAACTCGTCGGCGGTCATCCACCCGTACATGGCCTGATCCTCGGCCAGATATCCGATCCGTCGTCGAACTTCGATCGGCTGAACGTGCGGATGCATCCCAAGCACCGTGACGACGCCGCTGTTGGGACGAAGCAGCCCCAGCAACGTCCGAATCAACGTGGTCTTGCCGGCGCCGTTGCGGCCGAGCAATGCGAACGTCTGGCCGTGGGGCACTTCCAACGAAATGCCGTTCAATACGATCTGCTTGCCATATCCTTGCCGAAGATCTTGGACGGCGATTGCGTAAGGATGATTCATGGAGAAACCTCGTCGTTGAGGGGAGAAGGCTTGACAAGAAACGAATCACGGCGAATGCCTTTGAGGGATTCCGCGAATCGTTGTAGTAATTCTTCCGTGGTGAACCCCAACATCAAACCGCGTCGGACCATCGTGTCCCATTCGTCAGAGAACGCACGTCGCTGCGCTGCTAGTTCCGACAACACCACACGTTTGGATTGCATCGCAACATAGGTTCCGTTGCCGTGCCGGAGCTCAATAAGCCCCTCCGCACTTAAACGTTCATAAACACGGGCAATCGTGTTCACATTGACCGCCAGTTCACGGGCCAATTGGCGAACCGATGGAAGCTGAGCCCCGGGACGGAGCGTTCCCGACAAGATCTGCGCCCGAATTTGGACGTCAATCTGCCGAGAAATCGGAACGGAGGAACCGCGTTGAACGTGAATCATCATGGCGTCGTAGTGTACACAGTACTATGACAGTTGTCGTTTAGGGCGTCAAGTGCGGTTTGTCGATCCGGTCGGTTTCTGGCGAGATCGCGGAGGGCAGCCCGGCGGATTTTGCAGGGCGACGGCACTTGACGGCGGCGAGAATTTGCCGCAAACTATTGGAGCGTAACACGTTTGGCCGAGTGGCGGAATGGCAGACGCTCGGGATTTAAAATCCCGTGCCCGTAATTGGGCGTGCGGGTTCGATTCCCGCCTCGGCTACTCTTGTCATGCGTCGCCAATCGTTGCCGTGGCTTGCCTAACGTGTTAACAGACAAGAGGTTAGGCAAACCGTCCTCGGCGACTTCTTCGCCGCTTTTACGCTCGGCCGATTCGCCACGCTTCGCCGTCCGATGCCGCTTCAAGCCGTCTGCGCGCTGCGCATGCGCTGCGCGCTCGGACGCCGGCCGGGACGTTTCGTCGTAGGTTCCGGTCGCTCGGACCGCTTCGGGTTCTGGGTCGCTCAACAGGTCGGGCAGGCGGGCCACCGTGTCCGCTTCTTGGCCGGGGAACAGGTGGCCATAGGTGTCCATCGTCAACGTGATGACGCTGTGTCGCATAATGGCTTGGACCGCCTTGGGACTGGCCCCGCTCATTGCCAACCATGCGCCGCACGTGTGCCGTAGACTGTGGAAGTCGAACACTTCCTTTTCGTGGTTCACAGGCAACAGGAAGTCGCTTTGCTCTCGCCGCTGACGCTCTTCGGGATCGTTCCTTGCTTCTTTCAGCCACGCCCGCCGACTTGCTGCAAGATCGGCTCGGAGCATGGAAGCAACTTTTTCGCGTCGAGGCATGGCGAACGCCGCCGCCCCCGGAACCTTGGCGGCAATGTGCTGGCGAAACTCCACCGCAAGCTCCGGTTTGATGTACTGCCGGGCGTCCTGCTGATTCTTCGTCGATCCCGCCTTGCAAGTGATGTAGGGCTGAACGGCGTCCAAAAACAGAGATCCCCGAGTAAGGCTTCGCAATTCATTCTGCCGCAAGCCGGTTTGGATCGCCGTGGCGTACAGCAACACCCGCTCGGTGGCCGGCATTTCGTCTCGGACGACGTTTTCGGACAGCGTAACGGTCCGCAGCCATTGCCACTCCTCGGGCAAAAGCATACGCCGAACCTTCCGACGGTCCGTCTTGCAACTCGGCTTTTTGACGCTCGCCAACGGATCGGCCGGCAATTTTCCTTCCCTCGCCAGCCAACGGCTAAAACTCTTGATGGCCGTCAACCGGGCTGCAACGCTGCGGGCTGCCATCTTCTTTTTGAGCAATTCCGCTCCGTAGTGGTTCACCTTGTCCGCCGTGATGTCGCCGGCTTCCACGAATCCAGCCGCCTTGGCGATATCACGAATGAACTTACAGGTCCGCGTCACATGGCCCGCCGATGCCTTGGCGGCCGACAACTTCGCCCGAAAATCGGCAAGATGCTCTTCAACGGTTCTCCGGGATTGCTCGCCGAGGGCTTCCAACCGTGGATCGACCACGCCGTCGCGCCGCAAGGCTTCGTCGGCCTCCAACTTGTTGGTGATGCGTCGGGCCGCGTCCAAGTCGGTGGTCTTGGCCGACCGTGTTTTGCGCACGCCCCGATGATCCGTGTAGCTCAGAAGATACTTGCCCTTGCCCTTCTTCCCGCCGCGTTTGAAAACCGTCGCCATGCCGTCACCCACCTTTCCGCTTGCTGGGCTTGCCAGCCACAATCCGCAGCCCGAGGCATTTGCCGATCGCGTCCAGCCCCGCCATCGACAAACCGCCCTTGCCGTACATGAATCGGGAGAGGGTTGCTTCGTCGATCCCTGTTTCCTTGGAAATCTGATACCGGGTCTTGCCGCCGGTTTCGATCGCTTTGCGTAGTTGGTCTGTGAGTGTTGTCATCATCGAACCCATGTTATCCGTTACGTGACTATTAGTCAACTACGCGCGTTGCCTTTTCAGAACTCGCCAAGTTTCGCCAACCGATCTTGCCTATCTTCACGCCTCGTCGAAAGCCGGCGTTTGCTCCATGATGGGCATCTACCGTCAACGGCCCCGAACATCGACCGGGTCGGTGGGAACGCAACAGGGTGCAATCCTCTCCGCCACTTTTTGCTGAAAACATGGAAACAGTCACTAAACGCCAACGCTGTTTGAGGTTGCGTTTCCAGATGGCCATTTGGAAACAATTGGAAACCTGGAAACAACAGGTGTTGCGTCTAGTTTCCAGGTTGCTTCCAAAATCAGGGCTGGAAGCCCAACATCTTTTTGCCATTGGAGTTACCATCTGTCTCCACGTTTCCAGCAAAAAATCAGCCACAGACATCTTGAACCGGAGGCAAGACCGCCGTGGCATCGGGGTCAGGTGCATCACTCGCCAACCGCCATTGGGCGGCGCGATTGCCGCGTTGCTCCTCCACCTTCTCCACTAGACCGGCGTCGTGAAGCTCCGCCAGCCAGCCGTAGACCGACGATTTCGACCGGCTTTCCTTTCGCTTGGCTTCGGGCGTCGTAAACGTCTCTGCCGCACCAAACCATTCCCGCAAACGTCCAAGGAACCGCGACGCCGGCTCGCTGATTCGTCCGCCCAACTGCCGCGCCATCGGCAATCCCAACAGGTGCCGCGCCAACTGATAATCGTCGGCCGCCGCCAATAGCCGACCGTCGGCGTCGATCTGTCGTTGTCGTTGGTGCAAAAGGGCCGACGCCTGAATCATGCTCACCACTTGCGGATAGGCTCGTCGTGCCTCCACGCGATAGCTGCCTATCGCGTCGGCCAACCGTTCGGCATAGGGGACCAAAACGGCAAAGGGCTGCAACATCCGCTGCAATGCGTGGTGTCGGTCGATGATCCGTTGTCGATCGCCAGCCGTTCCATGGGCGTACACGCCGGCCAACGTTGAGAGAATTCGCCGCGTCTGTTCCGGCGTCTCATCGCTGTTGAGCAAAATACATCGGTTCGCGTCTTCGTTGAAAATCTTAGTCAACGTCGTTGTCTCGACATAGGCGATCGGCCCATCTTGCTGGACAAGAACTGTTTCAGGCCGGCCGTCTTTCTTGATCGGCAACAGCTTGCTCAACTTGCCCTCGGACAGCATTTCCCGTAATGCTCGGGTAGCTTCGGCCGTGTCGTCGTTTTCCAACCGCGACCGCTCGCCCGTCACAACAAAACGATGTACCAATCCACCGGGTTCCATATAGAATAGTGCTTGCGGCGTCATCTGCGTTGCAAAAACAACGGACTCGGGCGGAAACAAGCCGGCGACTTTTTTGAGGGTGTAAGATTTTCCCGAGGCCGATGGCCCTTGCACAATTGCCGCAAGCGGCGTCGGCAATAACCGCGACGTTCCCAAGAGGTAGACCGTCGCCGCCAGTTCCTTTTCGCCGGCCACGCCTAACGCGCCAATGTCTTCGACAATGCGTTGCATGAGTTGGGGCGATTCCAACATCCTTTGCGCGTCGATCCGCACCGTCTCCGGCATTTTCGCCAACAGGTCAGCCACATCTGGCTTTTCAGCCGCCGAATTCGCTGCCTCTGGCTTCGCCATCATGTCCGCCGCAAGCTGCAATAATTCCGATTCGATGGCCTGCCGATCAATTCCCGGTTGATCCTTGCATACGGCGTCGGCAAACGTGGATCGAGCCTTGGGCTTCGTCAGGTTGACCGATTCGACAGCCATCGCCTTGCCGCCAAGCCGCACCGTCAGTGTCGCTGTGCCGTTGCGTCCGGTCGGCACACACTCAATCGTTAGGCTGTTGGAAGTGTTATCGGGCATGGGCCACCGCCTTTCGCGTCACAATGCCCAACTTGCGAATAGGGGCCGCGTCGATCGCCGCTTGCACATCGGACGGCGTTGCGCCGTTCAGCTTCCATTGCCGAGCATCCTTCACACTAAACGGCGGGGTGATAATTCGCACAGATCGAGCATAGGCGCACAAGACAGACGCCAAGGCTTCCGCACCGCGTCGGCCAGGCAGATCGCCGTCAGCTACGATAATGACATTCGCCGGCTTCCACTTCATAACCAGTTCGACAAGCAGTTTGACGCCGACCGTACATGACGGACGGCCGACCGCAAAGAATCCGAGGTCCAGCATTGCCGCCGTGTCGGTTGGGCCTTCACAGACCAATAACAGACTATGAGCGTCGATCCCCTCGGGGACGAATAGCCCTTCTTTGCCGCCCTTGACGCTCAGCTTTTTCCCGTTGGACAACCGCAGCCGGATACCCAACACGTTGCCGGCCACGTTTTTCATGGGGAAAGTCCATGCCCGATGCTGGGCCGACCAGCCGACGCCAAGCCGGCGCAGACTTTCGACAGACACCCCAAGAGTCACGGCAAGCCTTTCGAGGACATCGGACCGAACCGCCGCAGTACAATCAGCCGCCAGCGTATCGAGGTTGAGGGCTGGTGTAGTTATGTGCGCCGCGCTCAATTCGATCCGTCGCACTCTTGGCGACCACGCCGGGCCATCATGGCGTAAAATATGCAACCAGCCGGCTTCACCGCATCGCTTGGGCGACTGGACCCGCTGGCAAATGGCTGCGTTCGGGCTGGTTGGATCGCCGGCAAAAAGACACCAATCGGGCTTGCCGCAAATGGGGCACGGTCGGCGTTTGCTCACCCGATGCCATATTTCCCGGGAAATACGAGGATGCTTGTAGATGTTGCTGGTCATTTCTTGGCCCCCTCGTCACAATGAGGGCAGCCAGCCTCGATCCAAACAAGAATCTCGGCTCGCCGATAACGGCAAAGACCGCCAATTCGGACAGGGGCGGGTGCAAGTCCTGCATGACTGTGACGCCAAAAGGTTCGTTCGCCCATGCCGGCCAATGCAGCCGCCTGTTTCGTGGTCAGCAGTTCGGGTTCGATTGTCTGCCGCTCAACTACTCGGGGGAGGTCAATTGCCATTATCCACCCCCTTGCCGCTTTGCGTCTCAAACACCGATTCGGTTAGAATCTTCACGGGTATAATGCGGGCTGCCCGCAATTCGCCGGCGTCAAGCGATCTCTCACATTCGGAAATAGCGTCGCTCAGCTGCCAGAAGAGTTCCCCGTCGCGCCGCCAGCCGGTTGAAAACAACCGCTCAATCAAAAATGCTTGCATGAAAAAACCTCCGTTCAAGCAAGAGTGAAACTTGAAACGGAGGCGATTTTAGAGCGACGTTTTCAGAATCCGACAAAATCGGACAATTTTTCGGACAATCACACAGACTTCGGCGAGCGTTGCCGGTCGATAAGATGCTGGCGAAGTCTCACTTTCTCACCGGGCATGAATCCGTTAATTCTTTCCATATCGGACAAAATGTCGGACAATCGGTAGAGTTGTGCGCGAGCATCATTTGGACATTTTCCGAGTGGCACGGCGGTAATCTTTTTCCCATTGATCCATCGTCGAACCAAATCTTTCCGGGCCTTATCGTCGTTTGGCTCAAAAAAGGCCGCTACATCGGCAAGCGTTACGCCAAAATTGTCTTGGTTGGCATCCGTCAACGAAGTCTCTTTCTCACCAAAACACGTTTCCAATCGCTTTTCGCCCGTTTTGTCGTACAACGCATCGTCGGCCGTCATTTTGGACCTTTGAGCACCTGACCCTGTATCAGCGTTGGATTTGCGGCCTTCGACACCATCCTCTAATGCCGGCTCGATGTTCTCACTGACACAAGGGTAATCTACATCCCAAGTCAGGTCCGGCGGCGCGTCAAAAAATCGGTCAATCAAGTCAATCATTGCGACGGAAGCGGTGAAAACGTCAAGGTCGATCAAGCTGAAGGATAATCGCTCTGTAACTGCCTTGTTCGTGCGATTACAGTCAATGGCGTTCTTGCCCATCACCACTTTGGGCTGTGTGAAGATCGGCGTATCGGTCGCTTTCCATGCCCACCAATGCAACGTACATAGCCAAGCGTCTAAGGTGGTGATTTTTTTGCCGTGAAGACAATCATTGGAGTGCCAAAAAACGCTCCCTAGACAATTCTGCAAACCTCGATCCACATCTCGCGCCGCGTCCATGATGCCATCGCACAACTCGTTCAAGGCGTTCATCCACTCATCACAGCCGAAGAATAGATGAATGCGGTATGGTTTTCGGCCCAACGGTTGATACGGCGCATAATCTTGCTCTGCAACAATGGCCCGTATTGGCGATAGACCGTCTGGCCAACAACCTTTTGGTGGCAAAACGCCGGCAACTTGGCTCTCACCAAATGAAGTTATGACACGAGGCGGTTCCATGAAACAAAATGGATGACCGCCTGGACGCGGTGGCAGCAACAATCCCTCATTCGTTGGCAACACCAGCATGTGTCGCAATTTCGGATATCGTCTTGCCGCTATTTCTGCCTGTGCTCGCAACTGCCGCAACACGGTACGGCAAAAATCCGCATTTTCCATGACCTTGCCTTTCCATCCGGGCCGAACCGAGGCGGACACCGCCGAAAGGCAAGAATGCGGATGCTCCGCCCCAGGTTCGCTTGGCCGACCAGGTGGCCACCCGGCCAGCCGTCCCGATTGTTCAATTGCGGTAGATTTTACCAAACTTCGCGAGTTCGGCCAACGAATCCGGCCCCCGCCAAGGTACTGCTGCCGGCTTTTTGTCCCCGAGGGTTCCGGGAACAAGCACGGCCTAAGACACACTTTCTTTCACCAATGAGGGTTGCTGCCCTGTAACGTCTGGATGGACGATCTCCCGACCGCGAATGATTGCGGTGGGATATCTTTTGGCCCGGAGCGGCTGGAAAAACCCGCTAAAACAGGTTCATTATGACCGAAAACAGGCCGGTCAGCCCCTGGTTGTGGCTCGGGTCCTTCCAGGGACCTGACGATGCAGGCTAGCCGCCGGCGATCGCTGTACTTTTTCATACGCACAATGCAATTTTCGATCCTACTACCACCACCATTCGGCTTTTGGCGAACCACACCCTTTCACACATTCTTAGGCTCTGTTGAAAACCTTTTTTACGTTACGTTTGCCAAGATCATCAGGTTATGGGTAAGGGTTCGAAGTAGGAGTTCATTGTGTTGAGTCATGTCGTTGCGAGCGGTAAGTGCCGAACCGAGTCGTCGCTTATGACGCGAAAAACCGCTTTCCGCCTGCAACCGCTGACGATATTGCCGCCAAGGGAAGCGGTTGTACATCTGTCGCCGATATCGTCCTTTCGGCGGACCGTAACCACCGCGTGGGTTAATGGGAATCACGGTGCTGCGAATGCCAAGCTCGATGCGACACAACGCGTGGTTATGTTCCGCATCGTAAGCTTTGTCCGCCAAAACCCGGCGCGGCCGCAGATGGACCGCCGCCTGTCGCATGGCCGGAGTAAAATCTGGGGAATCTTGGCTCGGACCAAGACCGGCAACGGCTCCGACGATCAACTGCGAAGCGGTGTGGAAAACGGCGGTCAATTTGGGCCACGCCGCGTGCTCCGAATCACGCGGCCCATACTTGCGTTGGAAGTAGACCGAAACGTGTCGCGTTTCCAGGCCTGTAGCATCGATCGCCGCCGTATTGCCGGCGTCTTCGACGATCAGACCGCAAGCCCTGCCACGGTCGCAGCAAGCTGCCAGCAGTCGTTGAAATCCCCTTTTTCCAGGAGTTTCTGCTCGACATGCCACAACGTCGAATAATTGGGGATTTTGGTCAGTCCCAAAATCTCCTGCAACTCGGCCCACTGGCCAACGATCGTAACCACACCGCGATAATCGGTGCGGAAGAACTTGCGCAGCACCAAAATCGCAAACAGTTGCGCCAGCGTAAAGTCCTGGCGAGAAAACTTGCTGGCGTAGGTGGGCAGCGATTGACGACCGATCCTCAACGCCTCCCGAGCGACTGCAATAGGCGACTTCGTCATCCGTGGACCTCCTTGTCCGAGCCAGAATTGGGAATGTGACGGAAATCATTATGCCAAAATGCTTTACAGGTCAATAGAGGTTTTCAACAGAGCCACATTCTTACAAAGCGAAGGGCCGGAAGTGCCTCTCTGAATTTCTCCGTTGCGTCGCCGTGCAATCAGGCCGATCAGAATGGATTGGAAGCCATCGAACGTCAGCAACCGAGACGAGACGAAAAGAAACCATTCTGACGATTTCGGCCAAGAGTCGTTCTGCTTCCTGGTGGCATAGTTCCGTCGGGGAGATCGACCTTGCGAGCGTCGTTTTGCATCGGCTCATAGTGATTCGTCGTTCAGTTTCTGCCCCCTATGTGGGCGTCTTGGGTGGGTGAGTCGCTGCAAACATGTCTCGCGTTGTGGCAACTCCGGCGGTCTGGGAGGCGTGATCGTCTTCCCAGCCTGCACAGGTTGGCTGCACATCGCAAATCCAAGAAAGCTAACCGGATATGAGCCTACCGCCCTACTGGCAGTCCGCGAGAGGGGGCTATATACTACACCATTTCTGACATCGTTCAAAAATAGCAGGTCTTGCGGTTCTATTGCCGCCCAAAACCACGTCTCTACAAGAGCCCCAACCCATGAATCTTCTGGACTTTTTCAAAGATGCCAAAGACGGCAACCCGCTTGCGATCTTCACGGCCAAGGAAATCTCCGCCGTGGAAGCAACGGCGACCGAAAAGAACGGCAAATGGTATTTCACGTGCCGCGTTCGGCGCAAGGAAATCCTCGTCAAGCGAGAGGAAATTGTCCGCCAACTTTGGCTGCATCGCCTTGAGAATCATTTCAAATACCCGCTTGCTCGCCTCGCGGTTGAGTATCCCATCACCTTTGGCCGCGACACCTCGAAACGTGCAGACATTGTCGTTTTCGATGCCGACCGTCCTACGGTGCCGTATCTCATTGTCGAGGTGAAACAGCCCACGGTCAAAGGCGGCAAGGACCAGCTTAAGAGCTACACCCACGCCACTGGCGCACCACTGGCTTTATGGAGCGATGGCACGTCTGCCGTCGTCTGGCATCGGAAGAATCCGAACTATTTTGTCGAAATCCCCGACCTGCCGACCGCCGCACAGACCATCGAGGACATCGCCGGACAGCCTTGGACTGTCGATACCCTCATCGAAAAAGAGAAACAACGGGAGGCCGAAGGCACGAAGGCCCGCTCGCTGCGTCAGTTGATCGAAGACCTTGAAGACGAAGTGCTCGCCAACGCCGGCGTCGATGTGTTCGAGGAGGTCTTCAAGCTCGTATTCACCAAGCTCTACGACGAGATGGCCTGCCACCAGCATTGGAAAGGCCAAAAGTATCTCCGTTTTCGCAACCAGAATACGGCCGCCCAGCTTAAAAAGGCCATTCAAGACCTCTTTGACGAAGCGAAGGAAAAATGGGAAGGCGTCTTCGCCCCCGATGAGAAAATCAAGCTTACCGCCGACCACCTTCAAGTGTGCATCGGCTCATTGGAGGAATGGAAGCTCTTCAACTCGAACCTTGACGTCGTGGACGACGCCTTCGAGTATCTCGTCAATCAGTCCTCAAAAGGCGAGAAAGGCCAGTATTTCACGCCGCGTTGGGTCATCGACATGTGCGTCAAGATGCTCAACCCCAAAGAGGACGAAACTCTCATAGACACTGCCTGCGGGTCGGCGGGTTTCACAGTCCATTCCATCTTCCACGTTTGGAAGGCGATTCTTGAAGACGAAGGAAAGGACCAATCTCACCTCTTCACGATGGAGAAGAAGCCACAACGCTGCTACGACTATGTTGCCGATAAAGTCTTCGGTATTGATTTTGACGAAAAGAGCGTCCGTGTCGCCCGGTGTCTGAATCTTATCGCCGGCGACGGCCAAACCAACGTCCTCCATCTGAATACGCTCGATTGGAAGAAGTGGGACGAGACAACCAAGCAGGCAGACTGGACCGATACCTACAACGAAGGATGGAAAAAGCTACGCAAGCTCCAGGCTAGCAAAGGTGATTACCGCGCCTTCAAGTTCGACGTGCTGATGGCCAATCCACCTTTTGCGGGCGACCTCAAACAGCCCGATATGATCTCGTCCTACGAGTTGGGCCACAAGGCCAATGGCCGACCGGAAGACAAAGTAGGCCGTGACTTACTCTTTATCGAACGCAACCTCGACTTTCTCAAGCCCGGCGGGCGCATGGCGGTAGTGCTGCCGCAAGGTCGATTCAACAATGCCAGTGACGCCCGCGTGCGCCAGTTCATCGCCGAACGGTGCCGCATCCATGCCGTTGTCGGTTTGCACCCGAACACGTTCAAGCCTCACACGGGCACAAAAACCAGCGTTCTTTTCGTCCAGAAATGGAACGACGATCCGAAGGCGGGGCCGCTTTGCCCAAAGGTAGATGATTATAACATCTTTTTTGCCACCCAACGCAAGGAGAGCAAGGACACCAGCGGTGACAAAATCATCGCTCTAGCCAAGGACGGAAAACCGCTACGCGACCAACACGGGCATTGGGTTGTTCAGCATGACCTCTTCAATCACGATGGACTCACGGAGGATGGCATCGCCGAAGCCTTTGCAGAGTTCGCGGCTAAAGAAGGGCTAAGTTTTTTCGTGTAGGCCCCTTCAACGCAAAACGCTTTAAGCGGTTGTTGGAGGGGCTGGAATGCACGGAAGTAGAATTTAGTGCTTTGAATGATGAAAAACGTTTTGAAGCCGAATTCTTTCGGAAGCGGTTTCTTACAGAGGATGTTTCGCTGTCTCGCTTCCAAAGGCTATGTTTGGGCAGCTTTGCCACTGTAACGGATGGGCCGCATGGTTATCATGTTGTGGATGACGCTTCGCCTGTTGCTATGCTTACGGCAAAATGTGCTTCCGATTGGTTTGCAGACCGTAGCAAAGCGGTTTGCATTGCACGGCATATCGACGAAGAGAACATCCGTTCTCGCCTCCGCAATCGCGACGTAGTTCTTTCCACTCGCGGCACTGTTGGAATGTGCGCACTTGTTGTGCCAGAAGCCTTGCCAGCCAACATTGACCAAGATTTGGCAAGAGTCAGTTGGGACGACGAATCGGCATTTCTTCCTGAGTTTGTCCTAACTTATCTCAATTCGCGATTTGGCCAGGACTACATCGAGAGATATTCGAGTGGGATGGTTCAGCAAGGAATGTCACTTTCAAGGATTCGTGATATTCCTATCCCAAAGCTCAGCAAAAGAGTGCAACGAGCAATTACTGACTGCGTGCAGAATGCATTGCGAGTCCGCCAACACAGCGAAAAGAGTCTACAGTCTGCCAACGATATTCTGATGCGAGCTTTAGGTCTCGGCAATTGGCAACCGCCGGAACCGCTGACCTATACTAGCCGGGCCTCGGAAGCCTTTGCTGCTGGGCGGTTAGATGCACAATACTTTACACCGCGTGTGGCTGAGTTAATTGCGTGTCTCGGGAAAGGTAGGCAAGCCATGAGCGATGTGGCAACGCCACGACGTAAGCGATTTAGTGCTGTCGGGTCAGGCGACTTTCATTACATTGAAATTAGCGATGTGCGGAACGATGGCACCGTGGCTTGCGAGTCATTGCCGATCAGCGATGCCCCGAGCCGGGCTACTTGGTATGTGTGCGCGGGTGACGTGCTAACATCTACGGTCCGGCCTGTTCGGCGACTTTCTGCTCTTGTCATGCCAGACCAGGATGGTTGCGTTGCCAGCAGTGGTTTTGTTGTGCTCCAACCGCAGTCTGTGCCAGCGGAGGTGCTACTTACCTACCTTCGCCTGCCGCTCTTTTGCGAATTGATGGACCTGCATACCAGCGCCAGCATGTATCCCGCTATCAGCGACAAAGACCTTTTGGCGCTACCCTTTCCAAAGATTCCCAAAAAGGCGCAGGATGGCATTGTGGCTGCCGTCCAATCCGCACATGCCTCCCGCCAACACGCCCATGTTCTTTTGGACGCGGCTAAGCGTGCGGTGGAAATTGCTATTGAGGATTCCGAAGCCAAGGCGATGGCTTACCTGAAGAGTCAAGGAGCGTAATTGTGCCCACTATAAGCACTGCCAATGTCAAACAGTGGTTGGAGCAATCGGAGATTGATTACTTCACCCATTTCGTGAAGGCATGGATTCCGTTTAACGCTTGGTATCGTCACAACTATGACAAAATTGAAACTGAACGGGATATTCTGGAAGAAGTCAAGACTGATGGAAATCGCATTCGCTCGCGATTTGTTGCTAAGTTGGAAGGCGAGGATGCCGACTCCGAAGAAATTCGCAATCATATCGCGGGACTTCACCGCCGGCTTTCTGCCGATCCACTGAAAGACCGGAATGATCGCGTTATCAGCCTTGAATATGTTTCTGTTGGAAGGAATCCGAACTCTAAGGAGACACTCGATTTTTATGGTTGGAAATACACTGTCGAGCGAAAACGACGACCGGATAAGCAAGTTGTTTGCGAGGTTATCAACAAATCCGGTATCGTCGTAACAACAATCGTTCAGCCGGGCGAATGGGACATTGATGGGCTCCAACTGCATGCTGACTACATTGCTTTGGACGCTAAAAAACAATCACCTTTAAAAATGTGTTATCAGAAGGCTCATCCTTACCGTTTCCGTTCCTTGCTCGCTGAGTCGTCAGAAGAAAATCCGTTGCTTATGGATGGCTATAGATTTGCCCGTGAGCCAGCGGCAATATTTGCCGGTCTGGTAGATGTGCTCTATGCGATGCGCAACCTCCTTTTTCATGGCGAACTCGTTCCCGATCACGAAGCAAACCGCACCTACGAACCGGCCTATCATCTGTTAAGGCATATGATTGCAACAATCGTTTAGGATCGAAATAGGTCGCACAACACAACATCGTCAAAAGCATTGGTGTTACCATCATGGCTATACCCGACTTCCAAGCGATCATGCTGCCGCTGCTACGTTTTGCGGCCAGCGGTGCTGAATACTCGATGCAAGATGCTCGCACCACGTTGGCCGACCAGATGGGACTAACGGCGGATGATCGACAAGAGCTTTTGCCCAGCGGTCAGCAAACGCGATTCAGCAATCGCGTTGCCTGGGCGAAGATCCATCTTGAACGGGCAGGGCTTCTTGAAAAGACGCGACGCGGGCATTTCATCATCTCCGAACGCGGGCGGCAAGTTCTGAATAGCCCGCCCGAACGAATTGACATTCGGTATTTGCAACAGTTTCCGGGCTTCAAGGAGTTTCGGCAACGGACGACGGATAGCACGGTCGAATCAACAGAAGACGTATCGCAAACGGAAACGCCTGAAGAAGCCTTGGAACAGGCGTATCGGCAGATTCGTGAGGATTTGGCCGCAGAACTTCTTGAACAGGTGACTTCCGTTTCTCCACGGTTTTTCGAGCGGCTGGTGCTCGATGTGATGCTGAAGATGGGCTATGGCGGATTGAGCGGTGATGGAACCGTATCACCACCTGGCGCGGATGGAGGCATTGATGGTGTAATTCAAGCAGATCGTCTGGGGTTAGATTTCATTTATCTACAGGCGAAGCGATGGAGTAACCCTGTTGGCCGCCCCGAGATTCAAAAATTCGTTGGTGCGCTGCACGGACGCCGTGCCCGCAAGGGCGTCTTTATTACCACAAGCACATTTACGCAGGATGCAATTTCGTATACTGCCGGCATTGATTCAAAGGTTGTTTTGATCGACGGACTGCGTTTGGCCCAACTCATGATCGACTTCAACGTCGGCGTCAGCCTGGCACACCTGTATGAGATCAAACGAATTGACTCGGATTACTTCGCGGAGGAATAGCCGCAATGTGGCGTTTGGCACTAGATATGGAAATGGCCGACTTAGTTACGCGATCCTCAAGCATTCAATCGTAGCCAGGGCTGTGCTACGACCTTGAAATAGCACAACAGTCTCCCGCCAAAACAACGCGGCATATAGACCAGATGTCGCATCCGAACGATTGCCGTGGGGCACCGTTCCCCATGCTGTAGCTGAAGGCCCCGGGATAATTTTGCAGTACCACTCTAATCTGCGTAGAGCACGACCGCTCAGGGGGGCGATGTTCATGCTTTCCGCCATTCAAGAACACTCTCTTTGAAAATTGATATGGCGTGGCGAACTCTCCTTGCGAGCAATCGCTGCAATGGCTCGGGTCCTTCCCGGTCATCCCGGCTTCAGGCGTGCCGCCGGCGATCTGGTTACTTTTGTACGGCCGCAACGTAAAACCGGGCCCCACCACCACCACCACCAACCACTCATCGAGCGGCCGACCCGGTTGGGACCTATTGGGGGACTTTAGGGAATAGCCTGATGATACCCCTCGTTGGCATGTGAGGATGAAGCAACAATTTCAGATTGTGTGTGTATATAAACGCAAAGATCGCCGGCGCAAGGCCCTTTGGCCCCCTCCGGGAAAGAACCTACCGCGCCCTGTCCCCATTAGCTTTGACATGCGAACCGGATGCCGCCTTGACCATGGCCACAATGCCGGCGCGGATCGGTTCGGGAAGATCATCCCACTTGTCGATGATTGACTGTAGCCCAAGATCGGAAATTACGTTGTCAGCTTTCGCGCGCTGCGCATGCGCTGCGATTTGTCGGAAAACCTCGTTTTTCTCGGCGTTTTCGCGGGTTTCGTCGGGCTTTAAAATCCCGTGGGCTTAATCGCTCGTGCGGGTTCGAGTCCCGCCTCGGCTACTTTGCTACATAAGGACTTACGACGATTGCGCAACTCAGCGTGAAGCAAGCGGAAAACACAAGTGGCCACCATTTGGCCACCACAATTGAAACTGAATGTGACCTAAGCATCGGACGTTGGTGGCCACCGTCCGCAAGTCGATTATCGCCCGCATTTGGTGGCCACTCTCACCCGGCAATCGCCCCAACGAACCCCAGAGCCGACCATCCGGCAACCTCGGCGGCGGCTCGGTACAAATGGCGGCTGCCGTGGTGTGGCTATGGCAATGACTCGCAACATCAGATATGGGCACTTACAATGCTTGGAGTCGGCCCGGTCCACCCGCTTTGAGGCCCCGTTACAATCGTTTAGTCTGACCCTCGCAAAGTTCCCGTAGCCGCTATGGCTTCAACGGCCAATCGGCACCATCGGAACTCGTCAGGTTGGCTGCAATTTCGCTCGTTCGCAGTGGCAATCTGGGACGAAGATTAACGGTAACGCAATCTAGCCAACGCCACCGACGATTGCGGCAGATTTTGGCGAGCCCGCTTCTGCTGTGCGATGGACGAGCAGTTTGGGCCAAGCCTGCCCCATTGATCGGCCGACGATTGTTCGGTGTTAGCTGAAAAGCGGCAAGCCATAATGGCCGAAGTGAACCTTCTCATAGCGGCAGTTATCCGCGATTTCTGGGTCGTCGAGGAGCGGGAGACTGTTTTTGAACGGCGCACGGCAGTATCGCCAAAAGTGCGTTCGCCGTCAGACAAGCCTTGCATCGTCTACCTTCCGAGAATTAGGTATCAGGAACGACCGAACGTGCAGCGATGTGTGAATAATCTCGGGCACACCAGGCGACGGCTGCACGCCGTGGTTGCGCACGCTCGACGTTTGACTCGTGGCCGGCAGGCATCGGACCAGCAGAAGATTTTGGCCAAACAATATGGATACCAATGCGACGAAGGCTACACCTTTGTTACTGCCCATCAACGCGGACACGAGAAACGAGACGTAATCTATCGCAGCCGATCTGCCCTTCGTTCCCTCTATGCAGTGAAAGTGGAAAACACTGCCAAGTGCAAGCCAGATCGCTGGTTTCAGTTCGAACGCGATATTGACAAGGTGGTGGCGGCGATGGGACTCGCCGTCGAGCACATTGCTGCATCGTGTCACAGCGATCACTGCTTCGAGATTTATGCCACTCAGAGCCGTGATCTGGACCAGGTAAACTGGATCGTGCTGTGCAAGTGCGGGCATCCGAAGCGCGAGGTTCCGGCGAACGCGATCCGTGAGCTTGCCGACGTGCTGGCCGGCTATCCTGACGGGACGCGCGGCATGATGCTAACTACAAGTGGATTCTCGGCAGGAGCGATTAAGGCTGCAACAGTAGCCAACATTCGGCTTGTAGACGGCAAAGAATTCACAGAATTAGTGAAATCTGTTGTGAGCAAGACACCGCCGGACACCGACAGATTAGCAGGTTAGCAGAGCGGGCCATCGGGTGCGCCGCCGACTTTGACCGCCTCGCAGATCATGCTTCCGCAGAGCCGGGGGACTGAGGCAGCGGCCCCGGCGGAACTGCCACTCGAACCAGGCATCCAGGAGGTCCGCCCCTCAGAGCATGTGAACAGGGCGGCATAGCCGTTTGACCCCAGCGGAATGTCGGCACGATCAACCGCCGGGGGTCAACACGTTGCTCTTTTTTATGATCGGCGCTTTGGGGCCACCCGCAAATGCCATTACCGACCTCGATACTGATCCCGTGGTCTCAGGGCATAGGCGAGCAACCACGACAACGATCTACGCTCTTTCGGGCTGACGCGCTGTCACCCGTTTCTGCACGTCGGTCTCCAACACGCCGAAGGTCGCCTCGTGGCGCTGAATCGTCATGGCCAACGCTTGCAGCATCCGCTTGGCCGTGTAGAAGTTGGTGACGATCCGCTGGGTCACAGGGATCGGCTCCGTAGGAACGCCGAACGGCTGCGGGTTCAGACCGAAGTCGATGATGAGTTCCTCGGGCGTGCCTGTGACCCTACAGAAATTGGAATATGCTGCGATGACCTTCGAGTCGTCGATGTGGATTTGGGGCCGGGGTGTGGTGTCAGGATTGGGCTGCTGATCGGTAATTGGCTCGGCCACAGTGTTGGCTCCTTTTAATGTTGAAAATGAAGGAAACTGCCTGACGGTTGGTTGTCACGTCAATGGTTCTCATGGTTCAGGATTGAAGACTCTCGACCACCCTCGCCTTCACCCGCCGTTACCTGTTTTGTCAATACTGGTATTGGTCCCCGAAATCGCATCGGCTGCGACTACAGCAGTCGCTTAGTCACCGACTCCCCCGACTGCGATTCTAGAAACTGACTCAATCGATTCAAGTCTCCCACAATTGGTGAACGCTTCTTCATAGACCGGATTTTGATTTGGCCGTGGGACTCCGTTTCGAGTACCGTCTGGTCTCGCAAATCCAAAGGCTCTTTGTACGCGAGAAGGCTGCCGGGGCCTGCCTCCCACTCTCGCAGTTCACACTGGCCAACTCCACCGAACAGGCAATAACGCCCCCCTTTGCCGGGGAGTTTCACGCCGCGGACCTCTTTGTCCCCTTCAATGGGAACACCTGGTATAATCTCAAAGTCGAACACATACTGCCGAGGAGTGAGTTCAGACTTCTGCTTAAAGGCGGTCAGGAGTGTCTCCACGGCGGCAAGAAGGTCCGCTCGTGGAATGACTCCTTGTGGATCATTGACACCATCTGGCTCATCAAGTCCAAAGACCGCATCGGTCTCTTGCGGGTATTTCTTGGCGAGAATATCAAACACGTCATCATCGCGCAGCGGCACCCAGAACTCGACTTGATCTACGACGTAGAACATTTGCAGCGACATCTTGGAAAACCCCTTCTCTCTCACACCATCCCTGCTGCGAGGCCAAAAGATCCAAACGTGTTGAATCCAGAGATCGTCGTCATTACACGCAGGCGCAAGGTTTCGATCCCAGCGTATGCGCCCGTCCACCAAGCTGCCGCACCTGCCACGGCAACACCGGTCGCGGCAGCCTCCATCCGATATTCATAGAGCAGTTCCATCGCCGGGTCCAGACCAAAACGCATATCGCGCACCATTGAGGTGCTCCCCGATTTTGATCCAGTTGGAAGGTTAGCCAACAGGGTTTTGGAGGGCGGGCCTAGGCCCGCCCTCCAACATCGAAAACTCGTGCGGCGTCCGTCCGCCTAGGGCTCGATGCGGACGCTGGTGGTTGTAATCGTGCCGCCAGGCGTCGATCTGCTCCTGGGCATC
>JBDKTJ010000014.1:0-89123 GCA_039698075.1 Thermoguttaceae bacterium | reverse complement strand
CCCCGCTCGACCCAACGAACTGGCCGAGACGCTCCAAATTCTTACGACGCCACAAGTTAGTGGCTTCGACAATCAAGTAAGCATACAGGTCCGGCCGCGGGGTGTCAAGCGGGCTGTAAAGTCGGGCCTGTCGAACTATATTATCGAGAAGATGTGGCTAAAATGAGGGGTTCGCGATTCACCCCACAGAGAAGTCTGCCGGACTCGACGCCCAAAAACCTACCGTGACAGACGATTCTTTTCGTCCACATGGACGATTTTCGGCTGCCAGCGACGCGCTTCATCGTCGGGCATTGCGGCGTAGGAAATGATGATTACCTTGTCGCCGGGCGTGCCAAGCCGGGCGGCCGGACCGTTCAGCATGATCGTGCCCGAGCCTGCCGGGGCTTCGATGACGTAGGTAATCAGCCGTTCGGCGTTCGAAAGGTTGAGCACATGGACCTGTTCGCCGGGCAGCAGGTCGGCGGCGCGGATCAAATCGCTGTCGATCGCGATGCTGCCCTCGTAGTCCAATTCCGTGCCGGTTAGCGTGGCACGGTGAATTTTCGACCTCAACATGAACCGCTGCACGTACGCGTCCTCCCTCGAAACCCAGGGGGCAGGCTTATCTGCCCTGTTCTTCACTATGACGTGGTTGAGCGAAAAATTCAACGGCCATTGATGAGCGAATAACTCTAGCGGGTGGTTTTAGGCCAGTAATTCCGGCTCGATCACACGCATATGACGCCAGCGGCCTTGGAGGAATCGAACCAAATAGGTCATGCCCAGCACGCATGCCCAGATGGTGATGACGGTCCAACAGGGCATCAGACCCCAGTGGGAATAGTGGATTCCCGCCCAAATCGCGGCCAGCGGAATCGGCGTGACGGTCGACAACGCTCGAAGAATGAATCGAGTGTCGCCGGCCCCTTTCAACGCGCTGACGAATACGACGTTCATCGCATCGAACAGGCAGAAGGCCGCCGTGAAACGCAGCAGCACGACGGTCGTGGCCCGCAACTTGGCGAACTCCTCGGGCGATGTACCGGCCTGATGGCCCATCAACAGCAGATCCGGCAGCAACACGTAGACGGCGGCCATCGTGCCCATGTAAAGCTCGGCCATCCAAAGCGAGGTCCACGTGGCTCGGGCGGCCAGGTCGGGCCGATTTCGTCCGAGCTGCTGGCCGACCATGGTCGTCAGTGCGATGCCCAAGCCGAGCATCGGCACGAACGCCAGCGCGTTGACGTTGAACGCCAAGGTGGTGGCGGCCATGGCCTCCGGGCCGAGCGTGCCGACCAGAAGCAAGAACAAGGTGAAACCGGCCACATCGACCAGCATTTGCAGGCCGTTGGGGCCGCCGTAATACAACAGCCGGCGAAAGATCGCGGCGTTGAACCGACGTCCGGTCCAAAGCTGATGCCCGTGCCGATAACGCGGCAAGGCCATCAACGCCAAATAGAAAAACACACGGAACCAGATGGCCGTGACCGTGGCCCAAGCGGCGCCTTCGATGCCCAAGGCGGGCAGACCGAAGTGGCCGAAAATCCAGCCGTAATCGAGCACGATATTCAGCACCGCAGCCGAGGCGTCGACCAACATGACGATTCGCGTAACGCCCAATCCCGTGAAAAACGCCGACAGCGCGCCGGCGATGACCTCGGCGCCGGCGCCGAACGCGGCCGTTTGAAAGTACACCGTTTCAAGCCGGGCCAATCCCATTTCATGGCCGGCCAGGCGGAAAATCCACGGGGCCGCGGGCACCAGCAGCAAATAGAGCGGGACGCAAACCAGTCCGAGGCGGGCGCCCTGCCAAACGGCCGGTCCGATCCGCTTCGGATGTCCGGCGCCGTGGTATTGCGCCACGAACGTGTTCACATACGAGGCCACGCCCAGCGGAAAACACACCAATGCGAAATGCATCATGCCGGCCGGCATGACGGCGGCCATCTCGTCGGTCGAATGCCACAGCAGAAACATTCGGTCGGTGAAATTCATCACGGTCCAGCAGGCCGTCGAGACGATCAGCGGAATCGCCAACCGAAACACGTCGCGTCCGCCGCAGGGCCGCGTCCACCAAGTTGCCGCACGCTCAAAAATCGCCATGCAATCACAAAGTTGCGAAAAAAGAACCAAAAAAACAGAGTGTCCCATGGAAGGACACTTTTGGCACGCAAAAGTTCTCGATTTTACTCGATGGGGGCGTGCGTGGATACACGAGATTCGAATGAGCCGTTGCGGCGGCGCGGCGGTCACTCGGAAAATTGTTCCAGTCGTCGGCCGGCGCGGAACAGCACCCACGCGAGCGCCGCGACCATCAGTGCGATGGCGGCGCCCAGGAACCCCCAGTTGTTGAGCGGACCGCCCGACGCGGCGTCGGCCGATTCGACAAAGGAGGCGTTTTCGGTTTGCGGCCCCAGCGTCGCGGTCGTCGGACGATCGTCGCCATGACGCAGCGCCGCGAGCACCTCGGCCGCGTCGTACTTCGGCGCTTTGGCCGTTTTCGAGTCGTAAAACATGCGATAGCGCATCGACGGCTTGGCCAGAAACGCCACGCGATAGTCGGGCCCCTCGGGCGTCACGCCGCGCACGTCGAGCGGCGGGTTGTCCTCGTTGTGAATCACGAGGCGGTAGCGGGCCCGGCGGTTTTCGGGAAACCGGACCGTCAACTGATCGCGCTGGTACGAATGAAACC
This sequence comes from Thermoguttaceae bacterium, assembly GCA_039698075.1. Lineage (GTDB taxonomy): Bacteria > Planctomycetota > Planctomycetia > Pirellulales > Thermoguttaceae > JAJFVC01. The sequence goes on along the minus strand of JBDKTJ010000014.1, from coordinate 86,449 downwards.
GGAAGCTCGACACCACGGCGTCGCCGATCTGCGTCCAACGGGTCGTCGTTCCGTCGGTTTCCATGGCCTCGACGGTTGCGCGGCGAGAAAAATTGCGGTCGGTCGTTTGCAGCGTCAAACTAGTCAGCGGCTCGCGGTGGGTGGAAACCTGCACCACGGTCCGTTTCTTTTTGGCGTCCTGTTGGACTTCGATCGCCGCAGCGGCGTACACGGAGATTTTTTGTCGTCGCACGCGCTGTTGCGTCGCGGTGTGCCATGCGGTGATCCGGTCGATTCGGAACGTCCGGCGTTCGACCGTGGTCTGCTCCACGCGCTGCGACTCCCGAGGACCGTGAAATGTGCGAGTCAGCTCCTTGTAGGGCGACTGCCGTTGGTCGGTCACTGTTTCGACGACGATCTTGAACCGGCGAAAATGATTGGCCGGCAGCGGCACGTCCAGGTTGTCGACGTCCATGAAACGGGCGTAGTCGAACAGCATCGCGTCGGTCACCAGCGGCGTCCACTCGACGCCGTCGTTCGAGCCGAACACGCGCACTTTTCGCTCGAAATCGTTTTGCGGCGTGGAAAAATGGAATCCGTCGGCCGACGGGCTTTTCGGGGGTCGTTGCACGAGCAGTTCGATCGCGCCGTCCGTTTCGTGCAGCGAGCGGACTTCGATCGAAAAGGGCTCGCGCGATTTCTCCTTAAAATACTCGACGCTCGGCTCGACCTGGTAGGGCGTCGCAACGTTGTGATCGTCGAACACGCGCAGATCGGGCAGTCCGTCGCGCGTGGCGGCGTAGATCGGGCTGTCGAGCCGCAACGCGACGATGTCCTCCGCGGTGGAATCGCCGCGGTCGATGACTCGCCAATAGCGAAACGCGGCCGTGTCGTCCGACGCCATCGCCGTCGCGCCGATCGCAACATACGCAACCATCGCGGCGATCGTTCTCATGGCTTGGACTCCTCGGGCGTCGACGGTTTCGTGGCGAATGTCGAGCGATATTTCAGGTAGAGGAACGATCCGCAAAGCACCAACACGCCGAGCGTCAGGAACGCGACGATCCGATAGATCTGGTCCAAGTGGGCCAGGTCGGACGAAAACACTTTCCACACGACCACGGCGAACAGGGTCAGCGCCGTGTAACGCAACGCCTTCCGATTGTTCCAGATTCCGCCCAGTAAAAGTCCGAGGGCGAACAGCGACCAAAGAATCGACACGCCCCCGGCGCGGAACTCGGGCAGGTAGCTGGTCAAAAACGTGTTCAGCTCGCACGTCAGGAAGATGAACAGCAACGCCAACGCGCAGCAGCCGGACAACTGACCGACCGATTTTGCGTCGTCGTCGCCGCGAAACAGCTTGAAGACGAATCCGAAGAACGCGACGATGACGCCGAAATCCAAAAGCCGCATCGACGCGGCCAGCGGCGAGTACGCGCCGGAATAACGTTGAGTTTCAAGGACCAACTGCCAACTGGGCAGATCGAACCAAAACAGCTTGACCACCAGGCCGACGCCGAACAGCGTCAACAAGGCCAGCAATATCGCACCGGGCCGCGCGAGATATTCGTGCATCAGAAAGACGCCCATGGCGATCCAAAGCAGCGACAGGACCGGCAGTCGCATCGGCGGAAACAGGTAGCCGAACGTGCGGTTCAATTCCAGATGCAGGGACAGGAAAAGCATGGCCGCGACCCCGGCCATCGCCGCGCGAACCGCCCAGCGATCGCGCACCCAGGCGTTCATGTCGTTCGCCCGATCGACGGCCAACGAGAACGTCGCGCCGGGCGAGCGGAGCAAACGAAACGCGCCGGCCAACGAGGCGATCGGAACGCCGAACGTCACCAGCCGTTCGAGCAAGAGCCCAAAGTATTCGGACAGGGGGACGTCGAGCATCGGTGCGGCGTTTGCATATTGGCCGGGCAGATCGGCGAAACAAAACCGGCCCATCACGACCAGATAAAGCACGTAGGCGACGTGACGCAAAAACTGGCTCTGCAATTTTCCGGCGATCCAGAGAATCACGAACGCCTCGATGGCCCAACTGACCGTGATCCATTGGGCCGAAAGAATCAGCGGGATCGTGACCGCCAGAAAGAACGCGGCCAGCCCGCTGAAACAGAACAACAGCTCGCGGTCCAAAAGCCGGCGGACCAGGAAGAACCAGACGTGGGCGATGTAGAAAGCGGCCAACGGGACGGTCATCGCGGCGACCCAGCGATATCCGAACGCGCTGTCGATCAGGGAATACCCGACGCCGAAAAAAACGCCCGCGTTCACGAGCAGCCCGAGCGACTCCAACAACGTCGATTTCGTCCCATGCAACAGATTGAACAGGAAAACCATCGTCGAAAACAGGACGAAAAACGCGATCAGAAAGGGCATCACCTGCCAGAAATCGGCGTCGTGGTACGACGGCATCGCCCCGAAAAACAGGCCGTAGGTGCCGAGAAAACACAGGTAGTTCAAAAAGTGCCACTGCTTTTTGTAGCTGATGGCCAAGACGCCGAGCCCCAGCAGCAGGACGTAGGAGAACAAGCCCACGAAATCGACGACGCCGGTCGACAACATGATGGGCGTGCCGTAGCCGCCCAACAGGCCGAGAATCGCCACCAACATCGAGTTGACGCGGACGGCCATCGTTCCGGCGCAGACGGTCACCAGCGCCATCAGCGCGAAGGCCGGCATCGCGTCGATCATGTGAAAGAAATGAAACGCGGCGAAGACGGAAAAATAGAGCGAGGCGAACCCGCCCCCGATCAGTCCTTCGCCGAAGCGGTGATACTTGCCTCGCAACATTTGCACGCCGGCGCCCAGCATCGCCACGCCGGCCAGAATCGTCAGCCCCACGCGCCCCATCGGACCGATCAGCCCGCGATGGATCGAATAGGACAGGAAAAACCCGATCCCCATGACCAGAATCACCACGCCGACGCGCAAAAGCCACGTGCTGGCGATGGCGAACTCCATCGACACGCCCGTCGGACGATGTTCCTCGCCGACGATGAGCCAGTTCCAAATGCGCAGCAAGATCGCTCGGGCCGCCGCCTCGAATCGGCTGGGCTCTCGGACCTCGGGCACTGGAAAGGGCACAAATCGCTCGGGCGGGCCGGCCCTGAACGTTCGGGCGGGCTCGGCCGGATGCGGCGACGCATTTTGGACGACCGACGCGATGTCCGGCTTCGTCGGGACCGCGCTGGTTGCAGGCGGAGTGACCGGCTCGGCGATCGTGACCGGCGGAGGCTCGTCTTTCGGGACGCATCGTTCGAGCAATTGCCGCTGCTTGCGTAGGTCATCACGCAACGAGGCCAGTTGACGGGCGGAGGCGTCGGCCAGTTCATCCTGACGCCGGGCGAGTTTGTTGACCAGTACGATGATGGTCACCGGCAATGCGAAAACGACCGCAAAAACTCCCGCCACCACGGTCAACACGATCAAAAAATCGTTAGGCTGCATGACGACACCTCCCAAAAAGGTCCTCCATCCAGGGCGAGATGCGTCGGCGAATATAACGCCCGGCGTTCTTTTTGTTAAGGAGGCGCTACTCGACGGTCACGCTTTTAGCCAGATTCCTTGGCTTGTCGACGTCGCAGCCGCGGGCCACGGCGATATGGTAGGCCAGCAATTGCAGCGGGATAACCGTCACCACAGGTTGCAAAAACTCCTCGACCATCGGGATTTCGATCACGTCGTCGGCCAGCTTGGACGCTTCGGCATCCCCCCGGCAGACGACTGCGATGACCGGTCCGCCGCGCGCTTTGATCTCTTGCAGATTGGAGATCACCTTGTCATAGACCTGGCCGTGCGGCAACAGGAACACGCTGGGCGTTTGGGCGTCGACCAGCGCGATGGGGCCGTGTTTCATCTCGGCCGCCGGATAGCCCTCGGCGTGAATGTAGCTGATTTCCTTCAGCTTCAACGCGCCTTCCAACGCGGTTGGAAAATTGAATTGCCGGCCCAAGTACAGGAAATTGGTGCAATGGGCGTACTTTTCGGCGATCTTTTGCACCTGATCGTTGCATTCGAGCGCTTGGCGAATGTGTTCGGGCAAGGCCTTCAACTGCTCGATGATGCGCACGCCGGCCGAAAAACTCAGATGCCGCAGCCGGCCGAAATACAGGGCCAACATCGCCAGCAACGTGCATTGCGACGTGAACGCCTTGGTCGAGGCCACGCCGATTTCCGGTCCGGCCCGCAGATAAAAACCGCCGTCGGTCTCTTGGGCGATCGTGCTGCCCACCACGTTGCAGACGCCGAGGGTCGGACAGCCTTTGCGTTTCATCTCGCGCAGGGCCGCCAGCGTGTCGGCCGTCTCGCCGCTTTGCGTGATGGCGAACACCAGCGTGTTGTTGTCCAACGGAGGATTGCGATAGCGCAGCTCGCTGGCGTATTCCACTTCGACCGGCAGCCGGGCCAGCGACTCGATCTGATATTCGCCGACCAATCCGGCGTGCCAACTGGTGCCGCAGCCGGTCATGATGATCCGGTTGACGGCGCGGAGCTGTTGCGGCGTCAGGTTGAACCCGCCGAACTTCGACGTCGCGGCGTCGTGATCCAGACGGCCTCGCAACACGTTTTCGACCGACTCAGGCTGCTCGAAAATCTCCTTGAGCATGAAATGGGCGTAGCCGCCCTTGGCGACGTCGCCGGCCTGAAAATCCAACACGTGAACGTTGTGATGGACGCGGCCCTGATCGCGATGGATGACCCGGAGATTGTCCGCTGTGATGACCGCCAGCTCATGATCGGCCAGATAGACGATCTTATCGGTGAACCCGGCCAACGGTGAGGCGTCGCTCGCCACGAAATGCTCGCCGGCGCCGATGCCGACGACCAGTGGGCTGCCCAATCGGACCGCGATGATCACCTCCGGCCACCGGCGAAACAGAATCGCCAAGCCGTAGGTGCCTTGCAGTTGCGCGAGCGCCGTGCGGACCGCGGTCACCAACGGTTGATAATCGACGGCGGCCATGTCCTCGACCGGCGCTTGCCGTTTTAGACAACTGTCGATCAGGTGCGCGATCACCTCGCTGTCGGTTTCCGACCGGAACGCATAGCCTTCCGCTTGGAGGCGTTGTTTCAGGCTTTGAAAGTTTTCGATCACCCCGTTGTGGACCAAGGCCAATTCCGCGTTGCCGCCCAAGTGAGGGTGGGCGTTGGCGTCGTTCGGCACGCCGTGGGTGGCCCAGCGCGTATGCCCGATGCCGACGTGGCCGTGGACCGGGGTTTGCGCCAATCGGGCCGCGAGCTGGTCGATCCGTCCGGTGGATTTAACGACGGCGAACTCGCCTTCGGGCGTGATCGTGGCCACGCCTGCACTGTCATAGCCGCGATATTCGAGCCGACGCAATCCGGTGACCAGGAAATCCACGGCTTCGCGCGGACCAATGTATCCTACGATTCCGCACACGATGGCTTACTCCGAGGGGTCACACGGGCAAACAGTCGGAACCTGCCGCGAGACAACGAGATCCATCAAGTATAACACGCCCGCCCCGGCGAAGCGGACCGGCTGAAGACTACCCCCCCGGAAGTTGTGGGTCGCAGATACGATCAGCCGTTGCGGCCACGGCGTCGATGGGAAATCCGAATTCCCGCGATCAAGGCCGTTATCAGAAGGATCGCTGCACCGGGTTCTGGTACGGCGATGTGCCACGCCAGTCCGTAATACGTGTTGGCTGTGCCCGTCACGCCGAACGCATAGTCGCCCGAGGCCAGATAGGTCTCGTAAAGCAACTCGACGTTGTCCACCGAACTGTCGCTAAGGTCGAGTTGGGTCAATGTGCCCGTGTCGCTGACCGAGTAGAGATACAGATCCAGATTGGCCACGGTGGTCGTCAAGGAGCTTCCTGAGCTTATGACCACGGCGTTCCAGGTGAGCACGGCGGAAAGCTCCGAAACGGTTTCGCCCTGGCCGACGCTGAAATAATAGAGTTTTTCCGTATTCGCGGCGTTGCGACTGTAGTCCCATCCGTCGTCGCTGATGTTGCCGGCGGCGGTTTTCGTGATGATCGAAGTCGTCCTGTTTCGGGTGGCGCTGGCGCTGTGTTGCCCGCCGGCGAGAATGTGATAGCTTCGATCGACGTTCAACTCGCCGGCCCCGTAGGTGTCATCTAGCGGGCGGTCGTGCGTATGGCTCCAATCGGAGAATTCCGACTTCGTGGCTCCTGCCAGAAGAACCGCCTTGATCGCCGAATTCGTGCCGGCGGTGGTGGAGATGGATCGCGAGGCGTCCACCAGCAACGCCGCCGCAGAACTGACCATTGCCGTGGCCCAACTGGTCGCCGAAGCCGGCGCTACGATTTCAGGCTTGATTCGGCCTGCGCCGTTGAGCGTCGTGGTCCCGCTGCTGTGATTGCCGTTGGTCAGGCCCACGGAAATGCTGTTGTAACTTTGGCAGAGCAGATAGGGGAGCGTCGGACTGTCGTCGTTGTTGACGCCCACCACGGCCACGTAATCGGAATCTCGGATTGAATAGTCCAACAGTTGGGAATAAATTGTCGCATTGCTGGCGGATATCTGAGAAGACGTGGCAATCCAGCTACAGTTGACCACGTCGGTCGATTCCTTGTTGCCCACCCAACTCAACCAACTGCCGGCGTCCCAGATGGTCGCGTCCGTTACGCCGGACACGAGACTCTTGGAGCCGTAGAAATAGGTTGCCACGGTCGTTGCGTGACTCGACACGCTGCCGGACGTTGCGAGTCCTTCGTACGTAAAACTGACGCCGCTCAGCGCGCTGTTGGAAGGGTTGGGGGAATAGTTGGTGGAACTAGCGGGATCGGCCGCCTCGACTTGCGTGACCGTGACGCTGGAGCCCGTGGGCATAGAACTGCCCAGTTCAGCCGCCAACTGGGTATAGCCAATGTCGTACTTCCAGTCCGCGTAGACTGGAGAGTTGAAGAAAACGAGAGAACCGGCAACGAAAAGAAAAGCAGCCGTGCTCAGAGCAAGCCGCGTCGATTGAGAGCGTCGCACGCTACCTCCTTTTCTGGCCCAGCGATGAACTTACCCCGCTTGTTCAACTTTTCTTATTGTATGAAAAGTCTGTTTTTTCGCAAGTTTTTTTGGCGGCAAATGACGCGGCCCACGCACGATTCTGTAAAAACCCGACAAAAATCCCACTAGAGTGTAATAGTTGAGTGACTCGTTGGTGGGGTTACGCGGCGGCGCGGCCTTGTCGGACGTCGAACTCGGGCCAGAAATCCGCCGGTTTTCCGCAATGTCGCAACAGATGTGCCACGTCATCTCGAAGCCAGTCGATCGTCAAATCGCGACTTTCGTCGGTCCACACCACGGGACCGACAAACGGTTTGCGCAGATGAAACCTTGCGATCAGACGGGCCTGAGTCTCGTCCGGCAGAGCCCCCCACAGGCGGCTGGCCCAGGGATGCGTGTGAATGAATCGCAGCAGTTTTGAGTCGTACAGCTTGGCCGAGGCTGTGTTCAACTTTCTTCCCACGTTGGAAATGGGGACTGAAGGGTCGAGGCCCAGGAACCGGAAGCACCGCTGCAATTCCGCAGCGGGATCTTTCTCGAAATCCTCCAAAAACATGATCAAAATCCGTTTGTCGGGAACGTGTCGGCGATACTTGCACAGTTGCGTCCAATAGAGCGTGTCATTGAGCATATTAGGAAACGCCTTCAATGTTTCAGGCAGACTGAACGGGGCGGAGACGCCAAAAAGTTGTCCGATATGGTGCAGTTCCCGATAGCTGGATTCGATGCGTTTGATGGGGTTTCGCACCATGAAGATAAACCGTGTCGCCGGAAAACGCTCTAAAATTCTCGTACAAGAAAGCTCGGCATACTCGTCGCTCGAGTAGAACGTGCTTCCTTCACCATGAAGCTGATCGTCGCGGGCGTCCTCAAAAAACGCTTTATACCAATCCCATCCCCTGTCGTATTCGTGGGCGAAAAAACCAGGCTCCTTGACTTTGGAGATAAAAACGCCTGGATGCTCAGCCAGCAGGGCGCACAATGTTGTGGTGCCGCATTTGCTGTAACCAGGGACGACAAAGTCGATTTTCATGTCAGAATCTCACAAACTGAAGAGTAAGGGAGGGTATGTCTCAGGCACGACAACGTCGCGGAAAACGAATCAGGCCACCGCTCGATCAGCGGCGAGAACAGCCGGACGACCAAATCGTACGAATAGCCCGGACATCCCAACTTGTCGCCGTTGGGAGCCCCGGTATTATAGGACGTCACGATCACCGCCGGTCGGTGGCTGCGATGAAAAAATGATCGCAAGGAACAGTTTCCTTCGGCCGCATAGGCGTACCTCCGTGCGTAACGTATCGAAACCGATCTTATGAGGCAAGGGCGTTTTTTTCGAATGCGAGCCAATTTAATGCGTGGTAAGAACCAAATGGTTTTGGGGGATGGGGGGGCTCGAGATCGCGTCGCCGTGGATTCAACGAGGCGGGCGCGGGGCCGATTTTGAAGATCGTTTGACGCTCCGAGACGCTTTGGGGACAGAGCTTGGATTGGGGTAAAGAAAACTCACGAACTCCGGAAAGCGAAACGTCATGAAAAACGCTGTCTTGTTGACCAAACCGCAATACGTCGACCTTGCTCGTTTCAATTATGACGCCATTCCGCTCGGCTACTATCAGCAGGTGGTCGAGACGGGAAATCCGATTCGGCGGGCTTGGCATCTGCAAAAATTTGAGCGGGTGATCGAATGTCTGCCGAAAACGCCGGGGCAGTCGATTCTGGACATCGGCTGTTTCGCCGGCACGTTTCTTTCGACGCTCGGCTGAGGGTCGGTGGGACGCTCGTGCTATCGACGCCGAACTACGCGAACCTATGGCCGCTCTTGGAAGTGGCGGTGAATCGTCTGTCGGAGTTTTCTTACGAAGAACAGCACATTACGAAGTTCAACTACCACTACAACGCTGGGTTCACCACGGAGACACGGAGAACACTGAGACAGAAGGACAAAAGGGATAAGAACTTATGACCATGGCGCCGTTCTCGGAAATGCGACGACCTTGCACAGGGGTGCGACGTGCGCCACGCGCGCCAGATAGCGGCCTGCAAGAGCACCTTCTTTTCTGCTTCTCGGTGTTCTCCGTGTCTCCGTGGTGAGTTTCCTACGTGCCTGATCTTGTAGTACTACTTCACGTGCGTGTCGAAGATGAGGCGGATTTCCGAAACGCTGGCTCGGGATTTTCAGTTGACCGCCCGAACGACGACGCATTTTCTGGCCACGTTCCTGGCGTCGCTCTCGTTCCGCGGCGCCATGCGGCTGTCCAAAACGTTCCCCTTCAAATCGTGGAAAAATCCGTTGGGAAACCTGATTCTGCTTTCCTTCAGAAAAGTGGACGACTCGATGCAGCGACTTCGACGCGAATCGACGCCGATCGTGCACCGGTTGCCTGAAGGCCGGGAATCCGAGCGTTGTAAAGCCGCGTGACGGTTTGGGGAAAAACGCGAGAAGGCCCTCAAGGTTTGTGGGCAATAAGGACTTGACTCTTCGGCATCGCGTTTTCCAACGCTTGACGAATCTGGTCGCCCTTCGGCGTCGAGATCAGCGAAATCCAGGTCTCGTTCCAGTGCCGCAAAAGTTCCGAATCGCCGGTCTTGCCGGGCGGAATGCTGTTTTTCGGAACCGCCCAGTAGAGAAACCACCACATCGACCAATAAAAGCCGTCAAACAACTTCCGATCCACCACAAGGCCCGCACTCTCCACGAGCCCTTGAATTTCCTCACGCTCGAACACGCGCAAGTGGTTTGGCCTCTGCCAGTACACCGGCGGAGCGATCACTCGCTGGACGGACTCGGCCAACGGATCGGGAACCAGGAACAGATACCGGGCGTTTCGCTTGCCGATGCGAACCGCTTCCCGCAACATGGCGGCCGGATCGTCGACGTGCTCCAAAACCTCCATCACCAAAACAACGTCGGCGTAATCGGCCGGCAGCGGGATCGGGTTGCAGTCGCTGACAAGGGCTTCGTGCTGCCGCGAAACCGGCGGCGTTTCGGAATGGGGGGAGGCAGAAGGCACGGGAAACTGGGTGCGAAAACGTTCCCGAAGCGTCTCAATCGCCGACGCGTCAATGTCGATGCCGACGACGTCTGCGCCCTGTTTCGCCGCGAAAACGGAGATGTTGCCCGTCGAGCAGCCAATGTCCACCACCCGATCGGCCGAGCGAATCGGAAAGCCAGGCGCAATCTCTCCCGTCGCCGAGTTGTACCAGCCCGACTTTTGCATCGTCAACCATGCGGCGTCGTCCGGATGGGGTTGCGGGGGCGGCTCCGGCTTGCGCGGCACGAATCGACCGGCCAATCGCCGGAATCGACCGGCCAAGGTTTGCATTTTATTCATCATGCAACGCTCCTCAAGCTGTTCAATACACTATGTGCTTGGGGTTATACGAGCACAAGCATTTGGTGTCCAGACGAGTGTCTGCCGGGGGAGTTGTTTTTTTGAGAGAAAACACGGCTATTTAGGCAAGCTGGGCGTACCCTCGATTCTTTACCCCTCTAGCAGTCGCCACTCACGGAGATTGCCGACGGTAGGACGCCAACTGCAAAACGCTTAGGTTTCGGCAAAACCGGCGGATTCGCTCTTGAGCAGGAATGGGACTCTCGATATCCTACCCGCCAACTTGGGCGTAAGAGAGGTTGTACACATTTCAGGAGTTCGCCACTTTGAAGACCATGGTACGATCGTCGCGGGCCGTGATCGTGACATCCTATCTTACGGATTCGCCGAACGGCAAAAATCTCGGCTGTCCCGGTTATTCGTATGATTTTGTCGTCCGTCTGTTTGCGCCCCTGCTTGAACAATGGGGCGAATTGACGGTGGTGGCGGCCGAGGATGTCGATCGTGCCGTGGCCGAGGCCCGTCTGCGCGGCCGTGAACCGATTCACGTCAGTTTTCTTCCGCTCCAGGATGTCCGGTTAGCGGCCGACGCGCCGAATGTCGTGGTGCCTGCTTGGGAATTTCCAGACATTCCCGATCACGAATTCGACGGCAAGCCGGAAAACAATTGGGTCGCCATGGCCGCCAAGTGCGATTCGCTGATCGTCGGCGGACCGTTCACGCGAGACGCCTTTCGGAAGGCCGGCGTCCAAACGCCGATTCAAATTGTTCAAGTGCCCACCCCCGACGAATATTTTCAAGTGCCCTGGTGGACTCCCGATCGCCATACGCTGCTGGAGTGTCCCGGCCACGGATTTTCCTGGTGCGAGCCGGAGTTGCCGAGCTTGCCGTCTCACGAAGGACGGCGGCAGGGCCTGAAGCGGGCGGTGCGAGGCGGCGTCCGTGCATTGTGTCGCGACGTGGGGCGATTCATCCTGCGCGACCGGCTGTATCGCACGATCCGGGTCGCCTCGCATTTTGGGCGGTGCGAGTGGCGCGGCGAGTCGGCGGGGATTCGGCCGGCCGCTATGCCGGTGTCGTCGGAATCGCAGTTGGATTTGTCGGGCGTCGTGTACACCAGCATTTTCAATCCGAGCGACAGTCGCAAAAATTGGGGAGACTTGTTGACGGCGTTTCTCTGGGCGTTGAGAGATTGCGAGGACGCCACCTTGGTGTTGAAGCTGGTGGCCAATAGGCCGGAGATCGTGAACTGGGTGTGGAATTTCTGCCATCGCTCGGGCATTTCGCATCGTTGTCGGGTCGTGTTCGTTCCGACGTTTCTCAGCGACGGGCAGCTCATCGAATTGGCGACCGGCACGACGTATTATCTCACGACGACGCGCGCCGAGGGGAATTGCCTGCCGTTGTTGAACTATCTGGCGGCCGGCCGCCCCGGCATTTCGCCGTGCCACACGGCCATCAGCGACTATTTCGGTCGGGACGTCGGCTTTGTCGTCGAATCGCATCCCGAGCCCGCGGCGTTTCCGCATGACAGCCAACTCCGCAAGACGACCACATGGCATCGGCTGGTTTGGACCTCCCTGGTCGAGGAAATCCGTCGCAGCTACGAAATTGCGAAGCACGATCGGTCCGCCTACGGACGGCTTGCCCGCAATGCCCGCGAAAAAATGCTCCATTGGAACAGCAACGCGGTCGTGGCGTCACGCTTGCAGGAATCGCTGCGGTCGGTGGTCGAGCCTCCCCGCGAGGAAGCGGTGAAGCCGAGCGACGCTGGGACGCTTTTGCAGCGGGCATCGGTCGTGTGAGACCCCTGGTGTGCGATCGTTGGGGCTTCCTTATCTTCCCCGGTCAAAGACGGACAGTCAAGATGCATGTTCCACCATTTTTGCGACGTTGGCTGCGACACGACCAAGAGGCCAGTGCGCCGGTCGAGCGGGATCTTTATGAGCGAAAGCAATGGGACCGGATTGGAACGAATGACAAAACGGCGCAGTTGCTTTTGTCGCTGGAGTACGCGAAGTTGGCGAGGGCCGGCGAACCGCTGCCCTCGTTCGACGACGTCGCCTTCCGCGCCTATTCGCAAAACGGCGAGGACGGCGTCCTGCACTTCGTTTTCTCGTTGATCCAAACGACGAACAAAAAATGCGTCGAGGTGTGCGCCGGCGACGGCATCGAATGCAACACGGCCAATCTGATTATCAATCACGATTGGACCGGCCTGTTGGTCGACGGAAACAAAGAAAACGTGGAACGCGGCCGGGAGTTTTATCGATCCTTGCCCGATCGCCGCATGTGGCCGCCGAAATTCGCCAATGCCTGGATCACCGTCGAGTCCATCAATTCGGTCATCCGCGACAACGGCATGAGCGGAGAAATCGATCTGTTTTCGCTCGACATCGACGGCAACGACTACTGGGTTTGGGAGGCTTTGGACTGCATTCAGCCCCGGGCGGTGATTTTGGAATTTGAAAAGGCCTGGGACGAATGCGTGTCGATGGTCTACAATCCGGACAACCATTACATTTGGCCGGGCGACAACGGCCCCAAACGCCTGGTCGGGGCTTCGTTGCCGGCGTTCGTCAAGTTGGGGCGAAAGAAGGGCTATCGTCTGGTCGGCGCCCACGCGTGCATGAACGCCGTTTTCTTGCGGGAAGGCGTCGGGGAGGAATTTTTCCCCGAAATCCCGGCCGCCCAGGTGTTGAACGATCCAAGATCGCAATGGGCCGTCAACGCGCGAAAAGAATGGATTCAAAATGGCCTGCTGAAAGACGTCTGGACGCCGGTCTGAGTGGAGTTGCGTCGTGGCGGTTCGTGGTGGCGGCGTGGTACCTTTCTTCGACATCTTCCAAGGAGAAACACAAGATGCCCATCTCTCGTTTTATGCGAGCATTAAAGCGTCGCATGGGATCCGTGCCGTGTTTGCCAACGCCGGCGCCGGCGTTGGAACTGCGAGATCGAAAACAACTGGATCGAATCGGGACGGTCGACAAAGCGATGCAATTGCTCTTGTCGCTGAGATACGCGGAATTGGCGAGGCACGGAGATCCGTTGCCCTCGTTCGACGACGTTGCGTTCCGCGCCTATTCGCAAAATGGCGAGGACGGCGTCCTGCACTTCGTTTTCTCGTTGATCCAAACGACGAACAAAAAGTGCGTCGAAATTTGCGCCGGCGACGGCATCGAGTGTAACACGGCCAATTTGATCATCAACCACGGTTGGACCGGCCTGCTGGTTGACGGCGATCAGGCGAAAGTAGCGCGAGGACGTGACTTCTATGGCATGATTCCCGAAACCCGAATCTGGCCGCCGAAGTTCGTGCAGGCTTGGATCACCGCCGAGTCGGTCAATTCGATCCTTCGCGACAACGGCATGACGGGAGAAATCGACCTGTTCTCGCTCGACATCGACGGCAACGATTATTGGATCTGGAAGGCGATCGACTGCATTCAGCCGCGAGTCGTCATCCTGGAGTTCCAAAAGGCCTGGGAAGAAAGCGTGTCCATGCGATACACCCCCGACTATGTCTGGCCCGGCTTTCGCGACCCCAAAAGCCTTTCCGGGGCGTCGTTGCCGGCGTTCGTCAATTTGGGTCGGAAAAAAGGCTATCGCCTAGTGGCGTCGCATCGCTGTTTGAACGCCGTCTTCTTGCAAGAAGGGGTCGGCGAGCAATTCTTTCCCGAAATCTCGGCCGAGCAAGTTCTGCGGGATCCAAGAGCCCAATGGTCCATCACTCAGCGAAAAGAGTGGGAAAAGGCCGGAAAACTCTCGACGGAGTGGGTGCCCGTGTGATGCAACGCCCCGCAAGTCGAGCGGATGATGCGCGAGCCGCGTCATGTCGGTCGTCCGCCGGGAATGGCGAAATGGCGACCATCGCCGCACGGACGCGATTATAATCCCAAAAACTCTTCGGCGGCCTCTCGCAGGATCCGACGGTCGGGCTCCACGTCCGTCCATCGCCGAAAACCAATCGCGGCTTGTTCGAGAAAAACCGTCAGCCCGTCGACAATCTGGCATCCGCGCTGCGACGCCCCGTCCAACCACGGCGTTCGGGCTCGGCAGGCCGCCACGTCGACCACCAGCAAGCCGGGCCGCAACGCGTCGAACGGGGTCGGCAACGCCGCGTCGTGCGGATCGGCGCCCAGGCGGGTCGCGTTGATCAGCACGTCCGCGTCCGGTGGCGGCACGTAATCGGCGGACCACGTGGCAACGTCCGGGGGCGTGGAAAACTTGTCGGCCACCAGGTTCGTCAGATCGACGGCGCGGCTCTCCGACCGATTGACGACCGTCAGCGCGCCCAGGTCGCCCACAGCGGCCAACGCGATCGCCACGGCCCGGGCCACGTGTCCGGCGCCCAGCAGGACGATTTTCTTTCCAACGAGGTCCGACACACGGCCGATGGCCGCCAGCACAGCCTCGCCGTCCGTGTTGTCGCCAACCAACACGTCTCCTTCCCGAAAGACGACATTCACGGCGCCGACCTGCGAAGCGGTGTCCGTGACGCGGTCCACCAGCGACAACACGTCCTCTTGATAGGCGTCGGCGCAGTGGCCGCCGCGAAACCCCAACGCCTTCAGGCCTTGAACCGCGGCGGAGAGTCGCTCCGGCTCGATTTCAAAGGTCAGATAGCGCCAATCAAGCTCGCGATCGGCGAAGGCCCGTTCAAAGACGTATTGCGTCGGATTGCCGCCCGCATGAGGGGCAATCAGGGCCAACAACGGTTGTACGGCGGGACTGGGCATGCCCGTTTTGGAAAGGAAGGATGACGTTGGAAGTTCTACGACAGCCATGATCATAGTTTTTTCGGCGTCGGGCATCAACCATGGCGTCAAGAAACAAACAGGCCTGCCCGGGACGAATCCCGAGCAGGCCATGGTTACGTTTCCGTTAGGAACGATGTCCTAGTTGCGGACCAAGCTGCGGGAAGCCTGGTAGATGCCACGGCTCTGAATCGAGGCCGAGGGATCCGCCTTCGGGGCCGCGGGCAGGGGAGCCGCTTCCGGAGCCTTGGCCGGGGCAGCCGCCGGGGCCTTGGTCGCCGGGGCAGCGCCGTTGCAACCACAAGCGGCTTCACAGCCACCGTTGTCGCACTTCTTGCAGCTGCCGAACAAGTCCTCAAGCAGTTCGAGCACGGGGCGACGATACAGCTTGTGGCACTTCGGAGCCTTCGCACAAACGGGCTCGCAAGCCTTCGCACAAACCGGCTCGCAGGCCTTCGCACAAACCGGCTCGCAGGCCTTGACCTTGCGGCAATGCTTCACTTTGCAAGCCTTCTCGCAGGCCGGTTCGCAAGCCTTCGGGCAAGCCTTGGCGCAGCTGGTCGGCTCACAGGCCTTCGGCGCTTCGCAAATGCTAGCCTTGGCTTCGAACATGTCCTTGATGTTGTCGAACAGGTCGCGAACCGGGGTGGCATGATACTTCTTGCACTTCGGTTCGCCGCAGATCACTTTCTCGCAAGCCTTCGGGCAAGCTTTTTCGCAAGCCGGAACGCAAGCCTTGGGGCATGCCTTCTCGCAAGCCGGAACACAGGCTTTGGGGCAGGCCTTTTCACAACAGGCGACCTTGGCGCAAGCTTTGCACTCGCCGCAGCCACCGCAGTTCAGCCCAAGCATGCGATCCAGGAGTTCCAAACCGAACCCCTGGCTGCACAGGGCGACGCTCACCAGGAGCGCTCCAAAAATCGTCTTGCTTCTCATTGAGCCACAACTCCTTTACAGTGAATTGCAAGGAAGGGAATTAGATCATCCCCTGCAATTCATACGGTGTACTGCGCCAGGGCCGTCGAGCCATTCCTTGGCTCGATTCCTACCCGATCCGGTTGCCTGACGCGCCCTTGAGACGTGCCACCGTGGCACGCATCTTTGACTTAAGGGTCACTAACCGTATCGACCGCTTCAGGAATCACGCTTGAGCGAACGTAACGTATTTCCAGCAAAAGGTTTACTGCTCCTGTGGCGCAAAGATTTCCACAAGCGCAAGCCAGTGAAAATACAGCGACCCTAGGGCCGGAAAAGGACCGTTTTACACACCGGAAGCGTTCGCCAAACGGCAAACTTTCTCCAACTTGGCCCGTCCCCAGCACCCATATCTCGACCGCAATAAGCCGAAAGCGGGGAATCTGAAGAAGACTTAGGCCGGGAAAAACCCACAGAACTGCGATCGGACACCCGTCCGCGCACCCAATCAGAGGCAAAAACCCCACGCGAGGAATTGCACTTTCGAATCGAAACCCGCACGCCAACCCGAATTCGCTCTACTTCTTCGGCCGGCTCTGCAACTCATGGCACCGTTTGCAGCGGGTCCGCTGCGAGTTGATCTTGCCGCCGCATTTCGGGCAACGACGGCTCTTCAGCTTCATAACATGACCGGTGCGAGGACGGGTTCCCATGACAATAGATCCTTCGAGGCTGTCGAAATACGTCTCACTCAAACAAGACAGCTCCACATTATAGCCGCTTTCCTTCGGCCAACAAGGTCGAGCGACGTGGGCTGGAAAAAGTCGTTGCCCATGGTCCGACGGCTATTCACCGGCGCTGGTCGGCGGGCAATATCTCGCACAACAGTGCGGCGTTTCCCACAAACGCACGTCGACCACCGGAAAACCCAATTGACAAGCCGCATCGTAGATCAGTCGGGCAAGGTTTTCCGCCGTCGGAGGGGAGTCCATCAAATAGAGCGGCTCGCCGAGTTGTTGCAACACCGGCACGGCCGGATCGTCGCGCTGGAGAATCATCCGGTGGTCGAGGTTTTCGTCGATCCAACCGTTGACGCCGCGTTTGATGGCCGAAAAATCCAGCACCATGCCTTGCGCGTCCAGCCCGGACGTCTTGAAGGCAAGCACCGCCCGCCCGTTGTGACCGTGCAAATGACGGCACTTGCCCGAGTAGTTCAACAGGCGGTGTCCGTAACAAAAATGGATTTCTCGCAAGACACTGAACATGGCGTCACCCGATCGGATAGGTCTATTTCATCGTAGAACAACCGATGCGGTCGGTCAACCGTTCGTCGTGGACCACTTACTTTTGGGCCGTTTGAAGCGTACATTAACTTGGGGGGAGTAGGGCGGCTTTTAAAACGGCCGCGGGAACCTACGGGGGGGAAGTCGTCCATGAAACAGTCCTCGGAACATCTCGTCCGTCGATGGACGCTGGCCGTCCGAGGCGTCGTGCAGGGCGTGGGCTTTCGGCCGTTCGTCTATCAGGCGGCCGTGCGTTGCGGGCTGTGCGGCTGGGTGCGGAACCGGTCCGACATGGTGCAGATCGAGGTTCAAGGCCCACAGGCCGCGTTCGACGCATTCGTGGCGATGCTGCGTCAGGATGCGCCGCCGCAGTCCGCCGTCGAGGCGATCGATATTCAAGAGATTCCCGTCCTCAATTCCACGAGCGAGCCGGCCGCGTTTGAAATTCTCGGCAGCGAGGAAGCGGCCGAGCCGCGTCCGACGATTCCGGCCGACCTGGCCACGTGCGACCAGTGTTTGGCCGAGTTGCGCGACCCGGCGGAGCGTCGCTTTGGCTATCCGTTTACGAATTGCACCCATTGCGGCCCGCGTTGGTCGATCATCGAGCGGTTGCCCTACGATCGGGTTGGCACGACGATGTCCGGTTTTCAGATGTGCGAGGCCTGCCGCTCGGAATACGAAAACCCGGCGGACCGGCGATTTCATGCACAGCCGATCGCTTGTCCTCGATGCGGACCGACGCTGCAACTGTTGGCCTCGGACGGTCGGACGCTGGCCGTGGGCGCGTCGGCGTTGGACGTCGCGGTCGAAGTGATCCGGGAAGGTCGGATTGTCGCACTAAAGGGGCTCGGCGGATTTCAGCTTCTGGTCGATGCCGCGTCGGACGAGGCCGTCGCGCGATTGCGGCAGCGAAAACATCGGCCCGACCGCCCGTTTGCGCTGATGTTCCCCACGTTGAACGACGTGCGCCGCTGCTGTTGCGTCTCCGAGACGGAAGCCGGTGAGTTGACGTCCGCAAGAGCCCCCATCGTCCTGCTGAAAAAGAAAGACGCCGCAACACTCTCCACTCTCCACTCCTCACTCTCCACTCTCCTGGCTCCCGGCAATCCGTATCTCGGCGTGATGCTGCCCTACACGCCGCTGCATTGGTTGTTGATGGACGCCTTGGGACGCCCGATCGTTTGCACCAGCGGCAATTTGTCGGACGAGCCGATGGCCATCGACACGCAAGACGCCTTGACGCGGCTGGGGCCGATCGCCGACGTGTTGCTGACGCACGACCGGCCGATCGCGCGTCCGGTGGACGATTCGATCGTGCGGGTCGGTTCGGGCGGCGTCCAGGTGCTTCGCCGCGCCCGAGGTTTCGCCCCGCGACCCATCAAGCTGGCGTGGGCCGCCGCACGCCGTCCGACGGTGTTGGCCGTTGGGGGACACCTGAAAAACACGGTGGCCTTGGCGCTGCCGTCCGAGGCGTCGGCGTCGGTCGACGTGGTGTTGGGCTCGCACATCGGCGATTTGGACGGGCTGGCGAGCGTCGAGGTGTTTTGCCGCGCGATCGACGATCTGACGGCGTTCTTTCACGTCGCGCCGGACGTGGTCGCTTGCGATTTGCATCCGGACTACGCGTCGACGCTTTACGCCCGACAGTTGGCCTCGCGTTGGAACGTGCCGCTGTTGCCCATGCAGCATCATCACGCCCACGCCGCGTCGTGCATGGCTGAACATGGGCTGCGGGGACCGGTGTTGGCGTTCTGTTGGGACGGCACCGGCTATGGCCCCGACGGCACGATTTGGGGCGGCGAAACGCTGCGGTGCGAGGGAGCGACTTATCGTCGTGCGGCGCATCTGCGGACGTTTGCGTTGCCCGGCGGCGACCACGCGGCTCGGCAACCGCGACGCTCCGCGCTGGGGCTGTTGTTCGAGTTGTTCGGCGATCAGGCGGCGCCGTTGGCCGCGGAGTGGTTTTCGGCGCAGGAAATCCACACGCTACTGACCGCGATCCAACGACGGCTCAATGCGCCGCGGACCAGCAGCATGGGCCGGCTGTTCGACGCCGTGGCGGCCATTTGCGGACTGCCGGCCGTGATCAGTTTCGAGGGCCAGGCGGCGATGGCGCTCGAGTTCGCGGCCGATCCGAGCGAAACGGACGCCTATCCGATGCCGTTTGAAAAAGACGCCTCGGCGGAACCGGCGATCGTGGATTGGGCGCCGATGGTCCGTGCCGTGTTGGCCGATCGTCTGGCCGGGCTGCAGGTCGGGCGCATCAGTGCGAAGTTTCACAACGCCTTGGCTGAAATGGCCGCACGGACGGCGACGGCGTTGGGCCGGGGACTGCCGATTGTGCTGAGCGGCGGGTGTTTTCAAAACGTCGTGCTTCTGGAGAAGGTCCGTGCCCGACTGTCGGACGAGGGCTTTTTGGTGTATACTCAAAGTCAGACGCCGCCGGGCGACGGGGGCCTGTCGCTGGGCCAAGCGTGGCTCGCCCTTCAGTCTTTGCAAAACATCTCCGCACGCTGACATCATGTGTTTGGGAATTCCTGGAAAAGTACTCGAGATCGACCAGCAGAACGGCCTGTCGATGGGCAAGGTCGAATTCGGCGGCATCGTAAAAAACGTCTGCCTGTCCTACACGCCCGAGGTCCAGGTGGGCGACTACGTCTTGGTCCACGTCGGGTTCGCGCTGAGTCGGATCGATGAGGCCGAGGCCCGCGAAACGATGGACTATCTGAAAGAAATCGAATCGTACGCCGCCGTCGAACCGTCTCCCAATCCCCAATCGTCCATCCCTAGCCCCTAGCTCCTGATCTTGAAATATCTCGACGAATATCGCGACGCCGACGCCGTCCGACGGCTGGCCGACGCCATCGCTCGGGCGACGACCCGGCCGTGGTCGATCATGGAGATTTGCGGCGGTCAGACCCACGCGATTCTTCGGTTCGGGTTGGACGAGATGCTGCCGCGCGCGATCACGTTGATTCACGGGCCAGGCTGCCCGGTGTGCGTCACGCCGATCGAAATGATCGACAAGGCCGTGGCGGTGGCCGCTCGACCCGAGGTCACCTTCTGCTCGTTCGGCGACATGCTTCGCGTGCCGGGCTCGCACAAGGATTTGTTGACGGTCAAGTCGGAAGGCGGCGACGTGCGAACGGTGTATTCGCCGATGGACGCCGTGGCGCTGGCCCAGCGTCATCCGGACCGTCAGGTCGTGTTTTTCGCCGTCGGGTTTGAGACGACCGCGCCGGCCAATGCGATGGCGGTTGCCCAGGCCGCCCGACTGCAATTGACGAACTTTTCGCTTTTGGTGTCCCATGTGTTGGTGCCGCCGGCGATGCGGGCCGTGCTCGATTCGCCCGCCAATCGGGTGCAGGGATTTTTGGCCGCCGGGCACGTCTGCGCGATCACCGGTTTGGACGAGTATCGCCCGATCGCCGAGCGTTATCGCGTGCCGATCGTCGTGACGGGTTTCGAGCCGGTCGACATTTTGCAGGGCGTGTTGATGTGCGTTCGCCAGTTGGAGTCGGGCCGATGCGAGGTCGAAAACCAATACGCTCGGACCGTTCGTCCGGCGGGCAACCTTGCGGCATTGCGGCAGATGGCCGAGGTGTTTCAAGTGGTTTCGCGCAAGTGGCGAGGCATCGGCGAAATTCCCGCCAGCGGACTGGGACTTCGGCCCGAATATCAGCAGTTCGACGCCGAGCGGCGATTCCAGGTCGAGACGATCGTGGCCGACGAGCCCGCCGAGTGCATCGCCGGCGAGATTTTGCAGGGGCATCGCCGTCCGAACGATTGTCCCGCGTTCGGCGTTCGCTGCACGCCCGGCCATCCGCTGGGCGCTCCGATGGTCTCGTCCGAAGGGGCCTGCGCGGCGTATTTTCGATATCGAAGGAGTGGGATTTAGAAAAGTTGGCCGTTTGCGGTTTTGTAGTCCTATGAGCGATGAATTCCATCTGAATTGTCCGATCCCGTTGAACGACCACGCCACGGTGCAAATGGCCCATGGCGGCGGCGGACGCTCGATGCGCGAATTGATCGAGGCGGTGTTTCGATCGGCGTTTGACGGGACCGAGGCGGGCGGACCTCCGCACGACGCCGCGGTGTTGCCGTCGCGCGAGGGGCGGCTGGCTTTCACAACCGACAGCTACGTCGTCCACCCGTTGTTCTTTCCCGGCGGCGACATCGGACGCCTGGCCGTCTGCGGAACCGTCAACGATCTGGCGATGGCGGGCGCTCGGCCGGACTCGCTCAGCGCCGGCTTTATTCTCGAAGAGGGTTTTTCGCTGGAGTCGTTGCATCGCATCGTCCGGTCGATGGCCGACGAGGCTCGGGCCGCCGGCGTGCGCATCGTCACCGGCGACACCAAAGTGGTCGATCGCGGCAAGGGCGACGGCGTGTTCATCAACACGGCGGGTGTGGGCTGGATCGCGCCGGGCGTCGAGATTTCGCCCGCTCGGGTCGCGCCGGGCGACGCGGTCTTGATCAGCGGCGACTTGGGCCGTCACGGCATGGCCATCTTGTCGGTCCGTGAGGGGCTCGAGTTTCAGGGCGCGTTGCAAAGCGACTGCGCGCCGCTGGCCGATCTGGTGGCGGCGATGTTGGCCACCGGCGCGGATGTCCATTGCCTGCGCGATTTGACGCGCGGCGGATTGGCGGCGGCGCTCAATGAAATCGCCCTGGACGCCGGCGTGGGCATCGAGGTGGACGAGGCGTCGATTCCCGTGGCCGAACCGGTCGCCGCGGCGTGCGAACTGCTGGGGCTCGATCCGTTGTACGCGGCCAACGAGGGCCGGTTGGCGGCGTTCGTGCCGGCGGACGCGGCGGATCGCGTGTTGCAGGCCATGCAAAACCACCCGGCGGCGGTCGGGCCAGCCCGGGTCGGCACGGTCGTGGCCGCGCATCCGGGCGTGGTCGAATTGAAGAACCGATTTGGCGGCGGGCGGATTCTCGACTTCCTTTCCGGCGAGCAAATGCCTAGGATTTGTTGATTCGCGACGAACGTTTCGATATCCTAGGGCCTTTCGCGTCGGTCTTCCTCTTGCGAAGGAATCGCTCATGAACGTTTTGGTATCAGGCGGGGCGGGTTACATCGGCTCCCATGCCGTTCGGCAATTGTTGGACGCCGGCCACCGGGTCGCGGTGATCGACAATTTGTATCGCGGACATATCGCGGCGGTCGATCGCCGGGCTGCGTTTTTTAAGCTCGATCTGGCCGACACCGCCGAGTTGACCGACGTTTTGGCCCGGCACGACGTCGATTGCGTCATGCAATTCGCCGCGTTGACCTACGTGGGCGAGTCCGTGGCCGATCCGCTGGCGTATTACTACAACAACACGGCCGGCACGATCAGCCTGCTGCGAGCGATGCGGACGGTGGGCGTCAAACGGCTGGTGTTCAGCTCGACCTGTGCGACCTACGGCGAGCCCGAGACGACGCCCCTGGTGGAAACGATGCGTCAACAGCCGGTCAGTCCGTATGGCTGGTCGAAGTGGTGCGTCGAGCGGGTGCTCCGCGACTATGCGGCGGCCGATCGTGAGTTCGCGTTCGTCGCGCCGCGTTATTTCAATGTGGCCGGGGCGGCCGTCGACGGTTCCTTGGGCGAAGATCACCGGCCCGAGACGCATCTGATTCCCGTCCTGCTGCGGGCCGCCTTGGGTCGACAAGAGAAAGTCACGGTGTTCGGCGCGGACTATCCCACGCCCGACGGCACGTGCATCCGCGATTACATCCACGTGGAGGATCTCTGTGCGGCCCACATCGCGGCGATGAACGCCTTGCAGCCGGGCGACACGCGGTTTTACAACCTCGGCATCGGGCACGGCTACTCGGTCAAGCAGGTGATCGAGTCGGTCCTGCGAGTGACCGGCCGCCGGATTCCGATCGAATACGGCCCACGGCGCGCCGGCGATCCGGCGATGTTGTTTGCCAACGCCGACAAGATTCACCGCGAATTGGGCTGGTCGGCCCGGCATATCGAGATCGACGACATCGTGGCCACGGCCTGGAATTGGTTCAAAAACCATCCGGACGGATATCCCGAATAGCAGGCGCTACGACGTCGGTTTTTGCTCCTCGGGCGACCAACGGATCAGGCCGAACTCGACGAACGCCACGTAGACAACCGGCACGATGCCCAACGTGACCAACGTGGCCAACAACAGACCGGTGATTTGCACGTAGCACATCGGCTCCCAAAGCGGGCCGCCCTTCAAGGCCAGCGGGATCAAGCCGCCGACCGTGGCCAACACCGTCACCAGCACGGGCCGCAATCGGACCAGGGCCGAGTCGATGACCGCCTGATGCAGCGGTTCGCCGCGCATCCGGGCTTCTTCGATGTAATCGAACAGCACGATCACGTGGCTGACGATCACGCCGGTCAGCGACGCCACGCCCAGAAAGGCCATAAAGCCGAACGGCGTCTCGGTCGGCAGCAGGCCCAACATGCCGCCGACGATGCCGAACGGCACGCCGACGAAAACCACCAGCGGTTTAGTCACGCTGTTGAATTGCAGCACCAACGCCAGATAGATCAACACCATCGAGGCGGTCAACGCCAAGCCGACGGACTTGAATCCCTTGCTTTGTTCTTCATACTCGCCGCCGAATTGGTAACGGTAGCCCGGCGGCCAATCGGTCGAGTTCTTCTTGAGCCAGCGCTGCATGTGATTGACCACGGTGCTGGCCAGCGTGCCGGCCCGGGTGTCGCACTTCACCGTGATGCACCGCTGCAAGTCGCGGCGGCGAATCTTGGGCGAGACCATCTTGGCCGAAAAATCGGCGATCTGGCTGATCGGCACCCGCGCGTTGGTCAGCCCGCTGATGACGTCCAGATTGTTGATGTCCTCGATGCGCATGCGTTCGTCGCTGCGCAGGCGGAAGGCGATGGGAATCAGCCGGTCCTCCTCGCGCAGATACGTGACCGGCAATCCCGACAATCCGGTTTGCAGCAGTACGGCGACGTCCTCGTTGGTGATGCCGGCCGACAGATTGGCCTTGGCCGGATCGATCGTGGCCGACAACTGGAACACTTCGTTGTCCCAATCGTCGTGGATGTTGTCGGTGCCCGGGATTCGACGCAGCTCCTGCTTGGTCGCGGCGGCGATGCGTCGCAGCGCGTCCAGATCGTCGCCGAACAAGCGGATTTGCACCGGCACGCCGATTGGCGGCCCCGTCTCAAGCTGTTCGATGACCACGCGGGCCGACGCCACCTGGGGCGGCAGCTTTTGCTTCAAACGCTCCACGACCTGCTGCGTCACATGCGGGTCGACCGTGTTGACGAGGATCTGTGCGTAGTTGTCGGTTCGTTGTTCGGGCACGATCGAGATCCAGAACCTCGGGCTGCCCTGGCCGACGAACGTCGTGTAGCCGGAGATGTTTTGGCCTTCCAGCCGATCGATCTCCTTGAGCACCTTCATGGCCTCGTTGCGGGTTTCGCGGATCGGCGACCCTTCGGTCAGATAGACGCCGACGCTGAAAATCGTGTGCAGATCTTTGGGGAAGAACGCCGTGCCCAGCATCGGCAGCGCGGAGATTCCGCCCACGAGAAAGACGGTCGCCACGGTCATGACGGCCGCCTTGTGGTTCAGGCTCCACGTGGAAAACCGGCGGTACATTTTGGCCACCCAGCCGCCAAACCCGCCGCGATCGGCGTCTTCAAAGCCCTTTTGACCGCGAAGCAGATAGTAGCCCAACAGCGGCACGAACGTAATAGAGACGAAAAAGCTGCACCCGAGCGACACCACCACGACGACCGGCAGCGAGTAGATGAAGTTGCCCGTCTTGCCCTCGACCATCAACAATGGCAGGAACGCGACGGCGTTGGTCACGGTGGCATAAAAGATCGCGCGGGTCAGACGATGGGCGCCCAACCACGCGGCCTTGTCTCGCGGGTTGCCGGCCGCGATCTCGCGGTTGATGGCGTCGCCGGCCACCACCGGATCGTCGACCAACAGACCGAACGCGATGATCATCGCAGCGATCGACACCTGCTGCAGATCGATGCCCAACAGTTGGCAGATGCCCAACGTCATGGCCACGGTGACCGGGATCGAGACGGCCACCAGCAGCGCGTTGCGCCACTCCATGAACACCAACGCGACGAGAATGACGATCGCGACCGCTTCGAGCAGGTTTTGGTCGAACTGTTTGATCTTGGCGTGGACCTCGATCGGCTCGTTGTGGATTTTTTCGATGCGCAGATCGTCGGGCAGCACGCCCTTGAGCGAATCGAGCGCGGCGGACACGTCGTGGGCGAATACGTCGATGTGCGAACCTTTGATTTGCCGAATGGCCAGCGTGATGGCCCGGGTGGTTTGCAGTTTCGGATGCTTGGGGATCGTGCGCACTTCGTCGTCCTGATGGCCGTCGACGCCGAGGGTCAGTTCGCCGGGCATTCGGGCCTCGGGCGGCCGATCGGCGTCCACCTTGACCGTGCGAAAGTTCATCACGCCGGGCGGATCTTCGTAGCCGCGGACGATGTCGACCACGTCGCGCAGATAGGTCGGATAACCGCCGCGCGCGTCCAGCACCACTTCACCCAACTGCTGCTCGTTGACAAACTCGCCCGTCGGATGGACGAAAACGCTTTGTTGCGAGGTCTCGACGCGGCCGCCGGGCAGATTAATGTTGCGGCGGTCGAGCTGCGCCGCGACCAACTGCGGGGACAGATCGAGCGCGGCGAAACGACGGTTGCTGTAATACAGATAAATCGTCTCGTTTTGCACGCCGATTTCATCGATCTTGCCGATCGTGGAATACTGCTTGAGCCGGTCGCGGATCTGATCGGCGAACCGCAGCAACTCGCGATAGCTGTATCGGTCGGGCCGCGCGCCGGACGTGTCTTGCCATGCGCGGCCGAGCCGCTCGCCGAGGGTCGAAAGGTTGCGGACCAGAATGCCGGGCCAGATGTCGGGGTGCGACATGCCGGCGCCGACCGTGTTCCGCTCCCAAAGCAACGCCTCGCGGCGCAACTGGTCGTCCGTCTTGCCTCGCACCAGTTGGAAATCGAGGCACCCGGTGCTCGGCGGCTCCACGAGATGCCCGTCCTCGATCAGCCCCTTTTCGGTCATGTGTTGCAGAAAACTGTTGCCGAGCCACACGACGTACGACCGTCCGACCGTGTTCGGATAAACCAGCACGGCGGTCATCCGGTCGCGCTGATATTGCTTGGGGCGGGTGCGTCGAAACGCTTCGATCGTCGTCTGGATGCTTTTGGCGCGCTCTTGGATTTCAAAATCGGACACCTTGGGACTCGAAATCGTCAGCAACATGGCGACGGTCTCGCCGAAATCCTTGTTGATGATCGGGTGCAGCGGACGTCCGTGGACCGTGGGCAGATTGGTCAGCGTTCCGAGCCGCG
This sequence comes from Thermoguttaceae bacterium, assembly GCA_039698075.1. Classification (GTDB taxonomy): domain Bacteria; phylum Planctomycetota; class Planctomycetia; order Pirellulales; family Thermoguttaceae; genus JAJFVC01. Next base: position 59,828 of record JBDKTJ010000014.1, on the reverse strand, counting down.
CGGTGATGTCCTGCCAGACCTCTTCCGTGTCCTTGACCGACTCGAACAACTCGATGAAGACGACCGAGAGGTTCTGCCGGCTCAGCGAGTAGACTTTTTCGACCTGCCCGCACTGACCCACTTGGGTTTCGATCTTGCGGGTCACTTCCTGTTCGACTTTTTCGGCGTCGGCGCCGGGATAGATCGTAATGACCGTGGCGATGCGGATCGGAATGATCGGATCGTGGCGCTGCGGCATCGCCATGTAGGCGACGCAGCCCCAGATCATGATGGCCGCCAGCGCCGTCCATGCGATCGGCCGCTTATAAACGAAAAACTGGGTGATCGTCATGGGATGCCCCCCGTCACGGATTTCGGAGCGTCGAGCACGCGCACCTCCTGGCCATCGACCAGACGGAACGCGCCGCTGACGACCACCGTATCGCCTTGTCGGACTTCGCTGCCGGGACCCTCGATCAATCGGATGCGGTTGTCATAGATTCCGTCGAGCTGGACGCGGCGCCGCCGGGCGACCTTCTCGCCTTTTTCGTCCGCGACGACGAACACCACCAAATCGCCCGGCTTGTCGCCGCGCTGCACGGCGGTCATCGGCACCAAAACCATCTGGTTTGGGCGGCCTACGATGATCGAGACCACCATGCCCGGCCGCAATTCCTTCGGCTCGTCGATCGTCACTTCCACTTCGAACGTGCGGGTGCGCAGGTCGGCGGCGGGCAAGATTTTCGTCACCCGGCCCACCAGCGGCAATCCGCGAAAGGCGTCGGCGCTGACCGAAACCGTTTGGCCCAGCCGGAACTCGGCGATGCGCGTGTCGGGCACGCCGAACGCGGCCCGCATGGTCGAAAGGTCCATGATCTCAAAAACCGGCTGGCCCGCCTGCACCCGCTCGCCGCGCTCCGTGTATTTTCGCGAAATAACCGCCTTGGGGATCGGCGAGATGAGGCGGCAGTGTTTCCAGTCGTCCTCGGCCTGCTGAAATGCGACGTTTGCCCCGCCGACTTCGCGCTCGACGGCGTCCAACTCCGCGTTGGCGGCGTCCCGTTTGGCCAGCGTGTCGTCGTACATCTGCCGCGACACCGAGCCGCGCTGCTGCATCGACTTGATGCGCTCGAAGGTGGCCCGAACCGCCGTGACCGTCGCCTCGGTGGCCCGTTGTTTCGCCTGCGCCCGTGCCAGTTGGTCCTGTGCGCCGGTCATGCGTCGCCGATAGTCGGAGTCGTCCAGTTGGGCGATGGGCCGTGACGGATCGTTCGTCACGACGTCGCCTTCATGGACGTCGGTCACGCGCCCGTCGGACCGGACCACTTGCAACAACGAATCCACGGTGCCCGGCACTTTGAAGGACAGTTGAATTCGTTGACGCTCTCGAACGGTCGCGCCGTAATGGACCTCCGAGCTGACCGGTTCGGAGCCCAACGTCATGGTCTGCACGGCAATGGGCGGCGACTTCTCGGCGCCGGAACGCCGGCAGCCCGTCAATGGGAAACACATCCAACCGATCAGGAGAAAAACGCAATAGCGATACACGTTAGTCGCCTCCGTTGGCTTCGCTTTTAAGAATGCCGTGTCGGAACACTTCGGACACCGTCGTCACGATTTCGTCCAGCGACACGTTCGAGGAAATGAGCGTCGGGTTTTCGAGCAGCCCGACCGTCGAGGCCCAAAAGATCGCCTTCAACACTTCCGGGTTGACCTCCGACCGCAACGACTGGTCGCGGGTGGCCGCGGCCAAGACCTGATAAAAGATCCGATCGACCGCCGCCCGTTGCGCCGCTCGAAACTCGGCGTAAATCTCCGGATACACGCGGTTGACCTCTTCGAGCCGCTCCAACAAGTTCTGCTTGGGCAGCGCGGCCAACTGCCGACCGAGGCCATCCACCCGGCCGTCGATCGCTTCGAACGAGTCGGAGGGTTCGCCGAGCGCCGCCGTCTGAAAAATGGCGGCAATCTTCATGACGATCGCGCGAATCAGCCCCCGTTTGTCGCCGCAATAGCGATGGACCGTCACCCGAGTCACGCCGGCCTCGTAGGCCACGTCGGTGAGACTGGTTTTGCTGACTCCCCTCGCAAGGAGTATCTTCAGGGCCGCATCGACGATTCGGTCACGTGTTTGATCGACTGCCATGATATAAATGTACCATGGGGTGTATCATGCGTCAATACGAAAATAGAGGGGGGCATTTTGACGCTATGGCGTCGGGGTGCTGTCCTTGCCTAGCTTTTCTATTTTGAATGCTCCATCCCAAAAGGTAGCTTGAGCTGTGTGTCTTGGCTGCCTTCGGGGACGAGCTCCTTGAACAACAGACTGGGCTGGATGTCGTTGTTGTGTTGGTACTTGTCGCTGTGGTACTCGACAAAATCGCCGAGGATGTCGTGGTAGAAAATTTGGCAGATAGCCACCCCGGCATAGATACGGATCGGCTGCACGGCGAACATTTCGAGTGTCCAGTAGCCGCAAAACCCCACGTCGCCGAAGCCGGCCGTCACGTGGACGAACAGCCCCAGCCGCCCGATCGACGACCGGCCCTCGATCATCGGCACGAGATTGTGCGTTTCGGTCCGTTCGACGGTTCGACCCAAATAGAGCTGGTTGGGCTGAAGGACCAATCCTTCGGACGGAATCGTCAGTCGTCGGACGCGATTGGCCCGGCGCATGTCGAGCACGACCTCTTCGTAGACCAGCAACTCATCGTGCAGCGTCAGATTGTAGCTGTTCGGGTTCAGCCGCAATGGGTCGAACGGGTCGATCGTGATGTTCTTGCCGAGTTGACGATGTATTTCTTGACCGGATAGGACCATGGTGGAGATAAGGGGTGCAAAGGTCAGGGCGTGGAGCCTTGCGGTCACAACGCGGTTCAACCGCTTGCGATTTTGCAAAGGCTCCTATTTTTTAGGTTTCTTTTCGACGCCGATTCGCGGGCAGATCGCTCGCAGCGGACATTCGTCGCAATTCGGATTTCGGGCCGTGCAACAGCGGCGTCCATGCTGGATCATGCGATGGGCGAGCGCGATCCACTCACGCTTCGGCAATTGTCCCATCAGATCGCGTTCGATTTTTTCGGGGTCTTTTTCCGCGGTCAACCCAAGTCGGCGGCTGAGCCGGCCCACGTGGGTGTCGACCACGACGCCCGACGCAATGCCGAACGCCGTGCCCAGCACCACATTGGCCGTCTTTCGACCCACGCCCGGCAACTCGACCAGTTGATCGAGCCGCTGCGGGACTTCGCCGTCGTAGCGTTCGAGCAGCGTCTGGCAGCAGCCTTGGATGTTTTTCGCCTTGTTGCGAAAGAATCCGGTGCTTTGGATGTCGCGTTCCAGTTCGGCCCGATCGGCCCGGGCGAAATCGGCCGCCGTCGGATATTTTTGAAACAACGCCGGCGTCACCTGATTGACCCGCACGTCGGTGCATTGGGCTGACAACATGGTTGCAATAAGCAACTCGAGCGGGGTGTGAAAGTCGAGCGAGCACGCGGCGTCGGGATACGCTTTGGCCAGGCCTCGGGCCACTTGCAGGGCATGTTGTTTGGCGTTGTCGGCGGTCATGGCGGCGAAAGCGGAAGATCGAGAAAGGTCTTGTCCGGTGGAAAACGGGATTGTCGTCCCGAAGGACCGCGTCTGTCAAGGGACGGAGCGGAATGTCGGCCAACCGGCCGGGCGAAATTGGCTTTTGACGCGAAATCTGCCTATAATTTTTATAAATGAGGAGCGGTTCGCCATGGCCACGTTCGACGATCTGACGCAGTCGCTGGAAAAGTTTTCGGGCAGGGTCCGGTTGTTTCCGTTGCCGAACCTGGTGCTGTTTCCGCATGTGATGCAGCCGCTGCGCGTTTTTGAACCACGGTATCGGGAACTGCTTGAAAACGCACTGGCCGACGATCGACTGATCGCCATGGCGATGCTGACGCCCGGCTGGGAGGCAAACTACGAAGGGCGGCCCTCGCTGTATTCCATGGCTTGTCTGGGGCATATCACGACCTACCACCGGCTGGCCGACGGAACGTACAACGTGTTGCTGTTGGGGGTGCGTCGGGCTCGGCTGGTTCGAGAAATCAAGCCGTTGCATCGGTTTCGCGAGGCGATGGTCGAACTGTGCGACGACCAGTGTCCGGCGGCTGCGGCGGCTCGGCAGGCGACCTTGCGCCAGCGGCTGTGCGAGGCGGTGACGCCGTTGTTGCCTTCGCTGCCGGAGGTGCAGGAACAAGTGGATCAATTGTTGGGCGACGACGTTCCGCTGGGCGTGCTGACCGACGTGATTGGCTACATGCTCGACATCCGACTTGCCGCCAAACAGCGATTGCTCAGCGAATTGAATGTGTGTCGGCGGGCCGAACTGTTGCTGGCTCATCTTGACCAGGCCGGTGTTGAGGCCGCGGATCGCCCCTCGGCGGCGTTTCCGCCCGCGTTCAGCGAGAATTGACAGCCGCCGGCCTGGCTCTTAAGATGAGTAGCTTCCGTTTCGGCGTCGTTGGGTTTTTTGTTGACTGTCAGAAAAAAACGAAGATTTTCAACCGTGTCTTGCATGAGCGATCAAGAAACCGGCAGTCTGGACGCCGAAACCGACGACCGACAGGGCCGTGAGGATTCGTCTCAGGTCGATCAACCGCGGATCGCCCGGGCGGTGCGTGAATTGTTGCTTGCCATTGGCGAGGACCCGGACCGTGAGGGGTTGCGAGAGACCCCGCTGCGGGTGGCCCGCATGTACGCCGAGTTGTTCGGCGGGCTGCATCAGGATCCGCGGCGTCATCTGCGAAAATTCTTCACGGAAACCTGCGACGAAGTGGTGTTGGTGCGCGGCATCAGTTTCAACAGCATGTGCGAGCATCACATGCTGCCGTTCATGGGCACGGCGCACGTGGCGTATTTGCCGGGCAAGCGCGTGATCGGGTTGAGCAAGTTGGCCCGGGTGGTCGAGGAGGTCGCGCGTCGCCCGCAAGTGCAAGAGCGTATGACCGAGGAAATCGCCAATTTGCTGGTCGAGGAATTGCAGGCGAAGGGCGTGGCCGTCATCGTCGAGGCGGTGCACACCTGCATGACGATTCGCGGCATTCGCAAGCCGGGCTCGGTTTGCGTCACGTCGGCCATGAAGGGTTGTTTCCGCGACAAGGCATCGACCCGCGCCGAGTTGATGACGCTGATCTACGGAAATCGGTAGGTGCGTTTTGCGAGAGGCGGGAGGTCCTGCGGCTCGCGGACGGCGTACAAACTAGTCGGTAGGGACGACGGCTCGAAAGCCGAAGAGGGCGACGCATGAGCCCACTCGATCAGCAGCGCGAACGCATCCAGGACGATCTGCGCGGACTCATGACGGGCGAGGCGCGTTGCGACGACGTTTTTCTGCAACTGTTCGCCGCGGATGCCAGCATTTACGAGATTCGCCCGCAAGGCGTCGTACGGCCTCGCTGTTCGGCCGACGTGGCGGCGTGCGTTCAATATGCCGCCCAAAAACGCATTCCGGTCCATGCCCGAGGCGCCGGAACCGGCGTGGCCGGCGAATCGCTCGGGCCGGGCCTCTGCATCGACTTTTCCACGCATCTGCATCGCATCATCCGGCAGGACGGCGCCCGGGTTCGCGTGCAGGCGGGCATCGTTCACGAACGGCTGAATTGGCAGTTGCGCCGGGCGGGACGGCTGTTCGGGCCCGATCCGACCACCAGCGCCGTTACCACCGTCGGCAGCATGATCGCGGTGGACGCGGCCGGCAGCCGGCGGCTCAAATACGGATCCACCCGGCGGCACGTGCAAAGTCTGCAAGTCGTGTTGGCCGACGGTCACGTGTTGGAATTAGGCCGGGAACCATTGGCCGATGGCGTCAGCGTCAGCACCATCCCGAGAAAACGCGATCTGGTCAATCAGGTGGCCGCGTTGTTGCGGCAGCGGGCCGAGGTGATTCGCCAGGGACGGCCGCTCGGGCCGTTGAGCCATTGCGGATATCATCTGGCCGACGTGCTGGGCGACGACTATCTCGATCTGCCGGCGCTGCTGACCGGCTCGGAAGGCACGTTGGCGTTGGTCACCGAGGCGCTGTTGAACACCGAGCCGCTGGCTCGCCATCGCGGCGCGGCGCTGTTGTTGTTCGACAGCGTGGAAAAAGCGGCGCGAACGGTGCTCGACATTCTGGCGTTTAAGCCCACGGCGTGCGATTTGATGGATCGCCGGCACGTCAGTCTCGCTCGGGAAGGCGAGCCGCGTTTCAACCAGTTGATTCCGCCCGAGGCCGAGGCCGTGCTGCTGGTCGAACAAGAGGGCGACGATCCGTTGGAGATTCGCGACCAGATCCGTCGGATGGTCGACGAGCTTTGGCATCAAAAACGCATGGCGTTCGGGGCGCGTCAGGCGTTCGAGGACGACGAGATCGAGCTGTTTTGGCACCTGGTCGACAAGGTGCGGCCGACGTTGTATCGGTTGAAGGGGCCGAGTCGTCCGGTGCCGGTCGTGGACGACGTGGCGGTGCCGCCCGACGCGCTGCCCGATTTTTTGGTCCGGCTCCAAAACGTGCTCAAGCGAAACCTGGTCACGGCGGCGCTGTTTTGCCACGCCGGACACGGTCAGTTGCACATCCAGCCGTTCCTCGATCTGTCGAGTCCCGACGACGTGGAACGCATCCGGCGGCTGGCCGACGAGTTGTATTGCGAGGTGACGGCCATCGGCGGCATTCTCGGCGGCGAGCACGCCTGCGGGCTGAGTCGAACGCCGTTCCTGCGCAACCAGGCCGGCCCGCTCTACGACGTCTTTGTCGAAATCAAACGGATTTTCGATCCGCAAAATATTTTGAACCCGGGCAAAATCGTCGGCGACGATCCCGAGCTGCTGACGCGCTATCTTTGCCCGCCGTTGCAGACGCCCGCGTCGACGTCGGAACCGTCGGAGGCCGGCGAGTCGGCGTCGTCCGCTGCACCGGACGAAACAGCCGCGCCGGCGCTGCGGAATCTGGTCGAGTTGCAATTGAATTGGGATCCTGCGCGGGTGCATGGACCGGTGTCCGATTGCAACCGCTGCGGAGAGTGCCGCACGCAGTCGCCGAACAGCCGGATGTGCCCGATTTTCCGGTTCGCGTTGGGCGAAGAGGCGTCGCCCCGGGCCAAGGCGAATTTGATTCGCGGCGTGTTGACCGGCCAGCTCGATCTGCATCTGTTGACCAGCGACGAGTTCAAGACGATCGTCGACCTGTGCGTCCACTGTCATAGCTGTCGGTTGGAGTGTCCGGCGGGCGTGGACGTTCCTCGGCTGATGCGTGAAAGCAAAGGGGCGTTCGTCGCGGCCAATGGGTTGTCGCTGGCCGATTGGGCCATGACGCGGCTCGATTTGCTCGGCGGCATGGCGGGCGTGGCGTCGGCGCCGGTCAACTGGGCGCTGGCCAACCGCCAGATGCGGTGGCTTTTGGAGAAAATGGTCGGCATTTCGCAGGGGCGGAAGCTGCCTCGCGTCAGTGCGCGCAACTTTCTGCGGCGGACGATTCGACGACGCCATGGCGCTCGTCCGTTGCGGCGCGGTCCGCAAAAGGTGCTTTACTTTGTCGACGTGTATGCAAACTATTTCGATCCGCAGTTGGCCGAGGCCGCGGTGGCGGTGTTGGAGCACAATGGCGTGGCGGTGTACGTGCCTCCGGATCAGCGTCCGGCGGGCATGCCGTCGATCGCCGCCGGCGCGATCGATCACGCCCGGCATTTGGCCGAACGCAACGTCGCGACGTTGTCCGAGGCGGTTCGCCAGGGCTATCACGTCGTGACGACGGAGCCGGCCGCCGCGTTGTGCCTTCGCCATGAATACCCGCAGTTGCTCGACGAGGACGACGCCCGGCTGGTGGCGGCCCACAGCAGCGATGCGTGCGACTACCTCTGGCAGATGCACGTGCGCGGCCAATTGCAGCTCGATTTCCGGCCGCTCAATCTGGCGATCGGCTATCACCTGCCGTGTCATTTGCGGGCGTTGGGCGTTGGGACGCCCGGGCGGCAACTGCTGGGGCTGATCCCCGGCGTGCAGTTGCGTGGGGTCGAGGCCGGCTGCTGTGGAATGGCCGGCACCTACGGCCTGTTGCACAAGAACTACCGCAACAGCCTCAGGGCGGGCTGGAAACTCATTTCCCGGTTGCGCGACCCTTCGATTCAGGCCGGCGCGACCGAGTGCAGCGCGTGTAAAATTCAAATGGAGCAAGGCGCGGCCAAACCGACGCTCCATCCCATCAAACTGTTGGCCCTGGCGTACGGACTGATGCCCGAGGTCGCTCGCCTGTTGGTTTCGTCGGGCGAGGAGCTGACTGCAACGTGAGCGATCCGTGGTTTCGTGACGGGCTGAAGTTTTCGTGCGCCGGCTGCGGCGATTGCTGCACCGGGGCGCCGGGCTATGTTTGGGTCAACAAGTCGGAGATCGAGGCGATGGCCGCGGCGGTCGGCGTCGACGTGCCCGAGTTCGAGCGGCGTTACGTCCGCAAGGTCGGGATCCGAAAAAGCCTGATCGAATGGAGCAATGGCGATTGCGTGTTTCTCGACGGCGAAAAACGCATGTGCCAAGTGTACGCCGCGCGGCCTCGCCAGTGTCGGACGTGGCCGTTTTGGACGTCGAATCTGGCGTCGCCCGAGGCCTGGCAAGACGCGGCCGAACGATGCCGCGGCTGCAATCACGGCCGGCTGGTGCCCTTGGAGGCGATTCGGTCGCAGTTGGATGTGATGCGCGTTTGATGCGGACGTCAAAACGCCGTTACTTTTTCCACCATCCCATTTTCGACGGACGGTCCTTCTTTGGTTTGGCGGCGTCGGCCGCTTGACGCTCGCGGGCCTTGGCCTGCGCTCGGGTCTCGGCTTGGCCGGCCGGCGGCAACGCCTTGGGCAGGAACTGTCGCTCGGCCACGCTCCACAAACTCGAAGCCACAAAGTAGATGCACAGACCGCTGGCCACCTTGAAGAACATCAGGCCCATGAAAATCATCATGTACTGCATCATCTTCTGCTGCATCGCTGCCTGTTCGTCGGCGGCGGGCGGCATGAACATCTTCTGTTGCCAGATGAACAGCACGATCGTCAGAATCGGAAGCAGATTGAAATAGGGGCCGAGCCAAAACAGCCCCGGCCCGTCGACGATGAAGCTCGGCATGAACGCCTGCCAACGGAACAGCATGTCGGGGGCGGCCAGGTTCGAGCACCATCGCAGCCCATGCGAAACCAACGGCGCGTCGCGCAGCTCGATCGCCACCATCAGCGCGCGATACAGCCCCATGAACACCGGCATTTGAATGAAAATCGGCAGGCAGCCGGTCAGCGGATTGTAGTTGTGCTTGCGGAACAACTCTTGCTGGGCCTTGGTCCGGGCCTCGGGGTTGTTCTTGTGTTTCTCCTGGATTTTCTTGATCTCCGGCTGCAACTGCTGCATCTTCTGCATCCCCATCACCTGTTTTCGGCTCAATGGGAACATGCAGCCGCGCACGAACACGGTCAGCAGAATGATCGCCAGCCCGTAGTTTCGCACGACGAAAAAGAAACCGTGCAACACGTAGGTCAGCGGCACCGCCACCACCGCGAAAATCGGCCATCCGTAATAAATGAGATCGCCAAGCTGATACTCGGTGTTTTCCAGCAGCGCGGGCTTCTTGGGACCGGCGAACAACTTGAAATGGTTCACCAGCTTTCCGTCGGGCCGCAGCGGAGTGGCCGCGCCGACCAACCGGCACGAGACGTCGGTCAGGTTCGGATGCTTCTTGTCGACCTTGCCGACGCGGATCGGCATCAACTCGTCGAACCAGACGTCGGCCGGATTCTTGCGCTCCGGCATCAAAACGGCCGAAAAATACTGGGCGTCGACGCCGACGTACGTGAGCGACTTGTCGGGCCGAGGCGATTCGGGCTTGTCGCCGGCGATCGTCATGGCGCCGACCATGACGGGCGTTTTGTTGCCCAGCGAAATGATGAAGTCGCGGAGCCCGGAACCGCCGGTGCGCGTCACGCGCGTGGCGTACCAGTATCCTTCGGTCGGAAGGCCCGTCGGACCGTCGAGCCGATAGGCCACCGTTCGGGCCTCGCCGCTGATGTTGCGAATCTCGACGTCGAACTCCAAGTGATACGCCGGAAAATCATCATTCTGGTGCGATGCCTCGGGCACGCGGACCAACCGGTAGATTTTCGTGAATTCCAACCCGAACTGCGGCAACGTCCGACGAAACACGGCATGATCGGCGTCGTTCTCGACGAGCTTCCACATTCCCCGACGCAAGTTTACGCCGTCCAACTCGGCGAATGCGCCCGTCTGCCCGGACTCCTGCTCCTCGGTTCGCACGCGGACGATGATGCGGCGGACGTCGGCGGCCGTGAGCCGAGCGCCCGAATCGCCGCACGGCAGCGTCAGGAACAACGGGCCGGGCTTGTCGCCGCGCTGCGTTTGCCAGTCGCCCATCGCCCGACAAGCGGATTCCGACAGCGACACCCATTGCCGGACGCTCGGGTCTTCGTCCCGCAGCCGAACTTTTCCGCCGTCCGGTGAAAGCCGCACGTCGGCCAGGTCCAAATCGGCCAAGTCTTGGTGACTGAGTTTCAATTCGTCGGACAGCCGATACACGGCGACGTCGCGGGCCCATTGGGTCGACAGCTTCAAATCGTCGACGCGATCGAGCGTCAACAACATGGACAGCGGATCGTCGTTCTCGGGCTTGACCACTTCCAGCGGGCGGCGACGCAACGTTGGCTTCAGTGTTTTCTTCTCGCCGTCGCGACGAATCGAAAGCGTCACCGTTCGCTTGGGCCGAGTCTTTTCGGCCAACACGGTTTCGAGCGATTTTCGATCGGTGATCGGGTACTGATTGACGGCCGTAATCACGTCGCCGGGCTTCAGACCGGCCTCGGCGGCGGGCGTGCCGGGCCCGACCACTTGAACCAGACAGCCGCCGGTTACGTCCGAGTCGATCGCCACGTGGCCCAAATATCCGCTGCGGTCGTCGATGTCGCAGTAGCTCGAATGCGGACTGTTCAACTCGATGCGCGTGACGGCGGCTCCTCGGTTGGTCAACGTGACCAACATGCGATAGGGGGCCTTGGGATCGGCCGAGCCGAGCGAGATCCAACGCTCGGGCGATTCCGGTTCGGCATGCACGGCGGCCGCGGCCTTTGGGGCGTCCTTGGCGTCGTGGTTCGGCTTCTTCGACGGTTTGGGATCCTCCTTAGCCGCCGTCTTCTTTGACTCGGGCGCCGTTTTTTTCGACTCGGGCGCCGTCGATTTAGCGGTTGGGGTCGGTTTCGGCGGCGTCGCCTTGGGACGCGGCGTCAGACTGTACGAAGCGGCCAGAATGACGAAGGAAAGAACGAGAAAAAGGACAAAACGTCGTTCCATGATCGTGACCTACAAAAAAACCGCGGACCGACGCAGAGAAACGCGACACTCGGAGTGGCGAACTTCGTCGCAACACGCTCGCCCCACGAATCGGCGTCAAACTGCATTCATCCGCGGTTAGTTGATCTCTCGGTAAAAAGTCGGATTGAAAAAAACAGAGCCTATCGTCCGTCGCGGAGCCGGTCGCCGAGGTAATTGTCCAACTCGGGCACGTCGTAAATCTTGGCGATGGTCCGATCCAACGGATACGGCACGCGGCGGAATCGCACCACCTCGTCCTCCAAAATCACATAGCACGCCCGGGGGTCGCCGTCGCGCGGCTGGCCGACCGAGCCGATGTTGATCATCGCCTTTTCGCGGCCCAGGCGATACTCGTTGTTGATTTCGTCGGGACTGAGGAAATTGAAGGTTTCGGTGAACACGCCCGGCACGTGCGTGTGCCCCTGAAAAGCGAACTGCGGAACCAGGGCGAAAATCTTCTCCAGTTTCCGCTTGTTGTAGATGTCCTCGGGAAATACGTACTCATTCAACGGGTTTCGGGCGGAGCCGTGAACGAACAGCATGTTGCCGTCGGTGTGGTTTCGCGGCAGCTCGCCGAGAAAATCCCAACGGCGCTGACGCTCGGCGGGCGTGCCGGGTCCGTTTTCCAGTTGGTTGCGCGTCCAAAAGATCGCCCGTTCGGCCCCCGAATTGAAACCTTCCGGATCGAACAGCGCGCCTTGGTCGTGGTTGCCCAACAAACAGCGGCGGCACTTCATCGCCTCGTCGATCACTTCGCGCGGGTTGGGGCCGTATCCGACCAGGTCGCCGAGGCAAAAGATTTCGGAAACGCCTTGGTCTCGAATGTCGGCCAGCACCGCTTCGAGGCTTTCGATGTTGCTGTGGATATCGCTGATGAGAGCTCGTTTCACGCTGATGAACTTTCGGTCGCCGGTCCTGCCCCCGAACGACGCTGGATGGACTGTGGGAGGGAGTACCCGAATGGTGAACCACCAGTGTATTGTCGCATTTTGCGGCGGTCAAGTCGAGATACCTATTGTATGGTTTCGAGAAATCCGCCATCTTGAGAGAGGGGCCGACGTACATGCTTTGCGTTTGGGTGCTGGTGTCTCATGAAGATTCTTGCGTTGGAAACCACGGAAAAAATCGGCAGCGTGGCCGCCGCAATCGACGGTAACGTGTTGCTGGAAATGGAGTTAAGTCACACCCAGCGAAGCGCCCAGTCGTTGGCGCCCGCGATGCGCGATTTGTTGGGCCGGGTCGGTTGGCGACCGGACGAGGTGCAACTGACGGCCGTCTCTCAAGGGCCCGGCTCGTTCACCGGGCTGCGGATCGGCATCGCCAGCGCCAAGTTGTTCGCCTACGCGACCGGCGGCGCGCTGTTGGGCGTCGACACGCTGGCCGTGATCGCCGGGGCCTCGCCCGACGACGTCTCCGAAGTCTCGGTGGTCCAGGACGCGCAGCGGGGCGAACTGGTGGCTCGGCGGTTTGCGCGACGCTCGGACGGCTGGTTTGAACCCCAGGAGCCCGAGCGATTGCTGGACGGCCCGTCGTGGTTGTCGCAACTTACGCCGGGCCAGGTGGTGTCGGGCCCCGGCTTGGCTCGATGGATCGATCGGCTGCCGTCGCACGTTCGGGCGTTGGCGACGCACTGTTGGACGCCGCGCGCGTCGGAGGTGGCTCGTCGGGCCGCTTACGATTTTGCCCAAGGGCGTCGCGACGATCTGTGGCGGCTTGGACCGCATTACAGTCGTCGAAGCGCGGCGGAAGAAAAATGGGACAAAAAGACAGGTTGCTGACCTGTCCCTCAACAAGAAAAGGAGAACTTGCGATGAGTCGTCGTTTTGGTTGGGCGATGTTGCTGGCGGCGGGCGTGGTGTTTGGCGTTGCGATCGGATCGCATGAAAAAATCCGTGCGGCGGCCGACGACGACAACGGCAAAGCCCAGGAGGCCAACGTCCTGGACGAGTTGAAAGAAATCAAAGGCGAGGTGGCCGCGATCAAAACCGTCCTGAAATCGGGCACGATCCAGGTGGCCGTCGTGATGAACCCCGACGCCCCGCGAAACTGACGCGACGCCGCGGATCGGCCGCCGCTCAGAGCAGGGCGTTGTCGTGCATCAGCACGAGTTGGTATCCGAGCAGGACGATATAAAGTCCGACGACCACGGGAATCAAATGCGCCACGCGGAGCGGCGTGCCGAACAACGTGTGGTTCTTGAAGATCAACAGGAGCGGCAATCCGACGACCGTCAGCAGATATTTGCCCGCCAAAAACGGCAGTGCGCCGTAATCGAGCAAATAGTCCATCACCGGATTGACCTCGTCGGCGCCCGCTTCGAGCAGTCGCAGCGTCAAAAAGCCGTCCAGCAGCGTGGCCAGCAAAAGCATCACGACGACCACGAACATTGCCGACGAGAAACGATCGACGAAATAGGGGCGTCGGTGGTCGTTGGCGCGTCGGTTTTGCATCCGGTGGCCAAACGGCCAAAACGCCGCCCAAGGGCTGGTCGGACGCCGCCGTCGGTCCTCGCGTCGGCGCTCGATTCCACAAGGTGCGGCGGACGCGGTTGCGGACGATATTTTTGCGGCGTGGCTCATGGCAGATCGACCGGTTCAAGGGGATGGGTTGGGTAACTCCGAATATGCGGGCTCCGTCGATTCGCTGGTGACGTTGATCGTCCAATCGGTCGTCACGTTGCCGCTGACGGTTCCGCTGGTGGCGGTCCGCGACATCGTGATCGAATACCAACGGACGTTGCCTTGGTCGTCGAGGACGCTTTTTTTGTAGGCGAACGCGGCGCTGTCGGAGTCGGCCAACTTGACGGCGCCGGCGGCGGAGTCCCAACGCAGTCGACTCTCCAAAACCTTCATGGCGGCGGCCGCCGCTTGCAGCGTGCCGCGGTCGCATTGCCGGCGCATCTCGCCGAATTGCTCGACGCGCAGAGCCGAGGCGATCTGCCGCCACGCGATGCCCAGCACCGCGCCGAAGAAGACGACAAAAATCATCGTCAACATCAAGGCGTAGCCGCGTCGGTTTGGCAGGGGGCCGGTCATGGCGTTTTCTTGACCAAAAGGGTGCATTGGCGGGTCAGCGTGCGTCGGTTGAGTTGATGGACGGCTTTCACGTCGCAGGAAAAGGTCAAATCGACTTGGAGATAGTCGGAGTCGTAGTTGGCGACCGTCAGACTATCGACGTTTTTCGCCACGGTGAACGACGTGACGCTGGAACTCGCCGTCTTCAATCGTCGCAGCGTCCGAGTGTTGGCGTCGACATAGTAGTCGACCACCACGTCGTTGGTCGGGGCGATCCACGTGGCTACGCCGTCGGGCGAGTCGCCTCCATCGTAGCAAAGCCGCAGATGGTCGCCGGCCGAATCGGTGGTCGACGCGGCGGCCAGCAGCAGTCCTTGTCTCTTTTGGCCGGGCAGATGGTCGGCGTCCTGATAGTCGGACAGGCTGCCTCCGAGGTCGCGGCTGAGCGACGCCACCGCGACGTCCATCTCCTGAAAGAGCTGTCCCCGCGCGATCAGCGACGCCGTGGCGGGCATCAACAGCCGCCATGTGGTGGAAAGCATTACGGCCATGATGACAGTCAGCGAACATGCCATCGAGACTTCGATCAGCGTGAAGCCGTGTGCGGACCGTCGCACACTCGGCATGCACCGGGCGGCGAAAGCGTTTCGGCGGCGTCGGTCGAACGGTTTCATGGGTTCAGGTTGATCGTCACGGAAGTTTTGACGGTCATGTCCGCGTTGTTGCTATTCTTATTGACCGCGGCGGGCGATCGTTCGAGCGATTTGACTTTTACGGTGTTTTGAACGAGACGCACGGCGTCGGCGACGACGTATTTGCCCGTCTCGGTCGATGCGGCGCGCACATCGCCGAGCCGCACCTGAACGACGTCGCCGGCCGCGAGCGATCCGCTGGCGAGCGTGGCCCAACGATGTCCGTCGGCGTCGGCGACCCCGATCGGCGCGGCTTGTTGATTCAGTGCGACCGGGTCGGCCATGGCAATGCTGTTTCGATAAACCGTGAATTGCACATCCGTCGCCTGATCGGCGGCGGCGGTCCACGTGGCTTGGATCGCGTACCATCCGGACGTGGCGATCGAGATGTTCCACACCGCGATGCCGGCGGACGAGGAACCGGCGGGCAGGGCGGCGCCGCGGTGCTGATCTCCGCCAACGGCCAGCGGCGCCGCGTTGTTGTACGTCCACGCGTCGCCTGCGTAATCCTCCAAACCGTCGCCGTCGATGTCAACCGATCCGTTGTCGTCGTCCTGTGCACGCACGGACGGTTGAAGCGGCGTCGGCGAGACGGACGCGATCGCCGAAGAGGTGACCCGCGCGCCGGCGCCCAACTTGCGCATCCAAGGGTCGTCGTAGGCCGTCATTGCCCAAGTGTAGCGAACGGCCTCGAAATCGCGGGCGGGCGACCACGACACCGCCGTGGACTTCGGCTGGGCGTCGCACGTGCGAAGCGGTTGCAAGTGACGCGACAGCACGGTCACCATCGGGAACAGCCCCGAGATGGCGATGCTGAACACCATCATGGCGACGCATAGTTCCAGCATCGTGTAGCCGCGTCGCAGCCTTGACCGGGGCGGCGGCCGACGTCGGATCGTTGGTCGGGTCGGTGTATCGCCGTTCATTGAAATCCGAGCGTGACGCCCGTGGGGCTGATTTGTCCGTTCTGGTCGATGGTGATCGTCACGCCGTCTTGCGTGTTCGTGGCGGTGGCCGTGAAGCTGCCGGACGTCGTGGCGGCCTGATAGAAAAATCCGCCGGAGCGGTTTTCTTCGAGCGTGTCGGCGCTGGTCGGCAATTGCTTGTCGACCAATCCCAACGACTGCAACGTCGAGATCGCGCCGGTGTATTCGTGGTTTTCGAGCCAGTAGAGTCGTTGGGCGGCCCAAATCGTGCGGAGATTGGCGGCGGCGATGTCGGCCCGCGACTGCTTGACCGCGCGATAATAGCTGGGCGCGCTCATCACCGTCATGATCGCCACGATCGTCAACACGACGACCAACTCGACCAACGTGAATCCGTTGGACGTGGCGTTTCGTTCGGTCGTGCGGCGGCGAAAAGACATGAAGGAGCGAGAAATTAGTGGACCTTGCCCGCCATCTCGAACATCGGCATGTAAATGGCCAGCATGATGCCGGCCACGGTCGAGCCCATGCCCATGATGATGACGGGTTCGAGAAGCTTCGTGACTTTCGCCACCAGGCTTTCCATTTTTTCCTTGTAATAGGGAGCGATTTGTTCCATGACCATGGGGAGTTGGCCCGATCCCTCGCCGACCTGGACGACGTTGATCATCATCGTGGTGAACAGCCGGGTTTCTTCGAGCGACGCGGCCAGCGGGCGGCCCGCGGCGACCCGATGATGCACCCGCTCGATCGCTTCGCGGTAGACGGGACTCGAATGGAAAACGCCTTCCATGACGGTGAGCGTCTCCAACATGGGAATGCCGCTTTTCAGCAGCAGCGAGATGTTCGAGGCGAACCGGTACATCGCCGATTGGACCAACAATTCGCCGATCATGGGGACGGCCATGAGCGTGCCGGTGACGCGACGGCAGCCCGCGGGCGTCTTGTAGTACCATCGGAACGCGAAAATCGCCAGTCCGACCGCGAGGACGACGAAAATGCCGTAGCGGACGATGAACGCGGAGGCGTCAACGACGAATTGCGTCATGCCGGGCAGTTCGGCGCCCATGTCCTTGAACATCTTGGCGAACGTCGGGACGACCAACCACAACATGGCCGTCACGGCGATCACGGTGACGAGGATCAAGATGATCGGGTACATCATCGCGCCGGACACCTTGCGGCGCGTTTCCCGCGTGTCGCGGATCTGCTTGTTGAGTTCCTCGAGGACCATCGCCATTTTCCCGGTGATTTCGCCGGTGCGGATCACCTCGATCCAGTGGTGTTGGAAGATGTTCGTGTAATTGCTCGCGGCGGCGTACAACGCGCTGCCGGCGGCCACCCGGCCGGCGATGTCCTTCAATGCCCTGCGCAACTTGATGCTTTGGCTTTGCTCCGCGCTGATCTCCAGGGCCTGCAACAACGGCGTTCCGGAAGACACCAGGGTGGCCAACTGATGAAAAAAGCTCATCTTGTCGTCCAACGAGACGCCCTTGTGCGACTTGCTTGAAACTCGGGCGCGGGCGATAAACCAATCTTCAAAAGCCATGCGATCCCATTCCTTATTCGTCTTCGGCCGTGGCGACGGTCAACACTTCCTCGAGACTGGTCACGCCCTCGCGCACCTTGTCCATGCCGCTGTCCAGAAGCAGCTTCATACCCTGTTCGCGCGCGGCGGTCCGCAACTGGGGCAAGGGCGTGCGCGACTGGATCAAACTGGCCATGTGCGGCGTGATCCGAACCACCTCGAATACGCCGACGCGGCCCTTGTAGCCCGTGCCGCGGCAAGCGTCGCAACCCTTCGGCCGATAAAGCGTCTGGCCCGGCTCGAGGTTGTGCCGTTTGGCCAACTCGGGCGTGCACTCGTACGGCTCGCGGCACTCGCGGCAGAGGCGGCGAATCAACCGCTGCGCCTCCAGCACGCGAAGCGTCGAGGCCAGCAGGAACGGCTCGATGCTCATGTCGACCAGGCGGTTCACCGCCGACAACGAATCGTTCGTGTGGATCGTCGAGAGCACGAAGTGGCCGGTCAACGCCGCGCGGAGACAAATCTGGGCCGTCTCCTGGTCGCGCACCTCGCCGACCATGATGACGTCGGGATCTTGCCGCAAAAATGCGCGCAACGCGCCGGCGAACGTCAATCCCACCTGCGTCTTCACCTGCACCTGGTTGATGCCCTTGAACTTGTATTCCACCGGGTCTTCGACCGTGCAGATATTCGTGTCGGGTTCGTTGAGCAAATTGAGGCAGGCGTAGAGCGTCGTGCTTTTTCCACTGCCGGTGGGGCCCGTAACCAGCATCAGCCCGTGCGGCATCCGGATCGACTCGATCAGGTCGGTCGACTGCCGCTGGTCGAATCCCAGGCCGGTCAGTTCGATCGGGATCGCGCCCTTGTCGAGAATACGCATGACCATCTTCTCGCCGTAGACGGTCGGCACGGTGCTCACGCGCAAGTCGACCCGCTTGTCGGCGGCCTTGACGGCGATGGCGCCGTCCTGGGGAATGCGCTTTTCGGCGATGTCCATTTTCGCCAGAATCTTGAAGCGGGAGATGATCGGAATGAATTGGGCCTTGGTCGGCGGCGTCAACTCGCGCAGCGCCCCGTCGATGCGCAGCCGCACCGCGCAGGAATCCTCGAACGGTTCGAGATGGATGTCGCTGGCTCCGGCCTGCAACGCATCGTCGAGGATCTGATTCACCATGCGGATGATGCGTCCATCGGGACCGGGCGGCGGCGCTTGGTTCAACTCCAAAATGTTGTCGTCGTCCGGCAGTTCGCCTTCCTGGTCATCGTCCTGGCCGTCGTCCGCAAAGTCCTCGATGTGGCTGATGAACTTGGTGCGAGCCGTGACGTACAGCGTGTTGAGAATCTTGTCGACCACCGACAGCGGCGCGATCAACGGCCGGATCGTCATGTTGACCAGCAACTGCAACTCGTCGATCATCAGGGCGTCTTCAAACGACGTGAACGCCACGTCCAATACGTCGCCGTTGACGGCCACGGCCGCAAACATGTGTTCCCGGCACAACTTGTCGGGCAGCAATCCGACCAGATGCGGATCGATTTCATCCGGCACCGTGTCGAACAGCGGCATCATCAGGTAATCGGCGTAGACTTCCGCGATATGCTGATCCATGACCAGCCGCTTGCTCACCAAAAGGTTTTCGAGCGAGCCGTGGTCCTTCTGCCGCGCATCGGTGATGTCCTTCACCTGGTCGGGAGTGAGAATCTCCTTCTCCAGCAGAAGCCGGATCAAAAGCGGCAGCGAGGCGTGCAGTTCGTCGGTGGCGGTCATGGCGTTCAAGTTATTTGTCGATCGGACGCGATGGAAAAGTGTTGGGTTTCGGGGCCGTGGCGGACGCGAGGGGCACGCCGTCGGGATAGGTCAATTCGAGCGTCGTCCCGCCGCAATCCAAAACGACCTTTTGCGGGAGCACCCGGACGATTTTGCACGGCGCCGTTTCCGAGCCGACGCTGTCGAGAAACCGCGTCGTTTGGCCCGCTTCGCAGACTTGACCGTTGATGACGGCCAATTGCCGGTCGCCGGCGATGTAAGTCGCGTTGAGCGTCAATCGGGCGAGCAATTGGGCGGGCGCGATCCGTGCGGCCGTTGAAGGGCTCGTCTTTCCGGTCGATGCGGCGACGCTCGCCTCGGCGGCCTTTTGGGCGGCGGCCAACGTGGCTGCGTCGCGGCCGCCCCAGGGATTCGTGGTCGGCGGTTTCGACGTCGCCGGTTTCAATCGCAACGCCTGCGCGCCGGATCGCTTCACCGACGGTTTCGAATTGGACGAGGGCGCGAACTCCGCAACGCTGGGCCAAACGCAGTAACCCACGACGGCCAAGACGATCACGCGGGGCGCCAGTTTTCCGAGGGAAATCACCATTTCAACCTGCCACGGCCGACAAGGCCAGCTTCATAAACATGTCGTCTTTGTTTTCACGCCCGTTTTTTTGGCCCGGCTTTCCGTGGGTCAAACCGATGTCGACGCTGTCAACGCGGATCAGCCGGGGGTTCGATTCCAACCATCGAAGGAATCGGTCTAAATCGTAGTAGTACCCTTCCAGTTCCACCTGGATGACGAACAGCGAATAGGGACCTAGGCTCTTCTGCGGCGAAACGTCGAGGCGGCTCAGTTTCAGCGGAAACCCGCGAATGCCTTCGTGCATATATTGCATCCACTCTTTCGAGTCGGTGTTTTGCGGCAGATATTTCGCAAACTTGTCGCACTGCGATTGCAGGCCTTCCACGTCGTCGGCCAGGACGGCCAACTGCCGGTCTCGCTGCAAACGGAACGTCATCGTCTCGATCTGCGTATAAAGCGGCGTGTAGACGGCGCTGTAGCCGATCATCAACACGACGCCGATCACGAACAGCCGCAATTGGAACGGGTCGTGCAACGCCTCGATCAGGCGCGATCGCAAGTCATTTCGGCGTTCGCTCGGTTCGTTGGGAGTCATGAGAATCGTTCGGTCGTCGCTGCTGCAAAAAAACATGCGGGCACGATGCAGGAGGGCCGCCGGGACCGGAGCCGGCCGCGGCAAGCGGTGCGCCATCGTGTTGCGACGCTAGGACTTGCCGCCTTTCTTGCTTTGACGTTGACACAGGACGGTAAAATCGACTTCGGGTTGCTTCTGTTTGCCGCCCAACGGCAGCTTGATTTCCGTATTGATCGTCGGAAAATCGGTCTTCCACGGCCGCCATCCGGAAATGGCGTTCAAAAATTCGGTGATGTCGCACGGCAGCGAGCCGGAGTCCTCGAGCGGTGCGAGGCCCTGGAGCTTGAGGCTGCCCTCGCGCGCGGTGCTCTTGCCGCTGAAGGTGGTGATCTCGGCGCCTTGGGGCAGTCGAGCCGCGATCGCGCTGGTGTACGACGACCAGGACACGCGGCTGTCCAAGAACGCGAGGACCGTCTTGACTTTGTCCTCCATGGCCTTCTTCGTTCGGGTCAATTTTCCGGGATCCGCCGACGCGAGGCACGCGTGCTGGCTGTTGTGAACGCGCAGAACGGAGCAGGATTCGTTGAGCTTGACGATGTGGGCGAACATCACCAAACCCATGCAACCGACCAGACCCGCCGAGAACGCCAAATCGCCCCAAGGAAAAATCTCCTTGATCGGGGCCCGGGTCTTCATCGAACGCGACAGGTCGAACGCCTTGAGGTCCGGCATCAGGCAGCCGTGCGCCAACCCGGCGGCGATGGTCGTTCCGTCCAGCGACGGTGTGTCGTGCCAAATGACCCGGGTTCCAATCTCCGACGGCAACTGATCCTGTTTGAGCCGTTCGTGCAGATCGGGACGCCCGTGAATGACGACGTAATCCAACGCGTCTTCAATGCCGTAGTGGGCCTGCTGCGTCTTGAGGCATCGGGCGGCCGAAAGAATGGCAAAGCATTCCGAGTCCGGGGGCAGGTTGAACGTTTTCCACGCCACCGGAAAGCCGCCGGCCACGGTGACGGCCATGCCGCGGGTCTCGCCCAAAAACACCAGCAACAGCATTTTCGCCCGTCGCGGAAAACGGTGCAGCCGCTCGGCCAATCGCGCGAGGGCGCAAGGCGCCGGTTCGCTGCGGACCGGTCGCACCTCCATCCGGTGGAACAAGCTTACGATGTTGGCCAGGTATTTTCTTCGGCACGCGACGGCCCGCGCCACGGGCTGTTTGTTCAGGTGGTCGCAAATCAAATCGGCGACCAATTCGTCGACGGAAATGTTCGAGGAACAAAGCGCTCGCTGAAGAAACGACTCGGGCGTGGCCACTCCGGCGCTGGGCATCGGCCGGGTGCCGAAAAACATCCGCGCGCCGGGCAGCCCGATCGCCACCGGCACGCGACCCTTGCGGCCCAGCAGCGGTCTGACCAACTCACGGAGCGTCTCGTCCAAAGTCTCCGGCGCGTAGGTTCGTTTGGCGGACGCGACCTCGACGGGTCCAAGCGGCGTCGAAACCACCTTGGACACCGCCAACTCGTGCTCGCCCAAATACACGCCGACGGCTTTGCGAATCGCGATTTTCGTCAATATCGACTTCATGCGATCGCTGCGAATTCAAAAGAGAAAAGACACGGGAAAAGAGTATGTCGCACACTTGCGTCGAACCGGCTTGCCGATCCATCCCCTCAGGGTTTGGAGCGGATCGGCAGGCCGGCCGACGACGCCGAGCGGGCTCAGGCCCACATCGGCCGAAGGGTCAACAAAGCGAGCGGCCAAGTGCGTGCCCGGCCGCCCACCTTGATGGTCCCTTCCTGACACGTCAGGAACGTTAGGATCCGCTGGCGGTGGAATAGGTGCCGGACAACGGGCTGATGTCCTTGCGCGTCCCGTCGCAAATCGTACTTTTGCTCGCGTCGAAACCGTCTTGTGTGAACGTCACGGTGTAGTCGCCGTAGCTGCTGCTGGCGCCGTCGCGTTTCAGCGTCAGGGTCCACGACGGGGCGCCCGAGGTGGTGCCGGTCAACATGGTCGTGGCCGACGTGACCGAAACGCCCGCTTCGTCCGTGAAATACTTCATTTCGCTCTGCGTGATGTCCAAGTCGCTGAGGACCTTGGCGTACACGCCTTCCTTCGACACGTATCGCTCTTGAGAGGCGCGAATGGCCGACAGGTAAGCGAACGCTTCAGACGCCTTCGAACGCTCGACCGACTTCAGGAACCGCGGCACGCCGAATGCGGCCAACACGCCGATGATCACGATCACTACGGCCAGTTCCACCAACGTAAATCCCTTGCGACCTTCAACATTCGTCCGACTCATACTAACTCTCCCTTGGTTTGTGCCTTTGACCGCTCGCGGACTGCAAAAAAATGGCAGCCTTTAAGCACCGGGTTCATGTGGATCCTAGGCACACGCCGTAGGATTTTTTCTCCCTGAACCTCTACAGCAAACCAATAGGTTGCGAATTTCTCGCTGTCAAATCGGATTTTTACGCCCAATCGACGCGGAATCGACCGAATCCGGCAAAGGAAGGGGCGAAACGGGGCTATTTTTCTTGGATTCCCCGCTGAGGGAGGGTGTTTCGAGCAGCGTCGGACCAAATTGCGGCTCTAAACAGGACGACGCCTTCTCAACACGCTGGTCCAGCCCGAGACTTTGAGGACGGCCGAGACCGTTCAGTTTGCTCGGGGCATCGGCCCGCCAGATGTGCGGCGTCAAGATCACGACCAGCTCTTTTCGGGTGGGCTTGTCGGTGGTTTGTCGAAACAGGGGCCCAATCCACGGCAAGTCCATTAAATAGGGGATGCCTGTGACGGTCTTTTCGTTTTGCGTGTCGATCAGACCGGCGATCACGATGGTCGTGCCGTTGGGCACCAAGATGTTCGTCGTCACTTCCGAGGCGCTGGTCTGCGGCAACCCGTTGGCGTCGATCGTGCCCGTGCTCCGCACCGGATGCACTTCCATGCGGATCATTCCATCGGCCGACACGTAAGGGCGAAGCTGCAACTGCGTGCCGACGGTCATGAAGTTGGCCGTTTGCGTGGTCGTCGTCTGGCTCATCTGATTCGTGTAGTACGCCAGATTTTCGCCCAGATTGACCACGGCCCCTTGTTTGTTGAGGACCATGATTCGAGGGCTGGCCAGCACTTTGGTTTCACCCCGGGTTTGCAACGCCTGGATGAAGCCCGTCACGTTCTTGCTGCTCCAGCCGTACTTGAAGCCGGACGAGCCGTCGGCGAATCCGTTGGCGAGTTTTCCGGTGGACCCGGTGCTCAACGTGCTGGTCCTGGTCGTCAGCCCATTGGTGGACTTCACCGTGTTGGTGAGGCTGTTGGTCACCGGGCTGGCCAATACGCTGGCCGGCGTGAACCCTGCGGCGGCGTTCAGCGCCGCGCCGCTGCCGACCACGCCCAACGCGTTTCCGGCGTTGTCCAGCACCGCGTAGTTGACGCCCAGATCGGTCTCGCTGGTCAGCTTGACGCTGCAAATGACGGCCTCGATGAGCACCTGCGTCGGCTGGATGTCGATCTCGGCGATGGCCCGATCGATGGATTTAAGCGTCTGCTCGTAGTCTTGAACGATCAGGATTTCGCCGCCGGCCGAGTTGTTTCCGCCGGATTTACTAGTGCTGCCGCTGTTGCCGTTGCTGACGCCGGTGTTGGTGACGGTCACCGTGACGGCCGGATAGCCGGTCTCGCTGTCCGGCGACTGGCTGATCGAACCTTTCTTGCTCAACAACGGCTTGATCATCTTGACGACGTCGCTGCTGCGCACGTAATTCAGATGATACACACGCACCGGCAGGTTGTCGCTTTCGCGTTCCAACGCCTCCGTCACCGTCGAGATGTAGATGACGTCCTTCTGACGTTGCACCGACAGCCGGCAGAGCGTGGCGATCAGTTGCAGCGACTCATCCAGCGGCTTTTCGCGGATGTCCACCGTCACCGCGCCCTTGACGCCCGGCGTCACCAAAATACTGACGCCCTTGGTTTGCCGACTGACCATCTCGAACACCTTCCGGACGTCGAGGTTGTCGGCGTGCAGCGTGATCGACGAAGGACCGTCCGGCGTTTTCGCTTCCGAGGCGGTCGCGCTGCTTGGTGGGTCGAGCGGGGCGGCTTGCGGCCTCGGCACGACCTCCGGCTTGGCCGTTTGAACCGGCGCCGGCTCGGCAGGCAACGGCGCCACGTCGACGGTGGGCTCCACGGCGTTGTTCGACGGCGATTTCGACTTCGACGCCTCCGCGGCGGCCACCTGGTAGCTTGCCAGCTTCGCCTCGTGCGATTTTGAATCGTCGGCGACCGCTGAAAAATCGTAGGTCGAACCTTTTTTTTGCGCAACGATTGGCGAGTCAGACTGCGGCTTTTCGACGGTGGACCGACCAACGTCGCTCGACGGCGCTGCCGCCGGCGTCTTACTTCTTGGCGCGCTGAAATCCCATGCACAGCCCATTGCAAGAATGCAAGGGCTTAGGATAACGGCTGCCCAATGTAAAACTTCCACTCTGCGCATGGTGCCCAGTCTTATACCAATTCCAATTCAAACGTGCCTGTCGCCGCCTGTTGACCCTTCGGGAAAACAGGCTGATTTTCCCTGATGGAAACGCAACGTTGAATTGGAATCCGTATTACAGTGGTCTTCCCCAGATCGCCACTGCCCCGGGCGATTTCCTTCACAAGACGCGGTCTCCCGACGGGCGCAGCAAGTTGCCTTGAGGCACATCGAGATTGTCCCATAGCATCGGGTGATATCGCGCAAAACTTAACGAATTTTCCGATTGCAAAAGATGGGTAACTTGCGTAAGACGGGCTCAGCCGTTCAGGCGGAGCGAGACACGCTGCACGTGGAGCGCGTTTTATACGTGTTCCAACTCGAAAGTGCGAGGTGATGCCCCAGTTTTGCCAATATCGCCATGTTGCCTCTTGTCGCCATTGAGCCGCTTACGATTTTGCAAAAGACGGACAAGTCCCGTCGTTCTGCCAAAAAGTCTTGTGAAATCGCGAGCGGTTGGAACGTTCCAAGAGAAACGACCCACCGTTTTCGCGGAAGAGCATCCGCGCGTTTTCAAGTGGGAACGCCTGTCAGATGGGCTCGCGAGGCGTGTATTTCGTGTGCAACAGGTGGTGCGACCGTTCGCCGAGCGGCTGGCCGAGAAACTCGGCGTACAACTTGGCCACGTCGGGGTTTTCGTGCGATTTGCGAAGCCGTTTGCCTTCGTCTTCGCGGTAGATGGCGGAAATCCGAGCCTCGCGGACCTGGTTGTTCGTGTAACGAGGCTGGCCGCCGCCGCCGATGCAGCCGCCGGGGCAGGTCATCACTTCGACGAAATGATACGACTTCTGGCCCGACTGAATGGCCGCGATCACCTGCTGCGCGTTTCCGAGTCCGTGGGCGACAGCCACATTGAGCGTGACGCCGTTCAAAAACGCCCAATCCGGCTTGGCGTTCTCGATCTTCAGCGACGCTTCCTTGACGCCTTGCAGGCCCTCGATCGGCGCGACGTGCAGACCGGCCAGCGGCAACTCGCGGCCGGTGACGATTTCATAGGCGGTCCGCAGCGCAGCCTCCATCACGCCGCCGGTGTTGGCGAAAATGTCGGCGGCTCCGGTTGAAAGCCCCAGCGGCGCGTCCATTTCTTCGTCGGGCAGGCTGCCGAAGTCGATGCCGGCCGCGTGGATCATCTTGCCCAACTCGCGCGTCGTCAGCACGATGTCGACGTCGCGCGCGCCGCTGACGTCCATTTCCGGCCGCTGGCATTCGAACTTTTTGGCCGTGCAGGGCATGATCGACACGACGACGATTTGCTCGGGCCGCTTGCCCAACTTCTCGGCGTAATAGGTTTTGGCCACCGCGCCGAACATCTGTTGCGGCGACTTGCACGTCGACAAGTTCGGCAACAGCTCGGGATGGAAGTATTCCATGAACTTGATCCAGCCCGGCGAACAACTGGTGAACATCGGCAGGGCACTAGTGGCTAGTGGCCGGTGGTCGGTGGTCAGTGAACCGCTGTCACCATTTGCCGCTAAAGTGTCCTTAGTTGCCTTTGTATCTGTTTGTCTTTCACTGGCCACTGGCCACTGGTCACTGGCCACTGATTCTTTCAACCGCGTCAGCAACTCGGTGCCCTCCTCCATGATGGTCAGATCGGCGGCGAAGTTGGTGTCGAACACGGCCTTGAAGCCGAGCCGACGCAGGGCCGCGACCATCTTGCCGGTCACCAACGTGCCGGGCGGATATCCAAAACACTCGCCCAACGCCGCGCGAATGGCCGGCGCGGTCTGTACGATCACATGATTGTCGGGCTTGTCGAGCGCCGCCCAAACTTCTTCGATCTGGTCTTTTTCGGTGATCGCGCCGACCGGGCACACCGCGGCGCATTGGCCGCACTGAACGCACGCGACCGTCTTCAAATCGTGATTGAACGCCGGTCCGATGACCGTCTCGAACCCGCGGCTTTGCGGAAACAACGCCCCGACGTGCTGCGTCTCCATGCACACGCTGACGCATCGGCGGCACTTGATGCACTTGCCGCTGTCGCGGACCAACGCGGGCGTGGAGGCATCGACCCGCCGCCGGGTTTTTTCGCCGCCGTAGGCCACTTCGCGGATGCCCAGCTCGGCCGCCAACCCTTGCAATTCGCAGTCTTCGTTGCGATCGCACGTCTGGCATTCGCCGTTGTGCTCGGACAGCAGCAATTCGACGACGGCTTTGCGGGCCTCGCGCACGCGGCGGGTGTTGGTGTGCACCTTCATGCCCTGCGCGGCGGGCATCGAGCACGAGGCGACCAGATTGCGGGCCCCCTCCAATTCGACGACGCACACCCGGCATGCGCCGATCGCCTTGAGCCCCTCGACGTAGCAAAGCGTCGGGATGCGGACGCCGACCTGTTTGGCCGCCGCCAGAATCGTCGTGCCTTCGGGAACTTCAACGGAAATATTGTTGATGGAAAGTTGGATCATGGCGAGGGAGGCGTTTTGGTTATCGGTCATCGGTCATCAGCAGCCACGGACCACGGGCTGCTTTAATGCGTTCCTTCGGCACAGTTCGACGGCCCGCGTTTTCCGTAGTCGCAACGCAAGCAGCGGCCGGCCTGACGCAGGGCGACGGCTTCGCACCAGGGTTGTTCCACTTCGGCGAAGTTGTTGCGGCGTCGTTCGACGGGAATCAGGTTTAATTTTTCGCGCGGCGCGTCGGACGGCTCGGCGTCCGGATTGAACGCCGTATCGACTTCTTTCGTTTCGCGCCAAAAGGCGTGGCTCGCGCCGGTCAAATACTGATCGATGCCGACGGCGGCCCGTTCGCCCGCCGCCACCGCCTCGACGACCGACGAGGCCCCGGTCACGGCGTCGCCGCCCGAGAAAATCCACTTTTCCGACGTCTGGCCCGTCACCGGGTTGGCGGCGATGAACGTCTGGTTGCGCGATTCCAAGGACATGCTGTTGGAGATCCTTTGCAGGTCGAGCGTCTGGCCGATGGCCACCAGCACGTGGTCGGCGGGAATCACGAAGGCGTCGCCGCCCTCTTCCGGACGCCGGCGGCCGGAGCGATCGAAGGTGCCCAACCGCATCGGCGTGCACTTGATGCCCGAGACGCGCTTGCCGTCCAAAACGACCTCGACCGGCGCGGTCAGCAGTTTGAGCGTCACGCCTTCGTGCTCGGCCTCTTCGATTTCTTCTTCGTAGGCCGGCATCGCCTCGCGGCTGCGGCGATAGACGACGGTGACCTGCTGGCCGCCCAATCGCAAGGCGGTCCGCGCGGCGTCGATGGCCGAGTTGCCGCCGCCGATGACGACGACGTTCTTGCCGACCGGCGCCGAACCGCGCAGATTGTACGTCCGCAGGAAACTCAGCGCGTCGGTGATGCCCTCGGCGTCTGCGCCCGGCATTCCCAGTCCGACGCCCAACGGAGCGCCGACGCCCAGGAAGACCGCGTCGTAGCCCTCGGCGCGCAGGGCCTTCAGCGTGATGTCTTCGCCGAGCACCATGTTGGTGAAGATTTCCACGCCCATGTGCTCGATCATGCGGACCTCGCGGGCGACGATCTCGCGCGGCAGGCGGTAGGCGGGAATCGCTTGGACCAACATGCCGCCGGGCCGCGGTTCGGCCTCGAAAATTTTCGGCCGGTAGCCGAGTCGCGCCAGGAAGTACGCACACGACAGGCCGGCGGGTCCGGCCCCGACGATGGCGATCTTGCGTTTGGCGTTTTGTGGATTTTCGCGGACCTCGGGCAGTTGGATCGTCACCTCTTGATCGACCATGAATCGTTTGATGCCGCGGATCGACACCGGCGCGTCGACGGTCGCCCGACGGCATTTGTCCTCGCACGTGTGGAAGCACACACGCGAGCAAACCGCCGCGAGAGGATTGCGATCGCGGTGCAATCGCAGGGCCTCGGCGTAGCGTTTTTCGGCCACCAGCGACACATAGCCGGGGATGTCCACGTTGGCCGGGCACGCGCTGGAACACGGGGCGTAGACCAGCGACGGGCAGACGCCCGCCCGACAGTGCTTGTCGCGGATGTGCTCGATGTACTCGTGGCCGAAGTGGCGGATGGTCGACAGCACGGGGTTCGGCGAGGTTTGGCCGAGTCCGCACAACGACGTGTCCTTGATCATTTCGCCCAATTCGATCAGCCGCTCGACGTCGGCCTCCTCGCCGCGGCCTTCGCAGATGCGGTTCAAGATTTCGAGCATTCGCTTCGTGCCGACGCGACAGGGCACGCACTTGCCGCACGATTCTTCCTGGACGAACTCCAAGAAGAACCGGGCGACGTCGACCATGCAACTGTCCTCGTCCATGACGATCAGGCCGCCGGAGCCCATGATCGCGCCCAATTCGGAGAGCGACTCGTAGTCCAACGGGACGTCGAGGTGTTGCTTCGGAATACATCCGCCCGAGGGACCGCCGATCTGTGCGGCCTTAAAATCCTTGCCGCCGATCGTGCCGCCGCCGATGTCGTAGATCAGATCGCCCAGCGGCATTCCGACGGGCACTTCGACCAGGCCGGCGTTTTTGATCGCCCCGGCCAGCGCGAAGACTTTCGTGCCTTTGCTGCGTTCGGTGCCGTGCGAGGCGTACCACGGGCCGCCGCCGAGCACGATGGCCGCCACGTTGGCGTACGTTTCGACGTTGTTCAACACGGTCGGCTTGCCCCAGAGCCCTTGCACGGCCGGGAACGGAGGCCGGGGCCTCGGCTCGCCGCGGTTGCCCTCGATCGAGGTCATCAACGCGGTTTCCTCGCCGCAGACGAACGCGCCGGAGCCCATGCGAATTTCCAAATCGAAATCGAACCCCGAGCCGAACAGGTTTTTGCCCAACAATCCGCATTGGCGAGCCTGCGTCAGGGCGATTTTGAGCCGTTCGACGGCCAACGGATACTCAGCCCGAACGTAGATGTAGCCCTTGTGCGCGCCGATCGTGAAAGCGGCGATCGCCATGCCTTCGACGACGCTGTGCGGGTCGCCCTCCAACACGCTGCGGTCCATGAACGCGCCGGGATCGCCTTCGTCGGCGTTGCAGATGACGTATTTCACGTCGCCTTGGGCGTCTCGCGTGAATTTCCACTTGCGCCAAGTCGGGAAGCCCGCACCGCCGCGGCCGCGCAGCCCGCTGACGCGCATCGTCTCGATCACCGCTTCGGGATCGTTCTGCGCGAGCACATTGGCCAGCGCCTGATAGCCGTCGCGGGCGATGTAGTCCTCAATGCGTTGCGGATCGATCTGGCCGCAGTTGCGCAGCACGATTTTCTTCTGCCGCTTGAAGAAATCCATGTCGGCGGCGTTGGGCACCGCGCGACCGTCGGGCCGCTTGTGCGTCAGACGTTCGACGACCCGGCCGCGTCCGAGATGCTCGCCGACGAGGTCCGCGGCGTCTTGCGGAACGATCCGCTCATAAAAAACGTCGCCGATCATGAGGACGGGCCCGGCCGAACATGGCCCCAGGCAGCCCGTGCCGACAATCGACACGCGGTCCTGCATTTGCCGGTCGGCCAGCTCTTTTTCCAAAGCCTCGCGGACTTTCAGCGAGCCCGAGGCGATGCAGCCGGCGCCCATGCACAGGCGGATTTGTTGGTGGCCGGCCGCCTGATGACGGGCTTGTTCGTCGCGGAGGGCGTCGCGCAGCTCGGCGAGCGCTTGGGCGTTGGCGATGATCTGCGTCATGATGCTTTGGCGTCTCCCTGTTCGCCGTTGGTCGGGGCGTCGGCGTCGCGATAGGGTTCGAGGATTTTGGCCAGCCGGGCCGGTTTGACCCGTTGATGCACGTCGTCGTCGATCATGATGACCGGCGACAAACCGCAGGCGCCGAAACATCGGCCCACGTCGAGCGAAAACTGACGATCGGACGTGGTTTCGCCGACCTCGATCCTCAGCAGATTTTTCAATTCCGCGAGCACCTGCTTGCCGCCGCGAACGTAGCAGGCCGTGCCGAGACAGACGCGGACCAGATGCTTGCCGCGAGGCACGGTGGTGAAGAACGAATAAAAGCCCACTACGCCGGCCACTTCGCTGTAGGATTTGTTCAACGCCACGGCGATTCGTTTCAGGGCGGTTTCGGGCAGGTAGCCGAACAACGACTGGGCGATTTGGAGCACGGGAATCAGCGCGCCCGGCACGTCGGCGTAGTCTTTCAACACGTCATCCAATTGCGCGAGGAGTTGTTCTTCGGTGGCCTCGCAACAGCCGGCGCACTTGGCTTCATCGGCGGAGAGTTGCATGAGTCGGTTCCTCGACGGGGTACGTCCGCTGCCTACGGACCCAACAGTTCCCAATTCTCGCGAGCACGGAGGGTGGTGTGAAACCACCCATGATTCGGTTTTTGGCGAACGCCATGTTGGATTTTCGGCGACTTGGCATGAGGCAGTTCATTGTAATACGGATTCCAATGCAAAGCTGCGCTTCTCGGCGAGAAAATCAGGCTGTTTTTCGAGAGATCAGCAGGCGATTCCACGCAAGATTCAATTGTCGTGGGTGTTCCACGTGTTCTACCTTAAAAGTGTACCGATACCCCCCCTATTGTGTGAGTTCTGTATGCACTTTGAAGATGAAGTGTGTATAAAATGCCATTTTGTGGGAGTTGCGAGACACCGCAAACTCGTGCCCGTTGGCGAGGCTGGCTTGGGCCTAACCCCCACAACCTGCTCGTGACGCGCTCCGGTGACGGCGGCGGTAATCTGCCAACGATCCAATTGCGAGTGAAGGATTTCAGTCCGTCGCCACGGTCTTTCCTCGGAACCTACCCGGTTCCAGTCGGTAGTCCTTCCGTCCCGCTTCATGACTCCTTAACGCGGATCAGGCGGCGACGCCAAACGTGCCACGCCAGCCATGGCGCCGCCGTGAACACGAGAACCCAAACGGCGGGCTCCGGCGTGTTGGGCGTCGATTGTGGATCGACGGGCTTCAGTTTCGCTTCGTCGTACTGTTGCTTGGTCTCAAGAACGACCGCGCCGCTGACGGGCGTGACGAGTTGATAGGTTGCCGCCAACTTCAATGCAGCCTTGCGGTCGGCCGGACTTCCGGTTTGCGTCAGCGCGAGCACTCGATCCAACGCCCACAGGCGGGCCAACTGTGACGACGATTTCGGCGTTTTCGGCGGCGGCTCCTCTAAACGGCTTCGCTCCAATCGGTACTCCTTCGCCTGGCCGGCAAGTTTGGAGAACAACGTCCGCAGATCGTCTTGGACCGCGTCGACTCTCGGAACGGAATGCCAATTTCGGACGAGGCCGAACTTTTCTACCAATCGATTAGGGCCCGTGGCAGTCGCAAAATCGTAAACCACGACCGGCTCGCCGTGTTCAAGCCACTGCGCGATGGGCGCCATGGATTGGCAAAGCACCGGCTGCGGGGCGTGAATCCAGACGACCGCGTCACCGCTCTTCCGGGCCTTCTCGATGGCCTTGAGCAGGGCCGCGACATTGTCGCATCCGCCTTTGCCGGCCACGTTTCGCAACCACGCCGACAGCCCGACCGAAGAACGTCCGGTCCGAAGCGTCTCTGCCCCGTCCAACACCTCGTCGCCCGCCACCAACACGTCGAGCTTGATGTCGCCGGGCAGGGCAGCCAGCGATTCGGCAATTGCGTCAAAATGACCGGCCGCGTCCAACGACCCGTCGATCACCACAACCAGCGATCGCTTCGGCGACGGCTCGACGGCGACGACCTTTTGCATTACGATTTTCTTCGCATCTTGCGGATCCGAGGCCCAACACTCCGTGGTGCTTTTCGGCTGCGACAACGTCAGGCAAGAATCGACGCCGCTCAACTGCGACTCGGTGAGCCTGGCCCGACCAACGTGTCGGCCGTCTTGTCGCTCGCACTGCAACGCCTTGACCGCCGAATGGCACGGTACGTCCGACTGGCACCAAAGCGAGTGAATCGCTTGCGAACCGACGGAAAAATTCCGTTCGAGAAAACACGGCAACCGCAACACCGAACGCTGGGCGTCCGTCAGCGTCAACGGCGCAATGACGCCGAGGCGGATCTTCATCTCGCCGTACGGAGGCACCGGAAAACACTGTACCAGCACGCGATCGTCGCCCGCCCAGGTGACCAGCAGCGGGTCGCGACGTTGCTGCACGGCCACCTTTTTGTAGGCCTCACGCACTTGGCCCGTTCCGGCAAAGACGGCCTCTCGCGGCTCACCGCCAATCCAGAGCGTCACTCTCGACACCACGCCGCCCGGCGGCAACGCCACTTGCGCCCGCGCCTCGCGTTGCGATGGGCTATTGTTGCGAAACGTCATGGTCCATTCGACGTAGGCCATGGCGGCGTCGGCGTGAACCGTCGCATCCAACCTGGAGTCGCACAACGAAAGTCCCGTGCGTCGTCTCCCCACCGTCTCGCCGCCCTGGTTGGGATCGAACTCAAACCCACGCCGTCCCAATGGCCAAGAAACGTCATTCGGCGTCGTCGAATCATATGTCGTGCCGGTGACGCGAAAGAATACGCGCTGAGCTTCGTCGTCAGGCACTCCGCGAAACACAATTCCGCTTATTGACTTTGAACCGCCGCCCGGTCCGAACAGCGATCCAGTTCCCGTTGCGCCGCCATGGCACATGCGCAACAGTTCGTCACGATTGCCCCAAAGGCGCAACCATCGGATGCCTTGCATCTGTTGGTCGGGCGAATCCGAGACCGCCATTTTCGCGGCCATGCGAGTCAACGCCATCGGCGACTCCGCCGCCAAGCACAAAAGGATCCCGATGGTCCCGCCCCACACGAGCGACGCTAGCGTGCCGGCCGACGCTTTGGCCGACACGGTTTCATCACCGACGGTTTCGTCCTCCCAAGCTCGGGTTAATCGGTATCGCAGCGCCACGCCACAAATCAACGCACACAGCGGCGACAAAGGCAAAAAACCAAAGCCAAAGTAAATGATGGCAATCACCGCTAGCGGCGTCAGCGGCAGAAACACCACGGTGTAGAATAGCGCCACGCCCAACGCAACGCCGTTGAGCCAAAACAACCGCCGTCGCCATCGAGGAGATTGCCGCAACGGCTCGATCAGGGCCATCGCATTGGCCAACGGCACCAAGGCCACCAAAAGGATGTGTCCCAGCGTGGGAATCGGGTCGAAAAACGCCTCGGCACACATCCGAGTGGCCAACTCGATGCCCAACGTGGTCGCCGGCAGAAGCACCCCAAACAATGCAAGAAATACCGACGCAACCCGTGTCATGGCGTATCTCCCATGCAGTTTGAATGCCAAGAAGGCAACTCCGCTACACCCCAGACCGGTGAAAAACGGTCTTGGCATTCTAAGATTATTCGCATGGAGCTGGTAGCTACCCCATACCTTTTTGGGGGACACCCCTCCAAAACCGGCTGCTGGCAGCTTTTTCCGACTTTGTCGAATTTACGGTCTGGTTGGAGTTTTCGGTTTGGGAAGTCGATAATGGGTGCAGCCGAGTCGGAGGCTCCGATGTTGCTGCGCCCCCGATTTTGGCGAAAGAAAGGACCGGCAAAAAATCGTAACGCATTGCCAGTAAATAGGTTACAGCAACGCGACGGGTTTGGTTGGTTCTTAAGTTCTTTGAAAATAAACACTTGCGTTCAACAGCCGTCACTCGTGTCCGGTCGTTTCGGATGCGTGTGCTCGGTGGGTTTGCGACGGTCTTACCGACGCGGGTTAGGCGGATTGCACTTGACACTAGTCATTACGCCACCTACACTTGGAGCAGTGTTCGAGAGCGGAACTTGCTTTTCGTCCTCGCTCTGCTGCGACGCTATTCTCAAAGGAGAACCGAGTCGTGACCAAAAAAGAGATCGTCCGAACCATTTCCGAGGAAATCGGGCTGACGCAACTGCAAACGAAGGAGATCGTTCAGAAAACCTTCGATGCGATTGTTGAGGCGCTGGTCGCGGAGCGTCGTATTGAGTTGCGTAATTTCGGCGTGTTCGAGGTGAAGCGTCGCGCCCCCCGCAAGGCCCGCAATCCTCGCACCGGCGACAAGGTGTTCGTGCCCGAGAAGTTCGTCGTGACCTTCAAGCCGGGCAAAGAGATGGAGGAACGCGTCAAGGAGTTGGAGCGTCAGGCTGCGGCGAAGGCCGCGAAAGCCAAGGCGGCCGGAAAAGATTCGCCGCCGGACTCGACGCCCGAACCTTCCGGC
This sequence comes from Thermoguttaceae bacterium, assembly GCA_039698075.1. Lineage (GTDB taxonomy): Bacteria > Planctomycetota > Planctomycetia > Pirellulales > Thermoguttaceae > JAJFVC01. The sequence goes on along the minus strand of JBDKTJ010000014.1, from coordinate 24,834 downwards.
GCCGCAACCGGTTACGGCGCGAGTTCTCCCAGTTCCTAGATCGGCAGGCGACCCAGGCCGCCGGTCCTTATCCCCCCGCACAAATCACTTTTCGTTGGTTGCGTGACAGGCGTATTCGCCGGTCCCGCGATTGTTTGTGTCTCCTCGGTTTTTCAGGCAGTCCCGCGGAATTCAGGCCGCCACGACGGATCGGTTTTGCAACGGTTCGTTGGGTGTTTTGGCCCCAAGGGGCGAGTGTGCGACAGAGCGTCCTTTCAGACGAACGCGTACCTCAAAAGATTTTGATAGTTTGCCCCAGGATGTGGGCATTCGTGAAAACAACCGTGTCACGGAGGATCGTTCCATGCGTAATCTGTTTTTGACATTGGCGTGCGGCATGTTGCTGAGCACCATCGCCGGATGCATCTTGCCGGCCTACTCGGCCGACCCGGCTCGACGCAGCCAGGAGTTGATGTATACGTCCGAGAATTTGCGGAACGTTCTGGACGAGTGGGAGCGTTTCTGGCTCTTGGATCAGCCTAGCCATTGCACGCCCTACCGTACGCACGGCGGCATCATCTAACTCGGTCGTGGCAGCAGCGGACCGGCAGGCCGTTCTTGGGATGAGGTCGTAGGGCCCTGTCGCAAGACGTCGGTTTGCGGGAAATTGACACCCGGCGGCAAACCGTTACACTAACGGTTTCGTCTTTTTGGTTGTTTTCGCGGCGTTTTCGTCGCCGCCGGATCGTTGATCGCCCGTGAACCACGCCAACGTCCATCTCGAAGTCCAACTGGGACGCCTTCGGCTGGCCAACCCGATCGCCGTGGCCTCGGGCACGTTCGGCTACGCCCGCGAAATGGCCGGTTTGGTCGAGCTCTCGCGGCTGGGCGCGATTTTGCCCAAGACGATCACCCAAGAGCCGCGCGCCGGCAACCCGCCGCCCCGAACCATCGAAACCACCGGCGGCCTGCTGAACTCGATCGGCCTGGACAACGACGGCGTCGAAGCGTTTATTGAGCGACACTTGCCGTATCTGGCGTCGCTGGGCACGGCCGTGATCGTGAGCGTCGCCGGCAAGACGGCCGAACAGTTCGTCCAGTTGGCTCAGCGTTTGGACGGGCTGCCGGGCGTGTCGGCGTTGGAACTCAATATGTCCTGCCCGAACGTCAGCGGCGGGATCGACTTCGGCGCCAATCCGACGATGTGCGAACGCGTGGTTTCCGGCGTGCGGCAGGCTTGCTCGCTGCCGATCTTGGCCAAGCTGACGCCCAACGTGACCGATGTAACGGCCGTGGCCAAAGCGGCCGAGGCGGGCGGCGCCGACGGGTTGTCGTTGATTAACACCTGTCTGGGCATGGCGGTCGATTGGCGTCGTCGACGTCCGATCCTCGGCAATGTGCTCGGCGGATTGAGTGGGCCGGCCATCAAGCCGATCGCCTTGCGAATCGTTTATCAAGTCGCCCGGGCCGTCAAAATCCCGTTGATGGGCATCGGCGGCGTCGCCTCGATCGACGACGTGATGGAGTATCTAGTCACCGGCGCGACGGCGGTCCAAATCGGAACGGCCAATTTTTACAACCCGACGATCGGTATGAAGATTTTGGACGCATTGCCCGCCGCGTTGGCCGAGTTGGGCGCCGCTTCGGTCGGCGAAGTGGTGGGGACCTTGACAACGCCATGATCTCGTCGGGCGGACCGCCGCAACAAACCACGAAGTTTTCCGACCTTTGAACACCGACTCCTGATTTCCTGCGTCATGCGAATTTTATCCGGCATTCAACCGACGGGCCGATTTCACTGGGGCAACTATTTCGGCGCGATCCGTCAATACATCGAGTTGCAGGGCGAACGTGAAAACGCCCTGTATTTCATCGCCAATCTGCACGCGCTGACGACCGTCCGCGATCGCCAAACGCTGCTGCAAAACACGCTCGACGCGGCGCTCGACTTTTTGGCGCTCGGGCTCGACCCGAACCGCGCGACGTTGTTCGTCCAGTCCGACGTGCCCGAGGTCTCGGAACTGAGCTGGCTGCTGACGACCGGCGCGCCGATGGGTCTGCTCGAACGATGCCACGCCTATAAGGACAAAAAAGCCAAGGGGCTTTCGGCCGACGCCGGGCTGTTCAACTATCCGGTGCTGATGGCGGCCGACATTCTCGCCTACGACTCGGACATTGTTCCGGTCGGCGAAGATCAGGTGCAACACATCGAGGTGGCCCGCGACCTGGCCGGCGGCTTCAACCACGAGTTCGGCGAGACGTTCGTGCTGCCGAAGGCGAAGCTGTTGGACGCTTCGGCCCGCGTGCCCGGCACGGACGGCGAAAAGATGTCGAAAAGCTACGGCAACACGCTCGACATTTTTGAGGAACCGAAGTCGCTGCGCAAACAGATCATGCGGATCGTGACCGACTCGCGTCCGATGGACCAGCCGAAAGAGCCGAACACGGACCATCTTTTCCAACTTTATTCGCTGTTCGCCGCCGAAGACGCGCGCGAGGCGATGGCCGAAAAATATCGTCGCGGCGGCTTCGGCTACGGCGAAGTGAAAAAGGCGTTGGCCGACGCATCGGTCGACTATTTCGCCGAGGCCCGAGCGCGTCGCGTCGAGTTTGCGGCCCATGAAGATCGGGTGCGCGAGATTCTCGGCGACGGCGCCGCCGTGGCGCGCAAGAAGGCCGCCGAGGTGTTGCGCAGGGCTCAACGGGCGTGCGGCGTTTGGCAGCGGTGATCTCGAAGAGGGCGTTATGGTAGACCTGCTCCGACAAGAAATCTCCGCCCTGGCCACGACGATCGTCGTCACGGTGGGCACGCGCGGGCTGACCCGCGGCGACGGGCAACTCGACGAAGAGCGCATCGAACAGTTGGCCGATCAAGTTCACCGCGTCACGGCGACCGGCCGCAAGGTGGTGCTGGTCAGCTCCGGAGCGGTCGGCGCCGGCATGGGCCGCTTGGGGCTCAAATCGCGTCCGACCGACACGGCTCGATTGCAGGCCGTGGCCGCCGTCGGGCAGAGCATTTTGGTCGAGGCCTACGAACGCTGTCTTCACCGGCACGGTCTGCACGCCGCCCAGGTGTTGCTGACCGCCGAAGATCTTGAGCATCGCGTGCGCTATCTGAACGCCCGCAACACGCTGGTGACGTTGCTGCAACTCGGCGCGGTGCCGATCATCAACGAAAACGACACGGTCGCGGTCGAGGAGCTCCAAAACACCTTCGGCGACAACGATCGGCTTGCGGCCATCGTGACGAATCTGATCCGCGCGCCGCTTCTGGTGTTGCTCTCCGACGTCGACGGATTGTTCGACGGCGATCCGCGTCGGCCGGGCAGCCGCGTCATTCCCACCGTCGAGCAGTTGGACGCCTCGTTGTCCGAATTGGTCCACGACCGGCTGGGCGGACTGAGCAAAGGCGGCATGGCCAGCAAGCTCGAAGCGGCGCGACTGGCCACCACCGGTGGCGAAAACGTGATCATCGCCTCGGGCGGCGACGCGAACATCCTTTCTCGCATTCTGGCCGGCGAGACCGTCGGCACGCTCTTCTTGGCGCAAGGCCGTCGGGTCGCCTCGCGCAAACGTTGGATCGGCTTGACCGTAAAACCGCGAGGCCGGCTGACGTTGGACGTCGGCGCGCAGGCGGCCGTCGAGCGTAAAGGTCGAAGTCTTTTGGCGGCGGGCGTCGTCGACGTGGAAGGACAATTTCAAAAAGGCGACGTGGTGGCCGTTCGCGGACCCGACGGCGTCGAGTTCGCCCGCGGGTTGTCCAATTACGACGCCGATCAGGTGCGTCGGATCAAGGGTCTGAAAACTCGCCAAATCGCCGAGGTTTTGGGCAGTTGCCCTTACGACGAAGTCATCCATCGCGACAACATGGTCGTGACGTCCCGAAAAACCGCTTGACACGGCACGCCGGACTATTGTACACTTGTTCACACGTCGGCGGTGTCGACGGCGGGGCCTTGTGTCTCTCGCGTCACGACATCTTCGCCGTCTCAGGGGGGAGCGAAAGCCATGGATTCCTTTGACCATCTGACCGAGCGCCAACGAGAAGTCTATGAGTTCATTCGCGACAAGATTCGCGGTCGGGGTTACGGCCCGACGGTCCGCGAGATTGCCGCGGAGTTCGGCATTCGTTCGCCGAACGGGGTGGTGTGCCATCTGAAGGCGCTCGAAAAGAAGGGTCTGATCTCGCGCGAGCCGAACCGTTCCCGGGCCATCGAGTTGGTCGCCGAGCCGATCGACCAGCGCGGTCTGCCGTTGGCCGGGGCGATCGCGGCCGGCGTCTTGCACGAGGCGATCGAGCAGAACGAGCGGATCGACTTCCAAGAAATGTTCGACCCCGGCCGTCGAAATCTTTTTGCGTTGCGGGTGCGCGGCGAGTCAATGATCGAGGATCAAATTGCCGACGGCGATTACGTCGTCGTGCAGAAACAGCGCACGGCCCGCAAAGGACAGATCGTCGTAGCGATCACCGACGAGGGCGAGGCCACGCTGAAACGCTGGTTCCCCGAGAAAAACCGCATCCGTCTGGAGCCGGCCAATTCGACGATGAAGCCGATCTACGTCAAAAACGCGCAGGTGCTCGGCGTGGTGGTCGGCGTGGTGCGAAAGGTCGGCTGACGCGGCTGCCCATCAGAGAAACGCGCATCAATCCTTGGTCACCGTGACGGCGACGTCCGCCGGTTGAAACACCCGGCCGTCGTAGATCTGCAACGCATGCAGGGCGTGGCCGACGGAGGCGATCTCGCGGGTCGACAACGACGGCGTGCCCCATTGATAGCGGTCGCTGCTCAACAGGCCGTTGACATATTCGACCGCCCGGACCAATCGGGCGTCTTCCAGTTTCGACTCGGGCAGCGAAGAGGCCAGCCATTCGAGAATCCGGCCGGTCGCCCGCAACTGGCTCGACGGATCGCCGTTGGCGCTTCGCGCAGTCAGGAAATACGGTCCCCAACTGCCGTTGGCGTTCTGCAATTGCAGAGCGAACTCCTGGAAGTCGGCGGTGTACTTTTTCGCCCGTTGATATTGCCCTTCGATCGGCAGCCCGCGTTTCGCGCGACGACTGACCGCGTAGCTCAAGCCCATCAAGCGGTTCAGCCCGCCCTCGGACGCCGTGACGACCGGCTGCGCCATTTCTTCTTGAATCATCCGCTCGATCGACCACGTTTCGCCCAAGTCGTTCTTCCACTCGGGCGCGTCGACGTAGAACGCGAGCCCGATCAGCTTCAGCGACAAATCGTCGCCGGCGCGGCAGCCCAGTTTTTCCGCCTCGACCAGATCGGCCACGGTGCGCGTGTCGCGTCCGACGCGGACCGGATAGCTGGCCGGCACCCGCGAAAGGGCCAACGTGGCCAAGAACTCGCCGGGGTATTGTTGATAGCCGTATCCGACCCGCGCGGCGATGTGCTTTCGATCAAAGCCGAGCATCGCGCGGCCGGCGCACGGATAATTCCAACACAAGCAGGTGATACCGTTGATCGGCTTGCCGTCCTCGCCGTCCAGTTGCACTTCCGAGTTGCATCCGAACGCCAGACAGCAATTGATGATCTCGGCCGCCGAATTTTCTTGGGTGCTGAACAACGGTTTCTGCTGCATCGCCAACGTGGCGCGCACCCGATCGCGCAGGGCCTCCAGCTCCGGCGTCAACTTCTTGACGGGCTTTGCAGCCACGGCAGCCGCGGCTTTCGCCTGCTTCGGCGGTTGCGCCGATCGGGCGTCTGATTTGGACGCGACGTCCGCGCCGACGCAAAGTCCGACCGACGCCAACAAGCCGGCCGCGCAGACCAACGCCGAACCCATTCGTGAGGCATGAAGCATCGCAATAGACCTCCGTATCAAAGCGTGCAAGACGTTACGAACCCGTCGTTCGGTGAGCGGGCTTCGCCGTCGCCGTCGATTCGATTTCGTTGCGGCGCGGCCGATCGATCAGGAATCCGCCCTGATCGCCGCGTTGAATGTAACAATTGTTGTCCGCTTCGCAGCCGTAGTTGTCTTTGCCGCCGTAATCGATCAGGAAAGCAAAATTACCGCCACAGCCGGGCAAGTGGTGATAGGAAATACCGGGCGAAGCGTATCCCTGGCCGTAGCCTTCGTAGGTGTCGTTGCCATTGTAGTCGAACAGAATTCCGAACCCCATCTGCGCGCCGGTGCCCTGAGTGATTCCGCCGGTGGCTTTGTAGGTATCGTCGCCGGCGAAGTCGCACAGGACGCCCATCGAGCAATCCCACGCCATGCCGGTGCCCATAATCGTGCCTTCGTACGCGTCGTTGCCGGCGTCGTCGAAGCAGAAGCCCAGGGCATAGTGGCAACCCCAACCGCAACCGAACCGCTGGAATTGTTCGTACTGGCGAGGGCCTCCGTTGTAGGCGGTCCGCGTAATCAACCGCTGATCGTTGCCGCCGAAATCGCGGGCAAAACCGAGCCCGCACCAATAACCGCCGCCGTGCGCGAGATAGTCGAACTCGTAGACGTCGTCGCCGGCGCCGTCGAGAATCACGCCGATTCCGCCGCTGGCCACTTGTCGAATGCCGCCGCCGACGCCTTGTCCCCAACCTTCATAGCCGGGCGTTTCGGGATAATAGGAATCGCGCCACATGCCGCCGCAATAATAATGATCGTTGCCCGAAACGTCGTCCAGCAGGCCGAAGCCCAACGGTCCGCCGACGCCTTGGGCCCACATCGCCGCATGATAGTCGTCCTTGCCGGCCCGGTCGATCAGGATGCCGACGCCGCCGATCGCCGTGCCTTGCACGCGACGAATGCCCGTGTAACGATCGTCGCCGGCGCAGTCGACCAGGATGCCGACGCCCGCCAATGCGGAACCTTGGGCCACGTCCTCGGCTTGATAGACGTCGTTGCCCGACAGATCGACCAACATCGAGACGCCCAGCACCGCGGCGCCTTGAATGCCGGGGCTCGTGCCGCGATAGATGTCGTTGCCGGACAGGTCGAGAACGATCAGCACGGGCCGATCGACGCCGACCGTTCCGTCGTAATAGGTGTCGTTGCCGCCGAGATCAATGACGACGGCCGCGTCGCGCATTTCGTCGAGCCGGTAAACGTTGTCCCCTTTGCCGCCGATCACGATCGCGCCGCTGGGCGTATCGATTTTGGACACGACCGAGCCGCTCACGCCCGCGACTTTCACATTGCCGTCGGCCGGCAACGACTTGAGTTGTTCCAACACCCGAACGTCGGACAACGGCGCCAACGCTTCGGCGGCGGCGTGCAGGGACGGACGATCCATCCGCTCCATCAAATCGCAAAGACGCCGGCCGGTGTTGCGGTCGGCAATCGTGTGCCCCACTTGATTCTGCGTGGAAAGCACCGGCACCAGATACGTCTGCAACTCCTGAATCTCCGACTTGCTCAACGGCGACAATGCCTGATTGTACGCGACCTGCGCGCCGGTCAACGCTTGTCGGACCAAATCCAACGCCTTTTCGGGCGAGTCGGGCGCGGCATACGCCCGCGGCTTTCGCTGGCCGGCGTCCATCTTGACCGACGCAAGGGCCAACGCGTTGGCAAGCCCAAGGTTCGGATTCATGGCGGCCTTGTGCAGGTCGCGGGTGAACTGCTCGGCCTCGGCGGGCGCGGACATAAAGTCACGCATCAGATGATCGTACCACCGAAGCCGGCAATTGCCGGTCAACTCGGATCCGGTGTACGCGCCGGACGTCGCATTGATCCGCCCAATCGCGTAGGACTGAAACCGCGAGAAACGGTCGCTGATTCCGCGATTTCGGATGCCCGTCGAAATCTCGTCGCGGAGCAGCTTTATCATGCCCGGGGCCAACGGCTCGCCCAGCGCATTGTTCGACGCCTTTGCGGTCGGGGCCGATTTTTTCTCCGTTGCGTTCTTGTCGGCGGGTTGATCCGATCGGGCAGACTTGTCCGACGAAACGGCTTTGTCCGATTGGGCGGCTTTGTCCGTTTTTGCTCCGTCGTCGGCAGCGATGCCCGCCGCAGAAACCCATCCGATGGCGACAACCCACAGCAGGAGAAGAAAGAGACGTGACCGAATCCAGCGCGCAAACATCAGATTATAACCTCCCGCCGTGAGCTGCCCGGAAAGAATGCGAAGATGGGTATTTTATGAGTCCCCACCGGGAACGTCAACCATCATCCGACTCGCGACTCACGTTACAGCGTGAATCGGCGGAACATTCCCTGTTCCTTGAATGACACTCCGATGTGTTCCGCTTTGACACGGCGCGAAGACATTGCCAACAAAAGGCTTTTTGCTTTCCAAATAATATGCCGATCGCCGGACCTTGTCCCAAGGATTTTCGCCCACCGAGCGGGTCAACACGACTTGCGGCGGAACGGTTTCTGCAACGCAGCCACGCAAAACTCCCGCCGATCGTGCAAAAGCTGCCGCGCGCGAACGAGGTTGTACCCCCAACTTTGAATACGTGCGAGATACTCCGGCACATGCTCGGCCAACTGCCAGTCGGGCAGCTTCAGCGTCAACAACATGCCGCGGATGCTCACTTCGGGATGCGTCACGATCGCCTCGATTGCGTCAAGCGTGTAGTTCGGCGCCACGTTCATGTCGGCGGTCAACCAGCGGATTTTGCGGAACTCACGACGCCGCACCTGAGGACTGCGACGGCGAATATGGGTAAAATTGGGGTGCTTTAACACCACGGGCGCCATCTCCGCGGGATCAATCCCGGTGACCGCCAGCCCGCGAGCCAACATCGCCTGACTGGCCCCGCCCGGTGCGCTGCCGATCTCCGCCACACGCGCCCCGCGGGGGATCGGCAAACCCGACCACCGCAAACCCTCCTCCATCTTCAACCACGCCCGAGACACCGCGTCCTCCGGCAACTCCAGCGACATCATCCCGCCCGGGTAGCTCGACCCGACCGACGCCACCCGATGATAACCGATCCACCAAAGCTCGGGCGAAATCAGCACACAGTCCAAAACCAATTCGCCCTGTCTGGCGGGCGCCGACAAATCCGCCGCCGTTCGGGCGAGATGCTGCGGACGCGGACAGCACTCGATCAGCCGATGGTGGACCTCCCTGGCGACATCCGTCAGCCCAGGCTCGTAACGATGGTCGCCAGGCGCCGCCCGGTCTTTCTCCCACACGTGAATTCGCTGAATTGTGTATTTATCGCACTTCCCCCACACTTCCTCGGCGAGTTTTTCAGGAGACGGATGGGCAACCTTGCCCAGCGAGAACCCGGAAGCTCGGGCGAAGACCGATTTCAGGTCAAAATTGTCCGGCAACTGGTGGGGCTCGGGCAGTTTGAACGTGAGAAATCCCGGTTGCGAATAGGCGAACCGAAATGCAGGCCAACCGTGGGCCACTTCGTTCTTGACGGCCCGTTCCGCGCCGACCTGACAGGTGACAAATAAGAATTGTGGCATCGGAGCCAGCGTACCATCTGGTCGGTCCGAGCGAAAGGGAGGTGAACCCGTGCGAGAACGGAGCATGTTCGCTCGCCGTTCGGCAAGAAACCTTCCTCCCCGGCCCGCTATCGCGGCGGCAAGGGATAGGTGGGCTGACCGCCGACGGCTTGTGGGGCGGGCACGACTTCGGGGCCGGACGACGGGATCGTGCGTGTGGTCGCGCCCGGCGCCGCAACCGTCGACGTGGCGTGCACATTCTGACGAATCTGCTCGGCCCGCGAAATCAACTGTTCGGTGGGCACGACCACTTGCGGACGCAACTGGAAATCGAGCGTTCGCTGGTCGCGGACTTGGCCGGGAACGAAGTTTTCGGACACGAAATCCAGCACTGGATACTCATACCAAGGGGGCGGAATCGATTGCGTCACCGTCAGCGTTTCGTAGCCGTCCTTGACCAGTCGTATCTTCCGCGTTCCATAATAAGTGAAGCTGGTCGAGACGGGCGTTACGCCGACTTCGTAATCATCGACGTACAATAAGGCTCCGGGCGGGTTCGTCCGAACGGTCATCCGCCGCTCGACGCAACCGGTCAAGCCGATGCAGAGAGCCACGCCGAGCAGAATCGGACCGGCGGACATCAGATTGGAACGAACCGACGCCATGACCACACCGCCTCCACAGCCATTTCCAGGGGTGGCAGAGTATAGTAGCCGTCAAAGAACGCGGCTAGACCGATTTTCGAAGTTGTGGCCAGAAACCAGCGAAATCGCGAGATGTGGGTAGTTTGAAAAATGTACAGAGACCGCCCACCCCGTTGGAATGGGAGGGTGGCCGACCGCCGGGACGCTAGGTACACTAAAGACAGATCCAAGAATAAGTCGTTGGCGCATGTCTCACCCGAGTGGAACCCGCCGTGGTCGTTAGCGATTCCTCCGCCCGCCGATACGCACTGGATCCCGACGTTCGGCTGATGCTTGACGTGCGGGACGGCAATGCCGCCGCGTTCGAGGAATTGGTCGTACGGTATCAAGGCCGGCTGCTGACGATCCTTTGCCATCTGGTCGGCCAGCGCGACTTGGCCGAAGACCTGACGCAGGAGGTGTTCTTGCGGGTCTATCGTTCGCGGGGCACCTACGAGCCGGGCGCGAAGTTTTCGACGTGGCTTTTCACGATCGCCAACCATGTGGCGGCCAATGCGTTGCGGAGCCGTTCGCGTCGTCGCGAAGTGACGTTGCGCACGCGCGACAGCGGTCCGATGGGCGCCCGGCCGATGGACAATCTGCTTCAGGCCAGCAGCGGCCAGATGCCCGCCCGACAACTGGCCCGGGCCGAAACGCGGCAGATCGTGCAAATGGCGCTCGAATCGCTCGGCGAGCGGCAGCGCATGGCGGTGCTCTTGAGCAAATTCGAAGGGATGAGCTACGCCGAGATCGCCTCGGTGATGGAGTTGTCGACGCAGGCGGTGAAATCGTTGTTGTCGCGGGCGCGCGACAATTTGCGGGAAGTTTTGCAGCCGTATTTCGAGCATGGCATTCGCCCGGCGACCGAGGTGCACGACGATGCATGACGAAGCCTCTGCCAAGCAACAGTTGGATGAGCAGTTGGTGGCCTACCTCGACGGCGAGTTGAGCGTCGAGGAAAGCCGCCGGTTGGAAGAACAGTTGGCCGCGGACGCCGACGCCCGCCGACGGCTTCAGGAAATGGAGCGCACGTGGGATCTGTTGGACGATCTGGACGCGTCGCCCGCCGGAGATCAGTTCGCCCGGAGCACGCTCGAGATGGTGGCGGTTTCGGCGCGTCAAGACGTCGAACAGAGCCTGGCCGAGGCGCCTCGACGGCGGCTCCGTCGGACGTTGGCCGTTGGCGTTGCGATGACGACGGCCGCGTTGCTGGGCTTTTTCATCGTATGGTGGTTGCAGCCCGACCCGAACCGCAATTTGCTGCGAGACCTGCCGATTCTGGAGAATCTCGATCCGTACCGGCAAGTCAAGACGCTGGATTTTTTGCAGAAGCTCTACAACGCCAAGCTTTTTGCGAAAGCCACGGCGGCGGATCGCACGCCCGCGCGGCCCGAGTCGCGCGAGTCGATGTCCGAGCGGCGGCAACGCGTCGAACAAATGACGCCTGCCAAGAAGGAGCAGTTGCTTCGACAACAAAAACGCTTTGAATCGCTCGAACCGGACGAACAGCTTCAGTTGGGTCGTCTCGACGAGGCCTTGTGCGCGTCGCCCGACGCCGCGGCGCTGCGGCTTGTGATGCGGCGCTATTACAACTGGCTCAAGACGCTGACGCCCTATGCGAGGGCCGAGCTGACGGAAATGCCGTCCGACCGACGGTTGGCGGCGGTTGAAAAACGGCTTCGCGAGGAGCGGTCGCGTTCGATGAGCGAACGTCGGCTGGAAGGCAAGGACGCCGACGCGTTTTGGACGTGGCTGGAGGACTGCGCCGTCCGCCACGCGCCTGAACTGCTGGCGTTGCTGCCCGAGGCTCGACAAAAGGAGCTGGCCGCATGGACGCCCACGGCGCAGCGCCGGGTGTTGTTGTTCGAGTTGAGTCGGCGCGGTTCGATGTCGTCGGGTTCCGACAAGCCTCCGATGTTGACCGACGACGACTTGGCGCGTTTGCGTGCGGCGCTCGCCCCCGAGATGCGAAAACGTCTGGCGTCGATGCCGGTCTCGCGACAATGGCAAGTCGTAACCAATTGGATTCGCCATCAATCGCGACAGCGGCTCGCCCGAGGCGCGACGCTTTCGGCGGCCGACAACCAGCGCATCGCCCGATTCTTCGAGGAAGGACTGACCGACAAGCAACGCGACCGGCTTTTGTCCTTGCCCAACGATGAGATGCAGCGGGAGTTGCAGCGGATGTACTTCCTGGGCGTCAAATCGTCGGAAGACGCGGAACGCCGGGCGAGCGGGGCCACGCGCGGCAAACGAGCGGCGGAAGTCAAGAAGAAATAAATCGTCTCTTGGTCCTGGAGTTTCTGAATGTCCTCTCGAGTTGACGTGCTGAAGAATTGCGATTGCATCGAAGGCATGAAGCCGCGGAAGGCCGGCTCGGTCGATCTGGCTTTCGCCGATCCGCCGTTCAACATCGGCTATCAGTACGATTCGTATGAGGACCGGCTTGCGAGCGACCAATATTTGGATTGGTGCCGTCGCTGGACCGCCGAAGTGGTGCGGCTGCTGAAGCCCAACGGGACGTTCTGGTTGGCCATCGGCGACGAATACGCCGCGGAACTGAAAGTCCTGCTGCAACGGGAGCACAAGCTCTGCTGCCGCAGTTGGGTCGTGTGGTACTACACGTTCGGCGTCAATTGCAAATCGAAGTTCAGCCGCTCGCACGCCCATTTGTTTCACATGGTCAAAGACCCGAACGATTTTACGTTCGACGTCGAGGCGATCCGCGTCCCTTCGGCACGCCAGTTGGTCTACGGCGATCGCCGCGCCAATCCGGTCGGACGGCTGCCCGACGACACCTGGATCCTCCGTCCGCAAGACCTTCCCGACGGTTTTCAGCCGGACGAGAACACATGGTATTTTCCGCGGGTTTGCGGGACGTTCAAAGAGCGGGCCGGCTGGCACGGCTGCCAAATGCCGGAGCAACTGCTGGGCCGGATCATTCGTTCGTGCAGTCGCGAGGGCCAGTTAGTGCTCGATCCGTTCGCCGGGAGCGGCACGACCCTGGCCGTCGCCAAAAAACTGGGCCGGCATTTTTTGGGGTTCGAGTTGTCGAGCGAATATTCGGAGCGCGCGACGGAGCGTCTGGCCGACATTCGCCCGGGCGACCCGTTGGACGGCTCGGCCGAACCGCTGTTGAGCGTTCCGAACACGGCCAATGGACGACGATTGAAGGACAAATCGCCGAACCAGCCGCGTCGAGGCAAGAAAAAGACGCTCTGATTGCGATCCCTGTCGCCCTGGGCGGAATTTATCGCAGGGTCGTTCGCCCAATTCACCTTTTCACACGACAAGCCATGGGATAGTCTCGCGTCCTGCTCGTTTCACCCGAAACGAAGAGAGGACCGAAACGTGAAATGTCCCATATGCGGTGCGTCGAATCTCCGTAAAAGTCGGCACGGCGGTGCGAAGTTGCGTCCGCCCTTGACGTGGTTTATGGTTTGGGCGCGTTGCACCAATTGCCAGCGACGGTCGCTGCATTTCGGGCTCCGACCCGGCCGATGGCTGTCCGACGCAGAGGGACCGTTCGGAAAAACGAATCGACGAGTTGCGTAACGCAACGTCGCGTCCCAGGGGGCAAGCTCGTTGGCTTGCGGGGCGCCTGTTGACGCGATGGTTGCGCATTCGGCAGCCCGTCGGCATCACGGCCGACTGTCGGGGCAGGGCTGTGATGTCGGCGGCTGCTGACGTTTTCCGTCGGGGAGTTCCGCCGTCCAATCGGTTTGACGACGCCGTGTCCTCCGATTGACGTCAGACGTCTCGCCCCGACGGCAACCTTCTCAGGCCGCACCGGGTTCGTCCGCCGGCAAAGTCCGCAATGGCTTAACGCGTTTCGGCCACTTCAGTTGCGTCACGCAACGGGTGTTCAGGTCCAGGCGTGGACGACGGTTTCATGCGGATTCGGCGCGCCGATTGCACGATAGAACAACGAGCGTCTGACCCAAGCGGCGGGTCCGGAACCGTAACTTTTACCTCTTTCGGCGGGTCTGCTGTGCGTTGGCGGTCCACCGGCGTAAAATACGACGATAGGAAAAGGCCGAATCGAGCCAAAGGGTCGGGCTGCAATCGTTTCTGCCTCGCAGAGCGAACAATTTCCTTGAAGGATGCGTAGCAAAGATGAACGGCACGATAGAACAGTTGCAAGTGCGTGCCCGAGGCCCGAACCCCTTGGTGTCGTGGACCGACGAAAAGCTCCTGCTGAGCTATCGGTCCGACCGCGACAGCCTGGTGTTTGAAGAGTTGGTCCACCGATATGAAAAGGAGTTGTTCGGCTACTTGCGTCACTACTTGGGCGACGCCGAGATGGCCGAAGACGTCTTTCAACAGACGTTCCTCCAAGTTCATTTGAAGTGCGATCAATTCGAGCCCGGTCGACAAGTGCGTCCTTGGCTGTACACGATAGCGACGAATCAGGCGATCGACTTTCAACGCCGCAATCGTCGACATCGGCTCGACAGCCTCAATCGTGCCGCGTCGCGTTCGACGGACGAGGGAGCCGGCACGTTGGTCGAGTTGCTTGGCGGTCTGGAACCGGACCCCGCCGAGGACGCCGAATCGGCCGAACAATATGACGTTCTCCGTCGCGCGGTCGACGCGTTGTCGGAGTCGTCGCGGCAGGTGGTGATGTTGATTTATTTTCAAGGATTGAAATATCGCGAAGCGGCCGAAGTGCTCGACATGCCGATCGGCACCGTCAAGAGCCGGCTGCATATCGCGATGCAAAAACTCACGGAATCGCTCAGTCGCGTCCGCTTGCCGCACTGAACGAAAATTTGGACTGCATCCCAAAACCCATGGAAACCGTTTCGAAAACGCGTTGGTCCCTCGTGAGGGGCCGAACGATCCGACAACCGGCGACCGAGGGACGACCTGTTGCATGAACGAGCCATTGCATCACCAACTGCTGGGACATCTGCTCGGAGCGTTGGACGACGACGAACAACGCAACGCCGACGCGCGCCTGCAGCGCGACCCGCAGTATCGCCGGTTGTGGCGCGAGTGGCGGCGGCGATTGATCCCGTTGGACGCCGTGCGGCCCGATTTCGAACCGCCGGCCGGTTTGGCCGATCGCACGTGCCGCTATGTCGCGGCGTTCGGGTTTGACGACGCGACGTCTTCAAGACGCCGCCGTTTTTCCGGCAAGATGACTCCATCGCCGGCCCCGCCCGTGGGTCGGTCTCGCGCCGGTTTGCTCGACGTGGCCGCCGTCGCGACCGTCTTGCTGTTGGCCGCGGCCTTGATCCTGCCGGCGCTGAACGACAGCCGCTTTAACTCGCGGGTGGCGGCCTGCCAAAACAACATGCGGCAGTTCGGCTTGGCCTTGAGCCAATACAGCCGCGATCAGCTCAACGACCTCGAGGATTTGGCCGTCAACGGGCGTCTGACCCGGGCGGGCGAACACGCCGCTTGGCTGCTTCGGGCAGGCGAACCGGAGACTGCGTGCTCCGACGTCTGGCTGTCGATTCAAGGCGCGCTGCGCGGTTCGGCCAATCTGAAACCGGCCACGAAGTTCCCCTTCCGGGATGTGCGTGAATGGGTCGCTCAGAACGACGAGCCGGTCGATCTTTGGCGCGTCGGAACCAGCGACGACCGTCCCGCCGAAACGTCTCCGCTCCAGTCGCCGCTTCTGGCCGACGCCCCCGGCGTCAACGTGCCCGGCCAACACATCGCGGTCCACGACGGCCAAGGGCGCAATGCGATGTTCGAGGACGGCCACGTCAATTTCCTCCCTCGTGAGCCGGGCGACGAACCAAACCGCGCCATTCCTGTCATCTTTGTGGGGTTGCAGCGCTAACGCGCAACTCCGCTTCACTTGCAGCGTCCGACCCGCTAAACTGGAAGACGGCGTGTTTTGCCCGAAAAGCAGACGCGCCGTGGAACGCGGTATCCCTCGCGAATTGGCAATAAAAACGGTTCCGAACGCCGTTTCTTTCGGAGAACGCCATGATCCTGCTGATCGACAACTACGACTCGTTCACCTACAACCTGGTGCAGCGGTTGGGCGAGCTCGACCCTTCGCTTGACTTGGAGGTCCATCGGAACGACCAGATCACGCTGGAGGAGATCGAGGCCCGGCGTCCGTCGCACTTGATTATTTCGCCCGGTCCCTGCACGCCCGACGACGCCGGCATCTCCGTGGCGTGCGTCCGTCGCTTCGCCGGCAAGATTCCCTTGCTGGGCGTGTGCCTCGGCCATCAGTCGATCGGCCAGGCGTTCGGAGCGAAAATCGTCCGCGCCGGGCGGTTGATGCACGGCAAGACCGACCAGATTCACCACGACAACCGGGGACTGTACGAAGGACTCCCCAATCCGTTCGTCGCCACCCGCTATCACAGCCTCGTGATCCAGCCCGACACGTTGCCGGACGAGTTCGAAGTCTGCGCATGGAGCGACGCCCCCGATGGAACCCGCGAGATCATGGGCATCCGCCATCGCAAACTCCCGATCCACGGCGTCCAGTTCCATCCGGAAAGTTTTTTGACCGACTGCGGGTCCACGTTACTCAAACGGTTTCTTGAGATATGAAAACATCCACGAAGAGCACGAAGGACACGAAGGAAGAAAAAGGAAGAGGATGGTTTTTTTGAGATACGTGCGTTGAATGAGTGGTGGTCAAAAAGGAAATAAAATAAATTAAGTCGGATCGGTTGCGGAGGGCTTGGCTCGAAAACGTGAACTGTTCTCAAAAAAACTTCTTTTCCGATCTTGGTGCTCTTCGTGTTCTTCGTGGACCGTAATCATGTCCGACCTTTGTACTCTTCGTGGATCCTCAAAGGAGTCCTCGGAATGACCGAATTGTTGCTGAAAGAGGAAGTCTACGCGGTCGTCGGGGCGGCCATCGAGGTGCATCGCGAACTTGGGGCGGGATTTCTTGAGTCGGTCTATCAAGAGGCCCTTGAGTTGGAGCTTACCGATCGCGGCATTCCTTTTCAGTCCCACCCCACGCTGAGCGTCCAATACAAGCAGCGCATTTTGAGCAAACAGTTTGTGCCCGACTTGGTCTGTTGCGACCAGATCATCGTGGAGTTGAAAGCGCTAAGCGGTCTGTCGGGCGTCGAAGAGGCTCAACTGTTGAATTACTTGAAAGCCAGCCAATTGCGCGTTGGCTTGCTCGTCAATTTCGGAAGCCATCACAAATTGGAATGGAAGCGATTTGTTCGATGAATCAGCAATCATCCGCGAAGGACACGAAGCCGCAGCCATGTTCAAGTCAGGACAGGGAATCGTGCGCGTTCCGATCTTTCCCTTCCCGTCTTTTTCATTTTCCTTTCCTCTCAAAAAGTTTTTCGTCTTCTTCGTGTCCTTCGTGCACTTCGTGGATGTCCTTCCTAGGGGCTTTGTTGCTCTGGCTCTCGTTTCCGCCGATGGACGTCTGGCCGCTGGCCTGGTTCGCGCCGATTCCTTGGGTGTGGCTGATTCGCCGCTCGACGCTCGACGGCCGGCGTCCGTATCGGGTGCTTTGGCTCGCCGGTTTTGCGTTTTGGCTCGGCGCGCTGCATTGGCTTCGGTTGCCGCATCCGGCCACCAGCCTCGGTTGGATCGCGCTTTCGTTCTATTTTGCGTTTTATCTGCCGTTGTTCGTCGGACTGTCGCGAGTGGCGGTCCATCGACTTCGCGTGCCCGTCGTGCTGGCCGCCCCGGTGGTTTGGACCGGACTCGAATTGGCTCGGGCTCATCTGCTGACCGGCATGACGATGGGCAGCCTCGGCCACACGCAATATCGTTGGACCATGCTGATTCAATTGAGCGATTGGGCCGGGGCCTACGGCGTCAGCTTTTTGGTGATGCTGGTCGCAGCGTCGCTGGCCCGAATGTTGCCGGACGAAAACCGCCGCTGGTCGTTTTGGCCACCGCTGGTCGCCGCCGTTGCGATGGCCGCCGCGCTGGGGTATGGCCACATGCAGTTGCATGGCGACGCCGGCCGGCCTGGCCCTCGCGTGGCGCTGATCCAGGGCTCGATCGACGTCGAGATGCGTTACGATCCGGGCATGAGAGAACGCATTTTCCGTGAATATTACGATCTGTCGCGCGAGGCCGTCCAAAAACACCGCCCGATCGACCTGGTGGTCTGGCCCGAGTCGATGTTTCTGGACTCGCTGATCGTGTACACGCCGGACGTCCAAAAGCCGCGCGAGTTTCCGGGCGCCGAGGCCGAGTTTCAGCAATGGCTGCCCAAGGCCGTGCGTCAGACCCAAGAGTCGATGGCCGCGCTGGCCCGATCGCTCGACGCGCCGCTGTTGCTGGGCGTTGAAGCCAACACGTTTGACCGCCAGGGCATGCGTTGTTTCAACACGGCGGCCTTCGTGAGTCGCGACGGACAGTTGTTGGACCGTTACGACAAGATGCACTTGGTGATGTTCGGCGAGTACGTGCCCGGGGCCCAATGGTTTCCGTGGCTGCAACGCCTGACGCCGCTGCCGGTGAGCGCCATGCCGGGCCGACGCGCCGCGGCGTTTCATCTGGGCGACGTTCGCATCGCGCCGAACATTTGCTACGAAACCGTGTTGCCGCACGTCATCCGCCGGCAAGTGAACCAGTTGATCGCCGACGGGTGCGAGCCGGACCTTTTGATCAATCTGACCAACGACGGTTGGTTCTGGGGATCGAGCGAATTGGACATGCACCTGGCCTGCGGGGTGTTTCGCGCGGTCGAGTGCCGCAAGCCGTTGCTGATCGCGGCCAACACGGGCTTTTCGGCCTGGATCGACGCCGACGGCCGCATTCGAGCCCAAGGACCGCGTCGGGCCAGGCAGGTTTTGATGGCCGAACCGAAGATCGACCATCGGCCGAGTTGGTATCTCGCCCACGGCGACTGGTTTGCCGGCGTCTGTCTGGCGGCATGCGTCGTGTGCGCCGTCGTGGGGTTCCGACGCAAGAGCGGTTGCTGACCTGTCCGAAATTTCCGCGCAAATTGTCCAGTCGCGTCGCCGCTCCGAACCGCTTGGCAGGCGGGCCTCATGACGGCCGATAATTCCCCCTAACCCCCGAGTTCGCCTTGACATCAAGGGGGGGATGGATAGAATCCTAATGGAAAAGAAAGGGTCGCGCCATGAAGTGCCAACAGTGCGATAAGCCGGCGACGTTTCACATTACCGAACTGACCGGCGGTAAGCCGCAAGAGTTGCATTTATGCGAAGACCACGCGCGACAATATTTGACGGCGTCGGCCTCCGAACCGACGGCGGTCGGCGGCATGGCGGCGGCCCTGGCCCAACAGATGGCCATCGGACAGACGGCCGAAGAATTGGCCCAGTTGGACCAACAGGCGTGTCCCATCTGCGGCATCACGTTTTATGAGTTCCGCAGCCAAGGCCGGCTCGGGTGCCCTCACGACTACGTCTGCTTCCAAGCCCAATTGGAGCCGTTGATTCTCAACATCCACGGCGAGTCGGAGCACGTAGGCAAGCGGCCGAGTCGTCAGGCCTCGGGCAGCGAGGGCCGCACCCAGTTGATCCGTCTGCGGCGTGAAATGAAGGAAGCCATCGACGACGAAAACTATGAACGCGCTTCGGAACTGAGAGACGAAATTCAGCACATCGAGCAAGGGGGTAACTGACGCCGTGCAATTGGACGACCTGACCAACACCAGCGGCGAGTGGCTTCGAGGCGCCGGCCCCGAATCCGACATCGTCATCAGCAGCCGCATCCGTCTGGCGCGGAATTTGGCCGACTTCCCGTTCATCAGTCGGGCAACGCCGCAAGATCGTTCGCGCATCGAAGCGACGCTGCACGATCGCATCTTGGCCATCGCCGCGGAAACCGACGTGCTGTACGTCAACGTGGCCCAATTGGACAAGGTGGATCGCCAGTTGTTGGTCGAGCGGCATCTGATCAGCCGCGAACACGCCGAGGGCCAAGGCGAACGCGCCGTGGCCATCGACCGCAACGAAAAATACAGCCTGATGATCAACGAGGAGGACCACCTCCGCATCCAATCGCTGCAAAGCGGATTGAACTTGGAGGAGGTCTGGGAGCGGATCAATCGGATCGACGACCTGATCGAGGAGAAAGTGACCTACGCGTTCCACGATCGGTTGGGATACCTGACCGCCTGCCCCACGAACGTCGGCACCGGCATGCGCGTGAGCGTCATGCTGCACTTGCCCGCCCTGGTCATCACCCGGCAGATCGACCGCGTCTTTCGCAGTCTGCAAAAAATCAATCTGGCCGTTCGCGGGCTGTATGGCGAAGGCTCGCAGGCGATGGGCGATTTCTATCAGATCAGCAACCAGGTCACGCTCGGACGGACCGAGTCCGAGTTGATCCGTCAGGTGAGCGACATCGTGCCGGTCATCATCGACTACGAACGCCAAGCGCGCGACTTCCTGATCAAGGAAAGCCAGGAGAATTTGCACGACCGCGTCAGCCGAGCCTATGGCATTCTGCGAACCGCGCAGACCATCAGCTCGGAGGAAACCATGCACCTGCTGTCGAGTGTGCGCATGGGCGTCAATCTGGGGCTGATCCGCGATCTGAACATCCCGGCGATCAACGAGTTGTTCCTCCGCACTCAGCCGGCCCATCTCCAAAAGATGACCGGCGGCGAGCTCGACAGTTCCGATCGCAACATCGAGCGGGCTCGTTATTTGCGCCGGTATCTGAACAAAGAGAACGGCGACGGCGAGGCCAATAAGAACTGAAGCGTCGCCTGGCTCGACTCCCGCACCAAGGCCGCGTAGCTGTCTTTCTAATATCCCTAAATTGCCCACTTTCTGTTGTGGCGGGCAGTTTGCTACGCTCGCCCATTCTGTTTCAAGTTCTCCAGACCATTCGACGAAGCTCGTTAGAGAAGCGTTGTTGGATTGACAAAATTCCCAGGGACTGGTGGGGGGGAACCGATCCATGCGGCAGCTTTTCAGCGAAGCGGTGCGCGCCATGGCGTTTGGCGCGTTGGCGGCGGGGGCATTCTTGGTTTCATCGGCGGTGGTCGGCCAGCGAGCCTATTCGGACGACATGCCGGTGTTGGATTTCGGCGACAATTACGTCGACCATCCCGAGGCCGAGCGGCTTTGGCAGGGATGGACCGACCCATTCGACCGATTTTGGAACACGTCGCCCGGCCCCTGCTATTGGTCGATCGACTATCGGTTTCGCGGACTTTGCGAGAGCATGACGGCGTATGAGTTCGGCACCGGCCCCGGCGAGTCGCCCGTCTACTCGCCCATCAGCCGGTTGAAGTTCCCGTTGAACTCGTGCTGGCATGGTTTGAAGGTCGGCGTGGATCGTCCCACGTGGGCCTCCCATTTCGAGTGGATGATGCCGCAACAGGGCATCCAGGGCGATCTGAAAGATTACGACTGGCGGCTGGCCAGCCAAAAGGCGTTCACCGATCTCGGCTACGCCGACGAGCGTTGGACGGAAGGCCAGATGATCGACCTCGACCTGGAGTTCCTGATCTGGGACCGCCCGTTCAATTGGCCTCTTCAGCTTTGGCCTATCGGTGGATTCCGTTGGCAACGATTCGACATCATGACCTACGACCTGACGCAGGTCAAATTCAACAACGTCTGGCTCGATCCTCCGTACCGCGAGTCGGGCAACATCATCAGCTTCAACCAGCAATACTACACCGCTTACATCGGCGGCCAGATTCGGACGAAGTTCGACGAGTCGAGCGTGTTGGCGCCCATCACCGTGACGTTGCAGGGCGACTGGGGGCACGTCGAGGCCTACAATATCGACCACCATTTGGTCCGCGAGGGCGATCGTTTTACGATGGACCGCACCGCCGGCGACGCTTGGCACACGGCCCTGATCGTCGAGGCGATGCTCAACCTGCGGCTCAGCGTCGGTTTTCAGGCCGATTACACCGAAATCTTCACCACCGGCACCCATCGCTACGTCAATCAGCCGCTGGACGTCGACGAATCGTGGACCAACGGCGTGCGCGTCACCTCGCATCAAACCTGGATGACGGCGTTCGTGCGACTTCGCATCTGACGCCGCCGGGCTATTTGGCCGCCAACTGCGCGCGGACCGCCTGCACCACGTGCAACGGCAGGAACTTCGCCAGTTCCTCGTCGCTCGCCACCGAAGCGATCTGTTTGATCAGCGAGCTGGAGACGTGGGCCAGCTCTCCATCGGCGATCATGAAAAGCGTCTCCATCTCGGGCGCCAGCCGGCGATTGGCCATCATCATGGTCAACTCGGCGGCGATGTCGGTGATGGGCCGCACGCCGCGAATGATGATCTGCGCGCCGCATTGTTTGACGAATCCGACCGTCAGCCCGCTGAACGTGCGAATTTCCACGTTTTTCAGGTGCGACACCGACCGATGGATCAACTGCCGGCGCTCGTCCGCCGTGAACATCGTCTGTTTCTCGATGTTCACGCCGACGCCGATGATCAGCCGATCGAACAACCGGCTGGCTCGCTCCATGACGTTCAAGTGTCCCAACGTGATCGGATCGAACGAGCCCGGATACACGGCAATCCGCGGCGACAATGATTGACTCATGGCAAGGCCTAATTTGTTTTCTTGCGGGATGGCTTTCCGGTCAACCGCTTGCGGCTCCGCAGCGGTCCGGCAAGCCTCGGTCCCCCCCCCTTACTTCAGCACCTCGATCAGACGCCGGAGGTCGTCCTCGTTGTTGTAGGCGTGAGGACTGATCCGAAGCCGACCGGCTCGACAACTCAATAATATCTTATGTTCGAGACACCGTCGTTGCAGTTCTCGCGGGTCTCGGCCCGGAAACTCAAAGCTCACAATGCCGCTGCGACGCTCCGGCGAACGATCGCTCAAGATCGTCGCTCCGATCGAATGCAAACGCTCACAGGCCAGATCGGTGATCTCCAAAATTCGGCTCGACAGCGACTCGGTTCCATACTGGTCCAGCAACGCCATGCTGGCCCCGAGCGCCGAAAATCCCGCGATGTTCTGCGAACCGCCTTCATAACGGGCCGCCGTGTCCTTGAACACCAGCGCGATTCGGCTGAAATCGCTTTCATCGCGAACGCTGTTCCACCCGACGCCGACCGGTCGCAGCAAGTTCAAATGTTCGCGCCGGGTGTAAAAGACTCCGGCCCCCTCGGGCCCCAACAGCCACTTGTGGCCGTCGGCCGCCAGAAAATCGACCGGCGTCCGCTCGACGTTCAACGGAAACACCCCGAGCGCCTGAATCGCGTCGACCATCAGCAACGCCCCGTGCGAATGGGCCAACTCGGCCAGCCGATCGAGATCGTTTCGCCAGCCGCTGGCAAACGCCACCCAACTGACGCTGATCAAGCGCGTCCGCCGGTCGCACGCCGCCGCGATTCGATCCCATTCGATCCTTCCGCCCACGTCCGACGGAATTCGGCGCGTCTCCACGCCGCGATCGGCCAAGTGCAGCCACGCGTATTGATTCGTCGGAAACTCATCGGCCCGAATCACCACGTTGTCGCCGGGCTGCCAAGGAAAGCCCTCGGCCACCAGATTGACGCCGGCGGTGGTGTTGTTGATCAGGGCGATTTCCTCGGGCTGCGCGCCGATCAGCCGAGCGGCCAACGTCCGAAGGTGTTCGACGCGCACCATCCACGAGGGGTAGTTGGCCGACCCGTTCGAGGAAGCATCCGCCACCCATTGCAGCATGGCCTCTTGAGCCGGCCCACTCAACGGCGCAACGGCCGCGTGGTCCAAATAGGCCCATTGGCGAGCGACCGGCATCTGGGCTCGAAACCAGTCCCAATCCATAACCGTGTTCGTCGAGGGCTCCATGAGACTGCTTTCCTCCGAATCGTCGGGGGGATAGTGGTGAATGTTCCAGCGTTCAATTATACTAGAAGGGAGCAAAACCACTAAGGCCTCACCCCCCCAACGATCTGCCGAGTCTTCCGCAGCCCGGGAGCCTCAGGCATCCGAGGGGGGCAGATCGGTTTGACGCGGGTTTTCGCGTGGCCGGAATCGTCGTCTGGCGGAGATGGCCGATCCCTGGGTGGTTTTCGCAAAAAAGCCGTTTTGGGCTTCCGCGGCGTTGTTTTTTTGAGTAAGGGAGATTGTTGCGATGCCAAAGGCGTTGTGTTTGGCCGGCGCGGTCGTCGCCGTCTTGCTGTTGTTGGTGTTCGGGCTTGATCTGGGCCTCAAGTTCCCCTTCCACCGCGACAGCCTCGCCATGGACATCGGGATGTTGGTCAGCGCCGTGGCGTTGGGCTACGCCAGTTGGACAACGATTCGAGAACAACAATAAAGGGTCTGTCCCAAAAGTCGTGCCAGCTCGGTCTCCCGTGATCGGAAAATCGTGGCCGCCGGAAGGTTTTTGGGGTTGGATTCAGTATTTCGAGCCAAAATGCAATAGGACGTCATGGCCCCCGCAGAACAATCGCCGGAAAGCAAAAGACTGGTTCGCGAACCGCTTTCTCCCGCCAAGCAACATCGGTTGGAGAAGGTCTTCGAGCACGCTACAAAAAAGTTGGCCGCGTCGACCGATTACGAGTACACGACGGAACTGTTGTCGCAGTGCGTTTTGGGCGACCCGTCCAACACGAATTACGTCAAAGCCTACGTCGAAAACCTCTACCGCAAGTTCAACAACAACAAGAAGGGCGCGCCGCTGGCCGGTTTCAAGGAACGAGCCTCGCGGAGCGCCGTCAAAAAAGCCTTGGCCCAAGAACAATGGGACGAGGTCCTCGAGCACGGCCTGAAAGTGTTGACGGTCAATCCGTGGGACGTCTCCACGCTGACCGCCATGGCCACGGCTTCGGTCAAGTGCGGCGATTGGGAAAACGAATTGTACTATCTGCGCGCCGCACTGACCGCCGATCCCAAAGACCCCGAAATCAATCGGCTTTGCGGGATGGCGTTGGGCGAACGCGGCCAATTCGATCAGGCCATCGCCTG
>JBDKTJ010000013.1:0-14094 GCA_039698075.1 Thermoguttaceae bacterium | reverse complement strand
TGTCGCTCCTCCTCCAACAACGTCACCCTATAACGCTTCTCCATGATAACCTCCTGACACAATCGATCTTCCATGAACGATTGTCGGAGTATACCCTGTACCAAAGCATAACTGACAGAGCACTAGAAGTACGAGACATGCCGTGGCCATCGCGATCATCGAAAATCTGGTCGGGATGATTCCGCCAGTGAACGCAGTAAACGCGACAACTTGAAACGCAGGATCGCGGTAGGGCGCAGGCAGGAAGTACGTCAAGATTCCAGCCGGCACCACCCCCCACAAAGCCATGCACCATCCCGCAGGAAGTCCGACAATGGTGGATCGCCAGTTGGCCTTTGCCGACGTGACAAAGGACTTGATAGGCTTTATTCCCAACAGCCGCGTCAAAACAACTGCTTCGATAGCGGCCACCAATGGCAAAAGCACGATGAAAACAACCCAGTGGCCCATGAAGCTCGGCAATGCAATATTTGCTAGGAGCATGGCACCATTACCCAGACACTGAGATTTACACCTATCCGTGATGATACGCCGTCCGCATCAAATCTGCAATTATTAAACCGTCTCAACTATTGGTGAGCTGGCCGGAAGACGTCGGACGGAGTGATTACAACTCCACGTTAGGAATACAAGACAACCTCAACCGCTTTCGCTGGGACGCCAGTCGACCAGATGCAACTCGACGCTTTGACGGCCGCGGAAATGATTGATCACCGGACGAAACGCGACGTCCAACGGTCCTTCGACGGCCGAGAGCGGCTCGACCCAATCGCTGGCGCCAAACGCCACGGCCCGCAACGTCACCCCATGCTGCGATAGTTGCAGGGCGAGGTGCTGACCGTTCGCCCCCATCGGTTTCGGCGGACCGGCCAACGTCGCGCCGCTGGCGCACAGCAGCGGTCGGGCGTTTTCTTGTCCGAACGGCGCCAACCGCTCGATTTGTTGGACGGCTTGGAGCGTAAACGCGCTCAACGGGGCCTCGACGTCAATGAACAGTTCGGCCACGCGCTGCTCGGACGAAATCCGCGTGGCGGCGACGTCGCAAAAGGCGTTTCGGAATCCGGCCAATTGACGTTCCTCGATTTTCAAGCCCGCCGCCGCCGCGTGACCGCCGTGCGCGATCAGATACTCGCCGCAGTCGACCAACGCCTCGTGCAGGTTGAAGCCTGGAACGCTTCGAGCCGAACCGATGCCGGGACGCAGGCCCGTGTTGTCCAGCGAGATCATGACGACCGGCCGGTGAAAGCGATCGGCCAGCCGACCGGCCACGATGCCGATCACGCCCGGGTGCCAACCGTGGTCGGCCAGCACCAGCGCGGCGTCTTCGACCGGGTCGAACGTCTCCTTGGCCTGTTTCGCCGCCGCCAGTTGCATGCTTCGTTCGAGCGTTTGCCGGGTCGCGTTCAGGCCGTCGATGTATCGGGCCAGTTCGTCGGCTCGCTCAGGCCGATCGGTCACCAACAGCTCGACGGCCAACTGCGGCTGGCCCAATCGTCCGGCGGCGTTCAAACGCGGGGCGAGTTGAAAGGCCAGCGACTCGGCGTCCAAACGCATCCGCCCGTCCGGACCACGTTGCGGCTCCACTTTGGCCAGCCGCATCAACGTAGCCAGCCCGAGCGTCGGCCGGACCGCCAGGCTCTCCAGCCCATGATGGACCAGGACGCGATTCTCGTCGACCAGTGGGACCACGTCGGCCACGGTGCCCAGCGCCGCGAGGCCCACGGCCTGGACCAGAAAATCTTTCATTCGCGGCGCAACCCGCTTGGCGCCGCTGGCCTGCTGACAGACGGCCCAGGCCAGTTTCATGGCGACGCCCGACCCGCTGAGCCCGCCGAACGGATAGTCGGCGCCGGGCAGTCGCGGATGCACCACGGCGGCCGCCTCGGGCAGTCGCTCGCGCGGCTCGTGGTGATCGCTGACGATCAGTTCGACGCCGAGTTGCCGAGCCACTTCCGCCTCGGCCAGGCTGCCGATGCCGCAATCGACGGTGACGAGCATCTGCACGCCCTCGGCGGCCAGCGAGCGGATGGCCTCGTCGTGCAGCCCGTAGCCTTCATCGACCCGATGCGGAATGTAATAGCGTGCGTCGGCGCCGAGCAATTTCAGACACGACCAAAGCAGCGCCGTACCGGTCATGCCGTCGACGTCGTAATCGCCATAGACGGCGATGCGGCGTCCGGCTTGCACGGCCTGATGAATGCGTCGGGCGGCCTCCGCGCAACCGGGCAGCCGTTCAGGCTCGCGCAGGTGCGACAGTTTCGGATCCAAGAAATCTCGAACCGCCGTGGGATCGCTCACGCCGCGGCAGATCAGCAACTCGGCCACGACGGCCGGAACGCCCGCAGCGCGACCCAGCGCCGCAATGCGGTCCGGATCGTGCGGATGAATGCGCCAACGCTTGGACATGGGAAGCAGCTTTAGTGGTCCGTGGCCTGTGGCGAGTGGCCAGTTTTCAACACTCCGAAGTTTGAAAACCAAAAGCTGACCACTGGCCACCGACCACTAGGGCGCACCTCACAAACCTGTAGCGTGCCGATCGCTTTCGGAACCGTGGAATCACGCCGCCGGCAACGCTACACGTTCGTGCGACACGCACGCGCCACTCTCTTACTTCTTCTTTTCCGTATGCTCGGTGTGCTTGCGCAGCCGGGGACAATATTTTTTGAGCGTCAACTTCTCGCCGCCGGGCTTCCGTCGCAGCGCGTAGTTGTAGTCGCCCGTCTCCTTGCACACCAGGAAAATGCTTTCCGCTTTTTTCTTGCTTTTCGCCATCGTAAAGACTCCGATCCATTCTGCCAACACGGCGCCGAGACGGGCCGAAACGACTATTGTAACGATTTCCGCGTCGTTGGGAATGACAAATACGACGCCAAGCCCCTTTAAGACCCCCTCGCAATGGTGTCTATTAGCCACCTATTCAGTGCAGTCAACGACACCCTATCCTCACAATTCCGGCGCCACGACGGCTTCGCACCGGCTTGCCACGCGGATCGGCAGCCGGCGGCCCACGATGCGACGATGGGTTTTCAGCGCCAAGGCCGGCGTATTGTTCTTTTCGGACAGGTGAGCCAGATACGCCCATCGCAGGGAACGGCCGGCGTGGGCGGCCAACAACTCGGCGGCCTCTTGATTTGACAAATGTCCGCCGGGGCCCGTGATGCGACGCTTCAAAAAATCGGGATAAGGACCGTTTTCCAACATCTCGGGATCGTAATTGCTCTCCAGAAAAACGGCGGTCAGCGAGTCCAACACGGCGTCCAACCCCGAGAACACATGCCCCAGATCGGTCAAAACGCCCAACCGACAGCGGCCGTCGTCGACCACAAACGCCACGCCGTCCACGCCGTCATGCGGGGTGGCGATCGTCTCGACGGCGACCGATCCAAACCGCAGGGTCTCGCCGGCCGTGAAATATCGGAGGTCGTCCAACGGCCCCAGATCGCATCGGTTGGCCGCCCGAAATGTCTTGGCGGTCAGATGGATCGGCAATCCGAACTTGCGCTGAAAAACGCCCAAGCCGCGGCAGTGGTCCGCGTGGTCGTGCGAAATCACGACGGCGTCCACCTCCGTGATGTCGCGGCCATGCAGGGCCAGACGCTGTTGGGCCTGACGGCCGCTGATGCCGGCGTCCAGCAACAAGCGCACACCGCCGGCCTCGACATAGATGCAATTGCCGTTGCTGCCGGACTGGAGAGAAATGGCTTGCATGAAACCGCTTACAACGTTCCCCACGCCACGCCACGCGGGCCTTTTTCGACGCGACCGACCAGCCAGCTTTTCAGACCCGCTCGGGCCAGTTGGTGTCGAACGCTCTCGGCGTAGAACGGAGCGACGATCATCACCAAACCGAGCCCCATGTTGAACACCTGATCCATCTCCGCCTGATCCACTTCGCCCAGCCGTTGCAGCCACGTGAACACCGGCGGGACCGGCCACCGGCCTCGCTCGATCACCACGCGCACGCCTTCGGGCACGATGCGTTCGAGGTTTTCGTGCAGTCCGCCTCCGGTGATGTGGGCGATGCCGTGCACGACGTTCTTCACGCGATAGTACGAAAGCACCTGACGCACCGGGCGGACGTAGATCTGCGTCGGCGTCAGCAGCGTCTCGCCCACCGTTTGGCCGAGTTCCTCGACGTAATCGCCGACCTTGTGCCCACCGATGTCGAACGCGATCTTGCGGGCCAGACTGTAACCGTTCGAATGCAGACCGGTCGAGGCCACGCCGATCACCGCGTCGCCCGGCTCGATCGCTCGACCGTCGATCACCCGCTGACGTTCCGCCACGCCGACGCAAAAGCCGGCCAGGTCATAATCGCCCGGGGCGTACAGATCGGGCAGAATGGCCGTCTCGCCGCCCAACAGCGCGCAGTCGGCCTCGATGCAGCCGGCCGAAATGCCCGCAACCAACTGCTCGAGCCGCTCGGGATCGTCCTTCGGCATCGCCACGTAATCGAGGAAAAACAACGGCTCGGCCCCGCAACACAGGGCGTCGTTGACGCTCATGGCGACCAAGTCGATGCCCACGGTGTCATGCCGGCCGACGTCGACGGCCACCTTCAACTTCGTGCCCACCCCGTCGGTGCAGGAGATCAGCACCGGGTCTTGATAGCGTCGAGCGAACAGTTGATTCGTGAAATCGAGCTGAAAGAGGCCGGCAAACCCATCTTTTAGGGGGATCACGCGAGGCGTAAAGGTCCGTGAAAGCAGCCGAGGCAGGCGGGCCATCGACTCGCGATAAACATCCAGATCGACGCCAGCGTCTTTATAGGTGGCTTTGGCCATAATCAATGCGACAGATTTCCTTGCGGCGGCAAGCAAGTATTGTAGATTAGTGAGATACCGATTGGAAGGGACTCCCCACTTACGTGCGGGAAGGAGAAGTCATGTTGCGATTCGCGTCTTGGAATGGGTTGTCTTGGGTGATTTTTTTGCTCGGGATTGGCGGCTTCGTTGGGGCGACGGAACCGTCGGCTCCGAAACCGTCGGAATATGCCCCGGCCGACGATCTGGTCCGTCAGGCGGATCACTACGTCAAGGAATTGAACGACGCCGTGGCGTGCGAGTCGGAGTACAAAGATTCGGCAAGCAAGCTGGCCAACACGTCCAACGCGCTGGTGGTGATCGCGTTGACCTTGGGCCTGCACAACCAGCCGAACCCATACCAGGCGTCGGCGGCGTCCGTGATGCAAGCGGCCCGGGCCGTGGCCGAGGCGAAAGATTTTTCATCCGCCAAGAAAGCCGTGTCGCAACTAAACGCCGCCGCTGAGGGAAAGGTCCAAGCCGCCGGCGAGCTTCGCTGGGAAAAGGTCGCGTCGCTGCCCGAACTGATGAAGCAAGTGCCGCTGGTCCACACCCGGCTAAAAGCGAAAATCAAGGGCAACAAGTTCCGCACGAAGGCCGCCGAGACCGCCGGCTACACGGCCGTGCTGGCCGCGATCGCGCAGGGCACGATGGCCGACACATCGGCTGCGAAAAACGCCGCGCAGGAAAAACAGTGGCGGCAGTTTTCGGCCAACGCCCGCGACGCCGCCGCCGCAGTGAACGCCGCGATTCATCGGGCCGACCCGAAGGCCGCCGACGCAGCGATGAAAAAACTCAATCAAAGCTGCGAGGACTGCCACGCGGTCTTTCACCCCACCGTCAATTAGGTGATGACGCCATCGCCGCGGATTTTCACGCGCGTCACCGGCCCATCCAACCGCCGTCAACGGTCACGATGGTTCCGTTCACGTAGTCGGACGCGGGCGAGGCCAAGAATACCACCGCGCCTTGCAGATCGGACGGTTCACCCCATCGCCCCGCAGGGATCCGGGCGAGAATCGCCTGACTGCGATCCGCGTCGGCCCGCAATGCGGCGGTGTTGTCCGTGGCGATGTAGCCCGGCGCGATAGCGTTCACGTTGACGCCGTACCGGGCCCATTCGTTGGACAGCGCCATGGTCAACTGTCCGATGCCGCCCTTGCTGGCCGCGTAGCCCGGCACCGTGATGCCCCCTTGAAACGTCAAAAGCGACGCCGTGAAAATGATCTTTCCGCGTTTCCGCGCGACCATGTCCTTGCCGAACTCGCGCGCCAGCACAAATTGCGAGTTGAGATTGACCTCAATCACCCGATCCCAATACTCGTCGGGGTGCTCGACCGCCGGTTTGCGAAGGATCGTGCCGGCGTTGTTGACCAGGATGTCGATCGGCGGACACTCGGCTTTGATTTTTGCAATGCACGCGTAAACCGCCTTCCGGTCGGCGAGATCGCATTGGTAACCGTGAAACGATCGGCCCAACGCGGCGACTTCGCGTCCGACCTCGCTGTCGCGCTCTTCCAATTGAGCGGAAACACCGACGATCTCGGCGCCGGCCTCGGCCAACGCAACGGCCATCCCCTTGCCGATGCCCCGCCGGCAGCCCGTCACCAGCGCGGTCTTTCCTTGCAGCTTGAAACGATCCAAAACGCTCATTCGTTCATCTCCCATCTGTGCATTGCAGCAAATATTTCATGCCCGCCGGATTGCGATCAATCGTCTCGAACACCTTTTGGATGTCGGCCAGCGGAGCGACCAACGTAATGAACCGATCCAGCGGCAGGGCCTTTTCGCCCAACAGACGGATCGCCTCGTCGAAATCCTCGGGCTCGTACACGCGAACGCCGATCATCTTCAACTCGCGCCAGAAGAAGCGGAACAACTCGACCGGCTTCGGCTCCGAGTGGATCGCCACCAGGACGATGCGTCCGCGAACGCGGGGCAGTTGCGTCATGACGGCCGCGCCGGCGGCGCTGCCCGACACTTCAAACACGACATCGGCCATCGCCTGGTTGGTGAACGCGGCGACCGCGGCCGGCAGATCGTTGTGGATCGGATCGACGGTCTCGAAGCCCAACTCGCGGGCCAGGGCGATGCGCTGCGGATTGGTTTCGGCGATCAACACCCGCCCGCCCTTATGCCGGGCCACCATGGCGATCAGCAACCCGATCGGCCCGCCGCCGATAATCACGACCTGCTCGCCCTCGCGGAGTCCGCTCAGACGTACGTCGTGGCAGGCGACCGCGACCGGTTCGACCACCGCTCCGTCCTGCATCGAAACCGACGCCGGCAGCCGATGCAGCGTGTACGCCGGGACGGTCCACGACTCTTGCATAGCGCCGGGCGTGTCGATGCCCAAAAACTTCAAGTTCTGGCCGATGTGCGAACAACCGTTGTCGATCGGCGATGGTTCGCCGGGTTGCAAAGGCCGCACGGCGACGCGATCGCCGACCTGAAAGCCCGTCACGCCCGGGCCGAGTTCGACGATCTCGCCGGACGTTTCGTGGCCGATCACCTGCGGGATGTGCACGCGGCGGTCCATTTGGCCATGATAGATGTGCACGTCGGTTCCGCAGACGCCGCAGTAGGCGATCCGCAGCCGAGCCTCGCCCGGCCCGGGCTTCACCGGTTCGGCGTCGCCGACGCGAAAGGTTTTGTTGCCCACATAAAACGCCGCTTGCATTGACATGATATCGAATCCCTTGATTTCCTCGAGCCGGGGGGCGTCAGGCGTTGGCGACCCGCTCGATCACTTGAAGCATGTTGCCGTCCAGATCACAGAAATTGCGACCGCGTCCGCCGCCGACGGCCGTAAACACGTCGCCGGTCCATTTCACGCCCTTGCTCTCCAAATACTGCATAGCCGCTTGGAGATCGCCGGTGCGCATCGCCACGTGCGACCAGCCCGGCGTCCAGGTGGTGCGCTGGGGCCGCTCGGTTTTGTCGCGCGGCATGATCTCCAACATCGTGCCGTCCGCGGCGCGAAGGATCCACACCGGTTTGTCGTGCCGAAACACTTTTTCGTATCCTAAAACGTCGCAGTACCAATCGGCCAGCGCGTCCACATTTTCTGCGGCCACGGCCGGATGGTCGACGCCGATGATGCAAGTCGTCATGAAACAGTCTCCGTTGGAGGATTGAAGGAAAACACATTGCACTGGTGCAGCGACATGGGGTTGAGCCGATACGGTCCCTCGTAGCCCGTGTCGCCGAGCATGTGCGCGACCAGCGCGATCGAAAGCGGATAAAACCACGTGCCGAGCATGATATGCGTTCGGTTCGGGTCCTCGTCGCGATATTCGGCGACGACCTGTTCGGCGCCGGGCTTCCAGATCCAGTGCGGACGCGGACGCCAATCCGACGGTTTGCTGTCGCGGCGGTGCAGCAGCCAGCCGACGCCGTTCGGATCTTCATGTTGCAGGGCGTGGTCCAGATAACGGCGGGCCGCCGCGTTCAGGTCTTCTCGTCGATAGTCGGTCAGTTCAGCCAGGTTGGCCATCATGTACGCGCCGTCGAAATCGGGGCAATCCGACCCGCCCGGCCAAAACGATCCGTCGTCGCGCTGGCAACCCAGCGTCGAATCGACGTTGCGATCGGCGGCCCGCAACGGCCAGCCTTGCGCGAAATAGATCGGCGTGACGTGAATCGCCCCGAACAATCCGTCGATCGGGCTCGCGCCGAACTGCGTCCCCCAATATCCCGTCCGCTCGTCCAGCAACTCTTCGAGCGCGGGATACATGCCCTGCTCCATCGTCCAGTCGACGTTCGCCGCGCCGAACCAATCGCGTGCCGCAAACAACGCCGTCGCCCCGGCCAACACCTGATTGGCCGCCGCCCACGGATTTTTCCAATCGTAGTGTTTGACCCAGCGATAAAGCTCGCGGGGCTCCAGCAGCGGTTCGAGGAATTCGAGCGGATAGGGCGGCTTTCGGTTCAACAGCCGCAACGACCAGAGGTTGCCTCGCGTAAAATGCCAGTAAGGCTCCATGTCGGCGACGTCCAACGGCTTCTTGCGCACCGCGGCATCCGCAGTAAAAAAACCTTGCTTCGACTGGTTGTCAAAAAACCGCTCGGCCCACACGTCGAGCTTGTCGGAGGAGATCGGGGCCAGCTCGTTGAACAGGTCGAGGACGTGCAAGGCGTGGTAGGACCCGTAAAAACTCTCGTCGCCGCCCGGCTCTTTGCGATAACAGCCAGGTCGGTCGCCGACTTTCATCGCCTCGACATACTTGAGCGAAACCTTTTTGATGCGGCGATAGCCGGGCGTTTCGCATGGAACGCAGGAAACGTGGGTCATGTCGCTAGGACTCCTCGATGGCTTCAAAGGAAAAACGTTCGTCTCGTTCCCGCAACCGCCAGACGCCATGCTCCGACGAACATCGCAGGATCATCTCGAAAGGATTTTTGCTCGAAACGGTCAGTCGCCAGCCGATCGGACCGCGGTGAATCTCAACGTCGCCGCCGTGGGCCGTCGCCGACCATGCGTCGATTTCGCCGTAGTCGTCCATGGCGAAGGCGTGCACCGCGACGCGAAACGCCCGCGACTCGGGCTCGATCCAGCGATACAACATGCCGCTGCCCGGACGACCTTCGCCAAGCTGATCGGGCTCGGGATGATACGCGTCGTGCACGTAGGCGTAGGTCGGTCCGTGAAGCCGCCCATCGGCCAGATGAAACGCCTTTAGGCCGGCCAGCCCGCGGCGAAGCACGATCGTGCGCGAGTCCGGCGTCGAAAGGTCCGATCCGGCGTCGCGATGGTTGAACAGCCAATTCCACATGGTCGTCACCGGCTGCGACGCGCGAATCCGATCGACGACCAGCAACACGTGCGGACCGCACTGAAGCCAAATCCGCGTGAACTCATCAATCGGCCGCCCGTACAACGAACCGGCCTCCGAGGCCACGGCGGTCACCCCTCCGCAACGCTCCAGCAGCAAGCGGCGTCCTCTCGGCGAGGCCGGCGGCGCCACCGTTCCGTCGACGATCAATCGCCGGACCGGCACGTTCGACTGCTCCAGCAGCGCCGCTTTGGCCAGGTCCTCCTGCAACCCCAAAACATCCTGCTGAACCAGGAACGTGCACGTGTTGTGCGTTTGCGACGAACTCTCCAACCCATGAATCAGATTGCGATAGCAGCTATGCCCCGGATCGACCAACAGCCGTTGACGATTGTGGGCCAGAACAAAACTGTTGCGATCGCCGTGCAAATGGCCCGGTCCGCAAAGCGGTCCCGATCCGCCCTGGACAGCCAACACCGTGCGTCCGTCCCAGGCGTCGCGGATCAAAATATTGCCGTTGTCGAATCCGGCGGCCAGCGGCAGTCCAGCCTCGGCGGGCGAAATGGCTTTCGCCGCGCGCACCAACAGCGGCAGCGTGAGAAATCCCCAATCGTTGCGCATGCCGAACGTGGCCAGATCGTGCGGTTCTTGCGACGGAACGGGCAGGTAAAACGTGTCGAACAACCATCGCGCCAGCCCGGCTTCCCGAGGAAATGTCTCGCGGCAGCGCGCGGCCACCTGCAACACGACGTCGGCCGACGGACGGTAGATCGCGCCGGAATCGTTGAAGTTCACCGCTCGGGCGCGCGGCTCGGCGCCCCAGCCGTCGAGCGGAGTGGCGTACAACATGCTGGCGGCGATCCAAAACATGCTCTTCGCGTTCACCTCCGGACCCGCCGCGCAGACTTCCGGCGCCGCGCGATGGACGGCCTCGGACGCCATCATCATGGCATTGGCCAGATAGTTGGCGTACTGCAACGACTCGGCATACGATCCGTCGGGCTGAAAGGCTTGGGCGCAAAAGTGCGTCTGTTGGGCCGCGTAGCGCAAGCTTTCAAAATCGCCCAGCACGGCCGCGGCGACCGCCACGCCCGAGGTGAGCACGGACCGCCAGTTGGCCAAATGGTTGTTCCGTTCCAGCCAGCGACGGCACAGGACGATTCCTTTTTCCGAAAGCGTCGTTCGCAGTTCGTCTCGCTCGGTCCCTGAAAAAACGTCGGTTGCCAAATCCAGCGCGACGGCCACGGCCCAACACAGATGCGCCGTTTCCAGATGGCCTTGCGGAGGCTGAACGGCATGGTCGCGGTAGAAAGGCCCCACCCAATCGGAGACAGGCCGCCGTGCGATGCTCAACGTCACGTCGCGCAGCCACGCCGCGCGTTGTTCGGTCGGCTGCAGCGCGTAGGCCATGGCCGCATCGGTGACGTATTCGGCGGCCAAATGCCACCAGGCGGCGGTGTCGCCTTGTCCGACCAAACCGGGTGACGAGGCCCGCCGATCGACGCGGCGCATCAGCGCAGTCCAAAACCGGTGGACGCTCAGGTCTCCGCCCGCCCGCGCGTCGAGCACGGCCCGACGTTCATCCTTGGTAAGAAACAAACTCATAGCGATTTTTGGAACCGAACCCAAAAACTTGCTTCAGGCTCGCTTTCGGAACGGTTCCATGGGTTCTTGGGACACGGTCTTGGAGGCGACCGACGACGCATCAGAAATAGCCGCCGCGGGCGACGACTTCGGTGGGCCGCAGCCCATCCTCGATCCAATGCTTGATCTCCACTTCCTTGAAAACGATCTGTTCGGCGGCCACGAGCACGTTGTACGCGATCTTCGCCGGGATGGCAAGGATGCCGTCGATGTCGCCGAAGATCCAGTCGCCGGGCTGCACCGTGACCTCGCCCATGACGATCGGCTTTTGATAATAGTACATGCGGAAACGGCCCAACATGCCGGTGCTGGTGCGGTAATCGTGGAAGATCGGGAACTCTTGCCGCAAGATGGCCCGGGTGTCGCGGATGCCGTTGACCACCGCGCCCCGGCAACCGGAGCGCATCGCGGCCATGGTCATCACTTCGCCCCACTGGGCGGTCACGGTGTCGCCGGAGCAGTCCCACACGACGACCGAATCTTCGTGGATCGCCTCGAGCATTTTGGCCCGCATCTCGAACTCGCCGTCCGTGGTGACGTCCGGTCCGCCTTTGACCGTAAACGCCTGGCCGGCCAGCATCATGTTCTCTCGAAGCGGCTTGAAGTTCACCGGCAGCGAACTGGCGTGGATTGCGTAATTGAAACGCAACACGTCGTTGACGGCGCCGGTGAACAGCTTCAAATATCGACGCCGCATGTCGGCGACCGAGATTGGATAACGGCCGTCCACCGCAATATTGCTTTTTCCGTTGTCGCCCATAGCTCACAGCCTTGATTTGTTCGAAGATCTCATTCGTGTTCCCATATTCCCCACAAGGACAAAACTCCGTTCTTGCCCGTCACACGGTCTCCTGCGAATCGGCTCGTTGCGGCGCAACGCCCGTCGCCGCGGCAGCCTGCTCCCGGCATCCGCCCAGTCGGCGAATGACAAACGCCAATCCGAGCGAGATTCCGCCGGCGACCAGCGCCAACGAGCCGCTCAACCGCCCGATCGAAGGAAGACTCATCACGATAAACAACAGGCCCGTGCACAAAAACGCCGCGACGAAAATGCTCGTCAAGGCGCGACGAAACGCCGGAGCGATTTCCGGCTTCTCGGACTTCGCAATCGGCGTGGCCAGCTTTGCAAAGAACGCCTCGACGCGCTGGCGATAGGCGGCGTCGCGGCTGGGCGCCAGCCCCGAAATCAGCATCGCGCCGATCGACACCACAACGACCGTCAGCGTCGCCACCGGCCAGGACACTCCGGAGTACAGATTGAGCACGATTCCCGTAGGCACTCCGACCAACACGGCGGCCAGCGCGCCCCAAGGTCGGGCGCGATGCAACAAGATGCCCAACACCAACGGCACCGACAGCGGGATGGCCAGCCCGGTCAGAATCATGTTCGCGTTGAACGCGCCGCCGAAGCGGCCCATGAACAACGCGCCGAAAATCACCAGGCTGCCGATCACAAACGTTGCGACGCGGGCCGCCCACATCAATTCTCGCGACGAGGCCGAGCGCCGCAACAGCCGGCGATACACGTCCTGGGTAAACACGCTGGCGGTCACGTTGAACTCGGCCGCAACGCACGACATCGTCGAAGCCAGCATCGCCGCCAGCAGCAGGCCCGTGATGCCGTGCGGCAACACGCGCATCGCCACCACCGCATAGGCCTGTTCGGGATTCGCCAGATCGGGAACGATCACTTTGGCGGCCACCGCCGGCAGCAGGAAGAAGAACGGCGTCACGAAGAACAACACCGCCATGGTGATCGCCATCTTCCGACCGGCCGCCTCGTCCCGAACGCTGTAAAACCGCTGGATGAACGACCAGTTGCCGTTGTACTTGATCAGCACCATCGTGTAATAGGCCAGCAAGAAGAGCGGGGCGCCTTTCGGACCTTGAAAGAAGCTGAAATGTTCGGGCAGCGCGTGCATCAGAGAGCCCAGCCCGCCGCAGGCCTGAAGCACCAACGGCAGCATGACCACGGTGGCCAAGATCAAGATGACGAACTGCACGACGTCGATCAGCACGACGGACCAGAGTCCTCCCGACACCGTGCATATCAAAATGACCGCGCCGGCCACGAGAATCGACACCTCGATCGGCAGCGGCGTGGCGGCCGACATGAACACGGCCATCGCATAGAGCCGCACCATGTTGTCGAGCACCCGGAACCCCATGCCGCACCAGCTCAGAAACTGATGCACCGGCACGTTGAACCGCGTTTCAAGATACTCGACGGGCGTCATCACTCGGGCGCGCCGCCAACGTTGCCCTATGATCGCGGCCGCGAACAACGCCGGGGGAACGGTGCACCAAAATATCGTCACGGCGACGAGGCCGTACTCATACGCGATGCCGGCGTAGGCGACGAACATGAACGTGCTGAGCATCGCCGTGAAGTTGCTCACGGCCGCCGCCTGCCAGGGCAACGTCCCGCCGGCTTTGAAATACGCGCCGACGTCTCGGACCAGCCGCCCCATGACCAGCCCCAACACGGCCAGCGTGGCCATATAGCCGCCGATGGCGACGTAATCGAGCCATTGAAGCGTTTGCGAAGGATTCATGAGCACCGTCTCGGGGAGTCGTCCGCGCCGCGGTCATAAACCACGGTGATCACTGCAACGTGCATCCTTTCAGTATCATCCAAACGACGAGCCTTGCCATAGACAAAAAACCACATTTTTGCACAATCCATCTGCGAGGGCCGCGAAGCCGCCGGAGGATCTTTTTTTTGGGGGGGGTGCCGCTGGGTTATTGGTTACGAAAATAGGACGGATTGTAGCCGGTCAGCTTCTTGAAAAGCCGGCTGAAGTAGAAGACGTCCACGAACCCCACTTCCTTGGCCGCCTGCGTCACGGAGTGCTCGCCGCTGAGCAGCAAAT
>JBDKTJ010000012.1:0-43808 GCA_039698075.1 Thermoguttaceae bacterium | reverse complement strand
ACGTGCCCGCCGAGGCCGAAATGATTCTGGAAGGGTTTGTCGATCCGCAAGAGCCGCCGGCGGTGATGGGCCCGCGTTGCAGTCCGATGGGGTTGCCGACCCGGCCGCGTTCGGCGCCGGTGATGCATGTGACGGCCGTGACGCATCGGGCCAATCCGGTGTGCGTCGCGACGGTGTTCGGTCGACCGCCGCACGAGGCCGTCGTGTTGCAGCGGGCGATGCAGCGGGCGTTTTTGCCGCTGGCTCGTGGGACGATGCCGGAGTTGGTCGATTACGATTTGCCCGAGGCCGCGGCCGCGCGGTTTTGGGCCGCCGCGTCAATCCGCAAAACCCATGCGGGCCAAGGTCGTCGCGCGGCGTCGGCGGCGTGGGGATTGCCGGCGCTACGGTTTGCAAAGACGCTGATCGTCGTCGATGCGGACGTCGACGTTCGCGACGCGGGTCAAGTCATGGCGGCGGTGGCTTCCAACGTTCGCCCCGATCGAGACATGGTCGTCGAGACCGGGCCCGCCGATCCGTGCGATCCGACCGCGCCGTCGGACGGAGTTGCAGCAAGAATGACGCTGGACGCCACGCGAAAAATGGGCATGGAATGACGATGCTATGCTTGAGGAGCGGAGGGGAGGCTTTGCATCGCATGCGCAAGAAAAAAGTCGTCGTTTGCGATCGGATGCAGCAGGACTACGTCTACGTTCGGACGGAGCCGCCGGGTCGGAATTTCGATCCCGAGTTCACGCCCGATCTGACGCCGTGCGAGATGCTGCGGCTGGGCGTGTTCGGAGGCAAATACATGACCGACTGTGCCGCCGAGTTTCCGAAGTCATGGTTTCGCCGTGCGAGGCTTTCGCCGCAGCGGGCCGATCCGGAGATGAACTTTTTTGAGGTCTTGGCGTCGAAGCCGTTGGCCTATTGGCGGGCGAAAGGGTGGATTGACGCCGACGACCCGCGCGGTTGGTTTCAGTGGTATTGCCGATACTATCAAGGTCGCCGCGGTCCGGACGACGCCCGGCAGATTCGACGCTGGAAGGCCATGCGGCGGCACATCGCGCAGCTTCAAAAACATTGCCGTCGCGGCGATCTCGATTGTCGGCGGCGTCAGCGTCAAGCTTTGCTCCAGTGGGCCTACGACAGTCGAAAGTTTTAACGGCGTTTCAGCATGTCTCTTGATAAATCCTCGGATCGCGTGCGACGGATGTTCGGTCAAATCGCCGGGCGCTATGATTTTCTCAATCGGTTGCTGTCGTTGGGCATCGACCGTCGATGGCGCCGCAAAACCATTCGATGGGTTCCTCCTCAAGGCGACGCTCCGATCCTCGACGTGTGCACCGGCACGGCGGATCTGGCGCTGGCATATTGGCGAGCCGGCGGTCGCCGCGTGCCCGTGTTCGGGACGGATTTTTGCGAGCCGATGCTGGCCGTGGGCCGCGAAAAATGCCGCCGAGCCGGCGCTGAGTGCGGCGTCACGTTGATCGAGGCCGACACGCTGCGGCTGCCCTTCGCGGACAACACGTTCCAAATCGTCTCGGTGGCGTTCGGACTGCGAAATCTGTGCGACACGGACGCCGGATTGCGGGAAATGACCCGCGTGTGCCGGCCTGACGGACGCGTGGCCGTTCTTGAGTTTTCGACGCCGCAACGCTGGCCCATCGGACCGCTGTACGCCTGGTATTTTTTGAAGGTGCTGCCGCGGATCGGTCAGGCCCTGGCTCGAAACAGCCAATCGGCGTACAATTATTTGCCGCAGAGCGTCGTGCAATTTCCGCAGGGCGAAGCGTTGGCGCGTCGCATGGAGGCGGCCGGCCTCGACCGCGTCCGGTTCCACCCGCTGACATTCGGAATCGCCACGCTTTATGTAGGGGAAAAACCGTCATGAAACGCAATATCGTCGTGGCCGTCACCGGCGCCAGCGGCGTGACCTACTCGATGCGGTTGCTGGAGGTCTTGTTGGCCGCCGGATGCGACGTGCATCTGATGATCAGCGACGCCGCCGCGTCGGTGGTGCGTCAAGAGCTCGATTTGAACATCGATCTCGACCACTTCCATCCCTCGATGCTGATGCTGGACGCCGG
This sequence comes from Thermoguttaceae bacterium, assembly GCA_039698075.1. GTDB lineage: Bacteria > Planctomycetota > Planctomycetia > Pirellulales > Thermoguttaceae > JAJFVC01. The sequence continues at coordinate 41,739 of JBDKTJ010000012.1, read as the reverse complement.
CCAATCGCCGCGCGATCCGAAACTGCAATGGCTGCGGGCGGGGTCCGGAATCTCGGGCGATTCGAGCAACGTGCTCGGCGTCGGGTCGGGCGAGCCTGGCGAGTTGACGTTCCACGGGTGTCACGATTGGCAAGCGCCGCCGGCCAGCGGATCGTTTCCGACCGACGGCATGGTCGTCTGCCCTTGCTCGTGCCGCACGTTGGGCATGATCGCCAACGGAACGGGCGACAATCTGATCCATCGGGCGGCGGAGGTGCATCTGAAGGAGCGGCGGCCGTTGATTCTCGTCCCGCGCGAAACGCCGCTGTCGTTGGTGCAGATCGAAAACATGCGTCGGGCGGCCCAAGCCGGCGCCGTCCTGTTGCCGGCCATGCCCGGGTTTTATCACGGCGTCCAGCAGATCGGCGACCTGGTCGATTTTGTCGTCTCGCGCATTTGCGATCAGTTGAGAATCGCCAACGCACTGATTCCGCGATGGGGCGGAGACCAACGTGGAGCGTGGAACGTGGAGCGTGGAGAGCCATGAGCAGTCTCGGTTCCCTGTTCTCCGGTTTCCGGTCTCTGAAAGTCGTTCGGTTCCTCGAACTGATCCGTTTCAGCCACACGTTGTTTGCGTTGCCGTTTGCATTGCTGGCGGCGGCGATGGCGTGGTCGGCCAATGCGCGGTCGACGCCGCCGATCGGTTTTCGCGGGCTCGATTTGCTGGGCATCCTGGTTTGCATGGCGGCGGCCCGGAGCGCGGCGATGGCCTTCAATCGACTGGCGGATCGGCGGATCGACGCATTGAACCCCCGGACGAAATCGCGGCACCTGCCGGCCGGATCGCTGAGCGTCGGAGCCGTGGCGGCGTTTACGGCCGTCTGCTCGCTGGCGTTCGTGGGCGGGACGCTGTTGTTCTTGCCGGCCAATCCGATTCCGCTGTATGCCTCGGCGCCGGTCTTGCTTTTCCTGTTCGGATACAGCTATGCCAAGCGATTCACGGCGTTGGCGCATGTTTGGCTCGGCGCGTCGTTGATGTTGGCGCCGGTCGCGGCCTGGGTGGCGATTCGCGCCGAAGTGGCGTGGCCGCCGGTCGTGTTGGGCGCGGCGGTGCTGCTTTGGGTCACCGGGTTCGACATTCTCTACGCCTGTCAGGATTACGAGTTCGATGTGCGGATGCGACTGCACAGCGTCCCGGCGCGTTGGGGCATCGCCAAGTCGCTGCGCGTGGCCGCCGCGTGTCACTTCGGCATGGTGGGCCTGTTGCTCGCACTGCCCTTGGTGTACGATGGTTTTGGCGTCGTGTATCTCTCCGGCATCGTCGCGATCGGCTTGCTGCTGGTCTACGAGCATTGGCTCGTGCGGCCCGACGACCTCAGCCGCGTCAATCGGGCGTTTTTTCACGTCAACGCGGTGGTCAGCATTGGGCTGTTGGCGATCGGCGTGGCGGATTTGTTGCGATGAATCTTTGTTGACCGTTTTTCATGGAATCGTTTGCGATTTCGCAAAAAAATCAGAACACGATGCCGACCATCGAAGACATTCGTCGAAAGATCGAAGCGGGCCGGCGGTTGTCGGCGGCCGACGGCGAGTGGCTTTTTTCGCCTGACGCCGATTTGCACGCCCTCGGCGAGTTGGCCGACGAGGTCCGACGCCGCAAGGTGGGCGACGCAGCCTACTACAATCTCAATCTGCACATCAATCCGACCAACGTGTGCAAGTTTCGCTGCGACTTGTGCGCGTACAGTTGCGACGACGATCGCGGCGATCCGCGACGCTATGAAATGTCGCAGGACGAAATTGTCGTGCAAGGTCGTGAGGCGGCCTCGGCCGGCTGCACCGAGCTGCATTTGGTCAGCGGCGCGCATCCCGGAAAACCGTTCGAGTGGTATCGCGACATCACCGCCCGGCTGCACGCCGCTTTTCCGCGATTGCACTTGAAGGCCTGGACCGCGGTGGAGATCGACCATTTCGCGCGCGTCGCGCATCGGTCGGTGCAGTCGGTCCTTGAGGAATTGATTGCGTCGGGGTTGGGCAGCATGCCGGGCGGCGGCGCCGAAATTTTCGACCCGCAGGTCCGCACCCGCATTTGCCCGCGAAAGGCCGACGCCCGGACGTGGCTCGACGTCCATCGCACGGCCCATCGACTTGGGCTCCGGACGAACGCCTCGATGCTTTATGGACACATCGAGACCGCCGAGCATCGGGTCGATCATCTCGTCCGGCTGCGGCGATTGCAGGACGAGACCGGCGGGTTTCAGGCGTTCGTGCCGCTGAAGTTTCATCCGGAAAACACGGCCATGTCGCATTTGCGGCCGGCTTCCTCGCTTGACGATCTGCGCGTGACGGCCGTCAGCCGGCTGATGCTGGATAATTTCGATCACATCAAGGCGTATTGGATTTCGCTGGGCGTCGGCGTTGCGCAGACCGCACTGGCCTATGGGGCCGACGATCTGGACGGCACGGTGCGCCGCGAGCGCATCCATCACGACGCCGGCGCGACGTCGCCGATGGCCTTGTCGGTCGAGCAGCTTCGAGAGTTGATCGTTCAAGCCGGTCGGACGCCGGTCGAACGCGATTCGCTCTACCGCTGCGTTGTGCGCGCGGACGACGGAGCGTGGAGTGTCGAGAGTCCCGAAAATGGAGGTGACCGATGCGTTACGGGCTGATCATCGCCGGCGGCTCCGGCACCCGACTTTGGCCGATGAGCCGGGCCGCGACCCCCAAACAGTTGATTCCGCTGATCGGCGGACGAAGCCTTTTGGAGATCGCCATGCGGCGGCTCGACGGCTTGCTGCCGGCGGATCGGTGTTTGGTTTGCGCCGGCGCGACCCATGCCGAGGCGGTGCGTCGCGTCTTGCCGGGGCTCGGCGCGGATCGATTTCTCGGCGAACCGTGCGGACGCGACACGCTCAACGCCGTGGGATTCGCCGCCGCCGTGCTGGCCCAGCGCGACCCCGAGGCGATCATTGCGGTTTTCACGGCCGATCATGTCATCGAACCGATCGACCGGTTTCAGAAGATCGTCGAGTCCGGATTTCGTCTGGTCGAAAAATATCCCAAAACGCTCGTCACCTTCGGCGTTACGCCGACCGAGGCGGCCGTCGGATACGGCTATTTGGAGTTGGGCGAGCCGCTGGACGATTCGGCCCGGCGCGTGCGGCAATTCCGCGAAAAGCCCGATCCGGCCACAGCGCGGCGTTATTTCGAGGCGGGGCCCGAACAATATCTTTGGAACAGCGGAATGTTCGTGTGGCGGGCGGACACCCTGCTGGATTGCATCCGGCGATTTGCGCCGCACAACTACGAGGGACTTCAACGAATCGCCGAGGCATGGAACACGCCTCGCCGCCGGCAGACGTTGGAAGAGGTCTACCCGACCTTGCCGAAGATCAGCGTGGATTACGCGGTGATGGAGCCGGCCTCGCGCGACGCGTCGGTCGCCGTGGCGGCGCTGTCGATGCCGTTGCGATGGCGGGACGTCGGTTCCTGGCCTTCGTTGGCCGAGACGTGCCCTCACGATGAGCATGGCAACGCGAAGGCCGCGTCGCGCACGCTGCTCGTGGACACGCGAGGAACGCTGGTGGCTTCGAGCGATCCGAACCATCTGATCGCCACGCTCGGCTGCGACGACCTGATCGTCGTCCATACGCCCGACGCGACGTTGGTTTGTCGCCGCGACTGCGCGGACGCGATCAAGGAACTGCATAAGAAGATTGCCGCGGACCACGGTGAGCTGACCTGATGATCACATCGTCTCGGCCAACTCGCGGCGCACGCGGTCCAGGTCGGCGTCGACCATCCTCGAAATCAATTCTTCGAAGGCGACTTTCGGTTCCCAGCCCAGCACGCGGCGGGCCTTGCTCGCATCGCCTCGCAGCGTGAGCACCTCGGCCGGCCGCATCAATTTTTGATCGACCACGACGTGCTCGCGCCAATCGAGCCCGACGTGGCGAAACGCCAGTTCGACCAACTCGCGGACGGAATGTTTCCGGCCGGTGGCGACGACGAAATCGTCGGGCTGATCCTGCTGAAGCATTCGCCAGGCGGCCTCGACGTAATCGCCGGCAAAACCCCAATCGCGCATCGCGTCCAGATTGCCCAGCGTCAGCTTTTCTTGAACGCCCAACTTGATCCGGGCGACCGCGTCCGAGACTTTTCGACTGACGAACTCCTTGCCTCGCAGCGGCGACTCGTGATTGAACATGATGCCGGAACAGGCGAATAGGTCGTAGCTTTCGCGATAGTTCACCGTGATCCAGTGGCCGTAGGCCTTTGCAACGCCGTAAGGGCTGCGGGGCCAAAACGGCGTCTCTTCGTTCTGCGGCTCCTGGCGAACCTTGCCAAACATCTCGCTGCTGCTGGCCTGATAGAACCGAATCGACGGATCGACCAGCCGAACGGCCTCCAGCATGCGCGTGACGCCCAACGCGGTGAACTCGCCGGTCAACAGCGGCTGCGACCAACTGGCGGGCACGAAACTCTGCGCCGCGAAGTTGTAGACCTCGTGCGGCCGGACCTCTTGAATGATCGTGACGATCGACAACTGATCCAATAAATCGCCTTGATGCAGCGAGATCTGGTCGAACAGCCGATCGATGCGCTCGTAGTTTTCGGTGCTGGCGCGACGAACCATCCCGTGGACTTCGTAGCCTTTTTTCAAGAGAAACTCGGCCAGATACGAGCCGTCTTGCCCGGTGATGCCGGTGATCAATGCTTTGCGGGTCATCGAAAATCCTGACTGCCAATGCTTGCTTTTGTCACGTCAAGCGAGCCGTTTTTTGGCGACGGCCGCTGGGCCACGCGCTGCGGAGCGTCGCCGACCCGTTCTTCTTCCTCTTCCAAAACCATGAGTTGTGGCGTCAACTGCAACCACCGCTGCATCGGCTCGGCGCGTGGAATCGCCGGGCCGTCGCTCGGCTTGTCGGCCTTTCGACGTTCCTCCAAGGGCAGCCCAACGGTCATCGGTTCGCCATCGGACACCCATGCCGTGGCCAGCGAGGTCTTGCCCGTCGCGTCGCCCAGCCAAAGTCGAAAAGACCGTCGATCACTCGAAATCACGACCTGAACCGACCAATGCGAAACGCCGCCCTCCGCGTCCGACGGAGTGGTGAACGACACGGTCTGCCCGTTGAGCACGTTGATCTCGGGCAACTCGATCCCTTGAACCTCCGAAGACTTGGGCGACTTGTCCGACGCCTTCACCGGACGCCACCGCAACGTGGGACCGCCCGTCGTTTTCGACGGACTTTCTTCGGGCGGCATAACGCCAAGCGGCATGCGAAGGAAATTCACGTTGATCACAACGCTCTCGTCCTGCCCTCGACGAAGCTGTTCGAGCAGATCCACGATTTGCTCTTGCGCTTCCTTCGTTTGGCAAACCACAAGGCTCCCTTGCGGCTTGATCAACGAAATCCATCCCTGCCCGGGCTTCCAAGTGTCCGGCCGAACGGTGTGCATGATCAAGTCGGGCAGCCAATCGATGTTCTGTTTTGAGGGGGAGGAAGGCAGCGGCGCGATCAGATCGGTCACCGCATACGTGCGGACATCGAAGCCCTTGGGATCGACGGTTTTGGTTTCCGGGGCCTGCTTCGGGGTCGGCTTGTTCGACGGATCGGGCCGGTTGGTTTTCGCACCCTCGCAGTGGCCAAGGGCCAGCAGGACGATCATCGCCGCACCGAAACGATGTAGGTTGTTCATCCAATGGGTCCCTGATTGCGCAAAATGGGTAACCTTCGGAAAACTCGGATCACAGCGAGGCAAACAACATACGCCAACGCGATGGCCCAAGCAATATTATAACCATGGCGATTCGAACTTGCGTGCCGTCGGCGGTCGGCCCTTCGAAAAAACAGGGTGATTTCGGGGAAAAGAGAGTGCATCTCAAAATCGCAGGCCACATTGGGAGGAAAAATCGGGAAACCAGGCAAAGTTTGCGGGCGAGTTTGCCGATTATTCCGATGCCGATGGATCGGTAAGGTGGGTTGATCTGTATGTATATTACCCAATCAACCTATCTTGTGCCAGTGGGGCGTCGTTGCGGATTTTCGACAGTTCGGTACGTTGGCAAACCATGATTTCCCAATTCCACAGGTCTGGCTGCGGTCGATGGGTTGTCGGAGCGACGGCCGCGTGGATTTTTTGGGCAATCGCCGGCTGCCACGCCGTGGACCTCTACTCGCCGGTGATGCAAGAAAAACTGGCGACCGAGACGGCAATGCCCAAGGAGTTGTCGAAGGTGTCGTTGCCGACGTATCGGGTTGAGCCGCCGGACGTCTTATATCTCGAAATGCTCAAACTGGTTCCGCACCCGCCGTACCGCGTCGAATTGTATGACGTGTTGCAAATCCGCGTGTTGGGGACGCTATTGGACCAGCCGATCGACGGTTACTACCTGGTCGAAGGCGAAGGCATCGTAAGCCTGGGGCCGCCTTATGGATCGGTTCGGGTGGTGGGCATGACGATCGAAGAGGCCACCACGGAGGTGACTCGACGGCTGCAGACGATTTTGCAGCATCCGGACGTCTCGATCCTGTTGGCCCGATCGGCCGGCGTCCAGCAGTTGACGGGCAGCTATCTGGTTCAGCCGGACGGCAAATTGAACTTGCGGGAATACGGCATGGTGTACGTATCCGGCAAGACGTTGGCGGAAATTCGGAGCGCGGTTGAGCGGCAGCTTTCGCTCTATTTCGACTCGCCGCATGTCGGCGTGGACGTGATGAGCTACAACAGCAAGAGTTATTTCGTGATCCTCGCGCAATATGGGTTGGGCGACCGCGTCCAACGGTGTCCGATCACCGGCAACGAGACGGTGTTGGACGCGCTCGGAAATCTGCATCAGATATCGTCGACGGCCAGCAAGACGATGTGGATCGCGCGACCGAGGCCGAAAGAGGTGAGCGACGACGTTTTGCCGATCGATTGGGTGGCGATCAGTCGGGGAGGACGGACCGACACGAACTATCAAATTCTGCCTGGCGACCGGCTCTATATCGTCGACGACAAGCTGATGGCGACAGACAGGTATCTCGCGAGATTCACCGCCCCGATCGAACGACTGTTGCAGATTGGCTCGCTTGGCGCGAGCACGATTCACAGCGCGGAGGTTCTTGGCCGCAACTACAATCGAGAACGTCTCTATTAGTCTTTCTACGATGTTGAACGCCGCCAGTGAAAACGTTCGTTGGATTGCCGCTTGGGGCCGACAGGCGCCGGTCGCGGCCCGACCGATCGCGTTTCGAAGAATCGCCCGGGTCGGGATTGTCGGGGCCGGTCAGATGGGCACGGCCATTGCGGCGGCCCACGTGCAGCATCGAATGCCGGTGGTGATTCTGGACGCCGATCCCGGCGCGATGCGCCGCGCGACGGAGCGAATCGCCGAGGAACTGCGTCGATCCGAGAGCCATCTGCCGTGGCGGCGGCTCGAACGATTGGTGCGTCCCACGCCCGATCTGGCCGAGCTGTCGGGTTGCGATCTCGTGTTGGAGGCCGTTGCGGAGACCGTGGCGGCAAAATCGCGTTTGTTCGATCAAATGCGTCCGCACCTGAACGGCCATGCGATCGTGGCCACGAACACGTCGACGATTCCGCTGGAAAAGCTGTCGGGCAAGATCGCCGATTCCTCGCGATTTTGCGGGCTGCATTTTTGTCATCCGGTGCGGGAGCGGCCGCTGGTCGAGATCGTGCGCGGTCCGGACACCAGCAACGCCACGGTTGCCGAAGTGTCGGCCCACGTTCGACGCATCGACCGAATCGCCCTGTTGACCTCGGACGGTCCTGGATTCGTCGTCAATCGGATTTTGTTCCCCTACCTGAGCGAAGCGCTCGCGATGGTCGGACAAGGCGTTCCCTTGGGCTGGATTGAACGAGCCGCGACCGAGTTCGGCATGGCCATGGGGCCATTGCGAATGATCGACGAGATCGGGCTGGACACCATCTTGCAGGCCGCATGGGTGTTGAACGCCGCGTTTCCCGAGCGTGTTGTCGCCTCGCCGTTGCTGGTGTCGATGGTCAAGGCGGGCCGATTGGGCCGAAAGCTGGGCGCCGGTTTCTTTTCGTATCCGGTCGGTCATCCGGAGGATTCACCGGGCGTCGCCGATCCGGCCGTGGAGAAAATTGTGAAGCCCTGGGTTGTCGAGGGGCGATGTCCGAGCCAACGGGTCACAACTTTCCGGCTCTTGTTGCCGATGGTGTTGGAGGCCACCCGGCTTTTGGACGAGGGCAAGGTCCGAGACGCCCGGGACGTCGATTTGGCCGTGTTGTTCGGGCTTGGGTTTCCGGCGGAACAAGGTGGTCTGCTGTGGTGGGCGGACACGTTGGGCGCCGGCGAAATTCTGGAGACGCTCGCGTTAATCCAAACGTCCGGTGCAACGGTCGAGGCGACGCCGATGCTTCGGCGTTTGGCGGCCGATCGGGGGCGTTTCTATCAGTTCGAGTCGCCGGAGCGCTAACGCGACAGTTTTTTCAGGTTATCGAAAGTCGGGTGTTCCGGCGGTTGGAGCATCGTCTTGACGAGTCCTTTGTCGAGGGCCTTTGCCATGGAGGCCGTGGCCGCGTTCGTCTGGCCGGCATGTTCGTAGGCGACGGCCTGATGGAACAACCGCACGGGAGTCTCGGCGTCGGCCAACGCTTCGGCAATGTCGGCCAAGGCTTTTTCCGTTTCTCCCCTGGCGGTGTACACGCTGGTGCGCGAGTCGAGCATCGCCGGCACCGGACCGGCGATTTCGATGGCTTGGTTGATGTATTGGATGGAGTCGTCCAGCTTGATGCCCTGCAAGGCCAGCAGAACGGCGAGGTTGTTCAACGCATAGGCGTTTTTACCGTTCTTCTCCAGCACGGCGTGATAGGCTTTCTCGGCCTCGGCATAACGGGTTTGACGCGTGAGCAAATCGGCCTGAACCATCAAGAGCGGAGCGGGACGATCGAATTTGTTCAAGGCCGAATCCAGCAGGCGATTCAAGCGGTCCATCTGTTCGTTGCTGAGGTTGGACTCTTGGATCAGGAGCGAACAGACGCGGCCGATGCCGTCGGGAACGCTGGAGTCCCAGACGCGATCGAGCACGTCGAGCGAATCGTCGATCCGATGCTGTCGTGCGAGAAAAGCCGCGAGAAGCCACTCCTGGTCGGATCGTTGAGCGACAACGGTGCGGAGCAGCATTTCCGATCGTTGCAGGAATCGCTCTCGCATGGCCTTATCCGCCGGCTTTTTCATTCGCTTCGTCAGTTGCTCGAGCTTCTCGGCGGCCAGCCGCTGACGCGTGCTTTTCTCCGGCGGTTGCGCATCGGAGCGGTCGATGAATTTCGTCAACAACTCAAGGGCTTGCTGCGGCTGGTCGTTGGCCACGAGCATTTCGGCGCGGAGCCAAATGGTGACAATATGGTTGGGATGGAGTTTTTCGAGCTGTTCCAAGTAGATCATCGCACCGGACGTCTCGCCGTGGTCCAACAGGGCCGAGATGTAGGTGGACAGATAGCGAGGGTCGTTGGGGTACGTGGCGACGAGGTTTCGCAGTTGCGCATTGGCTTTGACCCACGCACCGGAGGACAGATACATGCGAGCCAATTCGAGGCGGTCTTCGGGCGAAGCGGATTGATCTTTGAGCATCGACTCCCACGTGTCGATGGCCTCCTCTCGGCGTGTTCGCCTGGGGTCGGCGGCGTCCAACGTCGCCTTGACCCGGTAGTCCGCCTGGGAGGCGTTTTCACCGGCCAAGTTGCTGGCGATCAGACGTTGGGCTTTTTGGAGGTTCTGAAATCCGCCGCGGGCGGCCAGAATAGCGGCCTCCTGACGCCGCGCCCATGCGACGTCGGCGTTCGAGACCGGAATTTCGCGTCGGATCAGACGTTGCAGCAGGGCTTCGGCCTTCGCCGGGGCGTTGCTGCGATGGTAGAAATCGGCGACGGAGCGCACCACAAACGGATCACGCGGAGCGGCGGCCAGGGCGGCTTCGTATTTTTTCCGAGCCGAGTCGGTCTGTTTGATGGCCTCATAGCATTGGGCCAGGGCCAACGAGGCCTGTTGGGACGTGATCTTTTTCGCGGCCTCTTCGATGGTTTTTTCCGCCCGGCGCACATCGTCGTTTTCGCTGTAGAATTGGACCAGTGCGACCCAATTAGCCGCCACGTCGGGCGCTAGCTCCACGGCGCGCCGCAGCGCGTGCTCGGCTTCCGTCAAAAGGCGTTCCGCTTCCGCGGTTCGGTGTTCCGTCCGGGCGCGGCGGCCAACGATGCCGAGGATCTGGCCGAGCCACAGTTGCTCGTGAGGACTCGTCGATTGCGAAACGGCGGCCTTTCGAGCCATGTCCAAAGCGCGGTCGAACTCGCCCTGTCGCAATGCGATTTCGGCGCTAACGCGGCTCAAGTCGGACGAAAACGAAATTTGTTGGCCTTCCAACTGGTGGAGCAACTCGCTGGCGTCCGCGTAACGCTGCTTTTGGAATAAAATTTGAACGGCCCGCCGAATTGCGTTGGGATTGCGCTCGCCCATTTCGATGGCTTCGAGGTATTCCTTCAAAGCCGGGTCCGACTTGCCCTGCTGATCGTAGACGCCGCCCATCAGCAGCGGGACTCGCGACCAAGTCGGTCGCAGCTCCCGAGCTTCGGACAGGTACTTCATGGCCTGATTGAACATCTCCACGGTCTGGGGCGACGGTGGATTCTCTTTTTTGTGTTCGGCCGCCATGCTGAGCCGTACGGCTTGGCCATAGTTCCAATAGGCGCCGCGGCCCGCGACCTTTTCGATTTCGTTGAGCGACTGTTCGATTCCTTTTTGGTCGCCCGACCGCAGGCATTGTTCAAACAGAACGTAACGAACCTGGATGTTGAAAGGCTCGTCTTTGGCGATGAGACGACAGATTTCCTTGGCAAACTTCGAGTCGTCGACTTGGACCGCGGCGTTGAGCAAGCCGTTGCGCAATTGCGAGCGTTGGGCCTCGGTGAATTGCTTCGTATGGTCATTTAACTTGCGGAGGCGGTCGCTCGCCTTTTGTCCGTAGCGGCGGACGAAGAATTGCGCTTTGGCTAACCGCAACGGGACGGTGTCGCCGAACTTTTTTTCGGCGTCCGCCAAGAGAGCTTCGGCCTTTTTCCAGTCTTCGCGACGTTCGGCCAACGAAGCGAGGGCCGTCCAGAGTTCGAGCTGATCGGGCTGTTTCGCTTGGGCTTCGGTGAGTAAGGCCTCGGCTTCGGCGACGCGGTTTTGCGCCATCAGCATATCGGACCGCATGACGGCGACTTTGCTGGTCTCGGAGGCCGGAAGGACTTTTTCCGCGCGGTCGAGGACTTGCTCGACGGTTTTCCAGTTGCGTTGGGCGTCCGGCTTGTGAAGGTTTTGAAGGATGAGCATACGGGCCATGGGGATCAACGCCCCGGCGCTCAGTCGGCCCGCTTTGGCCAGCTGGTCGTATTCACGGATGGCGTCGTCGACACTGCCGGTGGCCATCAAAACGTCGGTGACGCCCAAGCGAGCCGGTCCGTAAAACGGATCGATGTTCAGGGCGCGCCGATACGCTTGCAACTGCCGGTCGCGGTTGCCTACCTGACCGTAGCAATTGCCAATCCAAACGTCGACCTGTTTCAACAGATCGCGTCCCTTGTTCAACATGGTCAGCGCGGGGCGGATATTTTCAAAACCGGAACGAGCGGTCAACCAATGGCCCTTGGTGTACTCGACGCGGGCCTTCAGGTAGTCGACCAACGGTTTGGAATATTCGCGAGACTGCAACTCGTCGATCAGTTGCTTGACCTCGTTCAACTGGTTGATGTCGATCAACAAGTTGGCAAGCGTCCAAAGCAACTGCGGGTTTCGTTCGGTCGCGTTCAAACCGGAATTCAAGGCATCGACGGCGGCCTGACGGTTTCTGCTGTGCAGTTCGATGTCGGCCATGATCGTGTACATGCCGATGGCGTTGGGATACAGCTTGATGCCGCGAGCGGCGTACGTTTTCGCTTTCTTGAGGTCGCCATTGACCAAATAACACTGCGCCGTCAAGGTCAACGCGTCTCGCAGAGCATCGCGGTTTTCTCCGGCCAAATTCAAGGCCTGCACGGATTCGGCGAGAGCCAGATCCTTGGTCTTCTGAGCGTCGTTGGCATTCTTGGAGTCGTTGTCATTGTCAGGGTTGTTGACGCCGACGTGCTGCAACAAGTAGGTGCCGCGCAGGTAGTGGGCCCGGGACGACTTTGGATTGACCTTCACCAGCTTTTCCATCCACTGGTCGGCCTCCTTGGGATGCGACAACGGACCGCGCAACACCATCGCCAAATACAGATATGCTTGGACCGAAGACCGGTCCAATGCAATCGCCTTGCGGAAATGGTCGGCGGCCAGATCGTGGTCGCCTGTTTCGGAGCAACACCGTCCCAGCAACAGCCAGAGTTGGGCGTCGTCCGGCGATTGTTTGAGTAAGTACGATTTCAGGTGTTCCTTGGCGTCTTGAAAGCGGCGGGCCATGATCGCCATGTCGACCAAACGTCGGCGAGCGGTTTGTCGCTCGGAGTCTTGCCGCACCGCACGCTCCAAGACGCCGTAAGCCCGACCAAACGCCTGGGCGTCTTTGGTCAAATCGGCCAAATCGGCCATCAGGAGGCCGAGTTTCTCGACGGCCAACGCGTCGGACGGCACGAGCCGCACGTACCAGGACAGGTTTCGAACAGAATCCTTGTAGGCATTTTCCGCCGCACGAGGGTTTCGTTGCCGAAGAGCCGCTTCCGCCGCCCCACGCGAGCGTTCGGCCGCTTCTTCAAAGACATACGCGTTGCGGCGAACCTGATAGCCGTGCAAAACGTACGCGCCGATGCTCAAGCCGAGCACGGCAACCGCTAGAATGATGGTCAATCGTACGTTGACTGTTCTCACGGAAGACCTCGCCTAGGTAATATGAACTTTTCTACGATTCGCGCGTTTTCGCTGCGGACACTTGGGTCAGGCCCACCAGGACTGATCGCGAACGGTCGTGCGCGCCAAAACGCTTTGGAGCACTTCCCAATCGCCCGAGGGTTGCCGAATGAGCGACCTCGAACGACGGGCTCGCCGCACAAGCTCTGCCAGCGAGGCGACGCCCCAGCATGCGATCGCGGCCACGCCGATGCCGGCCAAATCTTGGAACCAATCGGACCATTCCGCCGCGCGAGGCGGCATCAGCCATTGCGTCAACTCCGTCGCTCCGGCGTAAACCGACAAAAACAGCAAAACTCCCCAGCGCGGCGCAGGCCAACGCGCGCTGAAAGCCAACATCGCCAGCAACCCAAAACTCAAAAAATGCGCGAAAGGCTCCAGCGAACGCAGCAGCCACGGCGTTTGCCCGTGAACGGACATGAACCACCAAGGATTCGCCGCCAATAACAATGCGGTCAGCAAAATCAGATAGACCAGACAGGCCAGCCGCATCAATCCTCGCATCGTTACGTTCACCCCACGGCGGACCCTTATCGGGTGCGGTTCGGATAGAATTTCAGACAAGACCACTTACTCAAGACACACCCTTTCATTTTAGTTGACGCGGCGGCGGATGCAAGAAGAATGGCCCCGCGAACGGGTGGTTTCAAAACAGATGACCTGAGGTTTGTCCGTTTCAACAACAACACAGACGGAAAAGCCCCACCAGGGGACCCCGTTTCCGACGTGACTTGGCATGAACGGCGAGATGCTTGCCAACGCGGACGACCACCGGGCCGACTCGTCGCGTTACTCAAACGCTTCGGCCAATTGGTCGATTTCCTGCCGGGTGCGCTTCTCGGTGACGGCCACCAACAGACAGTCGCTCAGCTTGGGATACCAACGTCCCAGCGGCACGCCGGCAAAGACGTGCTTCCGGGTCGCTCGCTCGATCAAGTCCTCGACCGAGCCGTTTTTCACCCGCACGACGAACTCTTTGAACGTCGGACGGTCGAATCGCGGCGAGCTTAATCGCTCGGCGGCGTAACGCGACTTTTGCAGGCACAGATTGGCCACCTCGCGCAGACCGGCCGGTCCCAAGCAGGCCAGGTAAACGGTCGCCCGCAACGCGCAAAGCCCCTGGTTGGTGCAGATATTGCTCGTGGCCTTTTCGCGGCGGATGTGTTGTTCGCGGGTTTGCAGCGTCAACACCCAGCAACGTCGTCCGCGACGATCGGCGGTCTGTCCGATCAGTCGGCCGGGCATCCGTCGGACGAACTTTTCGCGGCACGCCAGAATGCCCAAGTGCGGCCCGCCAAAAGCCATCGGATTGCCCAACGCTTGACCCTCGGCCACCACGATGTCGGCGCCGTAGTCGCCCGGCCGTTTGAGCAACCCCAGGCTGATCGGATCGACCGAGGCGACCATCATCGCGCCGTTGCGATGCGCGATTTCCGACGCTTCGTCCATCGCTTCCAGGCATCCAAAAAAGTTCGGATGCTGCAACAACACGCAGGCGGTCCGGTCGTCGACGGCCGCCGACAACTGCTCGGGCGAGATGGTCCCGTCCGGCGCGTCGAGCGTCACCAACTCGGCGCCTTGATTGGCCAAATACGTGGCCAACACGCGGCGATATTCGGGATGCACGGTTTCGGCGGTCACCACGCGCGTGCGGCCGGTCGTGTGCAAGGCCATTAGCACGGCCTCGGCCGCGGCGCTGCCGCCGTCGTACAGGCTGGCGTTCGACACGTCCATGCCGGTCAACTGGGCGATGAGCGTTTGATATTCAAAAAACGCCTGCAAGCTGCCTTGGCTCGCCTCGGGCTGATAGGGCGTATAGGCCGTGTAAAACTCGCTCCGCGAAGCGACCATGTCGACCACGGCGGGAACGAAATGGTCGTAGACGCCGCCGCCCAAGAAACAGGCGGTTTCGGTGGCCGGGGTGTTTTGACGGGCCAGATCGGCCATGTGGGCCGACAGCGACATCTCGCCCAGCCCCGGCGGCACGTCCAAATCGCGCGTCAATCGAAGTTCGGCCGGAATGCCGGCGAATAGCTCGTCGACGGACGTCGCGCCGACGGCCGCGAGCATGGTTTTGCGATCGGAATCGGTGTTGGGAAAGTAAGGCATCGTGGGATCAATGGGCTTCTTCTTCACATTGTTTCTGATAGGCCGCCTCGTCGAGCAACCCGGCCAGACCCGACTCGTCGGCGATCTTGATCTTGACGAACCAGCCCTTGTCGTAGGGATCGTCGGCCAGATGTTCGAGGTTGTCGACCAGCCCGCCGTTCACCTCGATCACCTCGCCGTCGACGGGACTATAAACGTCGCTCACGGCCTTGACCGACTCGATCTCGCCCATCGGCTTGCCGGCCGAGACCTTTTGGCCCGTTTTCGGCAACTCGGCATGGATCAGATCGGTCAGCGTCTCCAAAGCGAAGGCCGTCAGTCCGACCACGGCGATCTTTCCGCCGGACGGCGCCGCTTCCACACGGACCCATTCGTGCGTTTTGGTGTATTGGCGTTGCGACATTATGCTTTCGTTCCTTTCTTGTTGCGGCGATAAAACGGAAGTTCCACGACGCGGGCCGACTCGATCTGGCCGCGAATGTCCACCTGAAGCTCCGTGCCCGGCTGCGCGAACTCCGGGGCGACATAGCCCATGGCGATTGATTTTTCCAGGGTCGGCGAGTAGCTGCCGCTGGTGACCGAGCCGACCGGACGTCCGTCGGCCAGGATGACGGCGCCTTGCCGGGCGGCCCGCTTGCCGGCCAACGTCAGGCCGATTCGCACCTCGCGGAGCGGCTGGTTTTGGAGCTTCAGCAATGCGTCGCGGCCGGGAAAATCGTAACCGACCAGATGGCAGGCCGACCCGAGACCGGCCTGAAACGGATTGATCTGCTCGGAAAGCTCGTGTCCGTACAACGGCATCCCGGCCTCCAACCGCAGCGTGTCCCGGGCGCCGAGGCCGGCGGGCACCAGTCCCATCGGCTGCCCCAGCTCGATCAACACTTCCCAAACGTCTTTGGCGATCGTTGCGCCGAGGCTCAACTCGAAACCGTCCTCGCCGGTGTAGCCGGTGCGGCTGATGATGCAGCCTTGACGCTGTGCGGCCGGATGCAGAATCGGCGACTGCGCGCCGCGATAGTAACGCATCGACTGAAGATCGACGTCGACCAGCGGTTGCAGCAACTCGACCGACCGAGGGCCCTGGATGGCGAACATCGCCCAGAGCCGGCTCACGTCGTTCCAAATGATTTCTTCGCCGGGTCGATTGGCCCGCTCGACCGTCAGATGGGCGTGGATCCAGTTGACGATCTTGATCCGATTGCTCGCATTGACCACCAGCAGGAAGAACGGCTGGCCGTGGGAATTGTGGAAATAGCCGACCAAGACGTCGTCGAGGATGCCGCCATCGTCGTTGGTCACCAGCGAGTAGCGAATCTGGCCCAGCGCCATGTCGGCCACGCGGCGGGTCAACAGTTCGGCCAAAAAAACCGCGGCCCCGGGCCCCTCGAACCGCAATCGGCCCATGTGCGAAATGTCGGCGATGCCCAAGCCGGAGCGGATCGCCTTATGCTCTTGGATGACCGAACGGTATTGGACCGGCATGGCCCAGCCGGCAAAATCGACCATGCGTCCGCCGTGGGCGACGTGCCAGTCGTAAAGAGGGGTTTTGGCGAGCGATGCGTCCATGAACAATCTCCGCGTCAAAACAACTCAAAGCGCCAAGACACCAGCGTCCCGGCCGTCGAGAAAGAGTCTATTGTAGCAATCGGCGGAACGGCAGCCAGTGGGGGGAGTTTTTAGGATCGTCAGAAAGCGGCGCATCATGCCAAACCACGGATGCGGCTAGCTTGATTTTCTGACGTTGCGCGCCCGTGACTTGTCTTTATCGCCGGTTTCAAAACTGGCTTCTCACGATTATTTTTTCGGTCGTGGGAGGCATTTTCGAGTTTTGAAACCGCTTCCAGAACCTTTCTTGTTGCGATCGACCACGCGAAAATCCAACTCGCGGCGATCCAGATCGACCCGCGACACCGCCACCCGCAACACGTCGCCGAGCCGATAGCTGTTGCCTTCGCGGTGGCCGGCCAGCGTGTGGGCGGCCCGGTCGAAACGATAGGAATCGTCGCCGAGCGTCTCGACGCGCACCAGACCTTCGGCCGGCAGTTCGACGCCTTGGACGAACAGCCCGTAGCTTTCCACGCCCGTGACGACCGCGTCCATTTCCTCGCCGATCCGATCGCTCAGGTAGCTCAACAGCTTCAGTTTGGTCAGATCGCGTTCGGCGGCGTCGGCCCGTTGTTCGCGCTCGGAGCAATGACGCCCCAACGCCACCAACTCGTCGTAATCGTTGCGCGGTTTTTTCTTGGTCAACAGGGCCTCGACCAATCGATGGACCGTCAGGTCGGGATAGCGGCGGATGGGCGAGGTGAAATGACAATAGCAGTCGCTGGCCAGCGCATAGTGGCCCTCCTCCATCGGACTGTAAATCGCCCGCTGCATGGATCGCAACACGGCGAAGTGCACCGCATGTTGTTCGCGCCGGCCCAACGCGCTTGTCAGCAGTTTTTGCAAGGCAAAACGATCCTGTAATCCCTCGTTGGCGTAGCCCAACTCGGTCATGAACTCTTGCAGCGCTTGAATCTTTTGCTGCGTGGGCGCCTGGTGGATTCGCCGCAAGAAGTGCAGCCCCCGATCGTGCAGCGTTTCGGCCACGGCCTCGTTGGCCGCGAGCATGAACTCCTCGATGACCTGATGGCTTTCCGTGTCTTCAACCACGTGAGCGCCCGACACCCGGCCCTGTCGATCGAGGTCCACTTTGACCTCAGGCATAGTCAATTCGAGCGAGCCGTTGGTCATGCGGCGTCGTCGAAGCGTCATGGCCAGCGTGTGCATGCGGCCCAGCAGATCACAAACCGTGGCGCCCAGCTTTCGACGCGCGGCCTGACGGTCGGCCAAAAAGTCGTCGACTTGCTCGTAGGTCAGACGCTTGCTGCTGCGGATGGCCGCCGAAAACAGCTCCGTCGAAAGGCGCAGCCCTTCGTCGGTGAACTCCATGACGACCGATTTCGTGTAACGCAGCTTGCCCGGCTGAAGGCTCGCCAGTCCGTTCGAGAGCACCTCGGGCAACATCGGCAACACGCGGTCGGGCAGATACACGCTCGTGCCCCGCTCCATCGCCTCGCGATCCAGCGGCGTTCGCGGACGAACGAAATGCGACACGTCGGCGATGTGAACGCCGAGCCGCCAATGGCCGCTGGGCAGTTTAGTGAGCGAAATCGCGTCGTCGAAATCCCGCGCGTCGACCGGGTCGATCGTCACGACGATCTCTTGCGAGAAATCGGTCCGCCCGTCGAGCGATTCGTCGAACTGGTCGGCCAAATGCTCCGCCTCGTCCATCGCATCGGCGGCGAATGGGTCGGGCAAGTTGAACTCGCGGATGATCGAAAGCGTATCGACGCCCGGCTCGCCGCGCGGACCGAGCACTTCGGTGATCACGCCCTCGCCGTCACGCAACGGGGACGGAAATCGGATCATCTCCAACACGACCTTGTCGTCGGGCTGGGCGTTTTTCGCCCCGGGATCGCCGACGTAGATGGGCCGGGCGAACAACGCGCCGTTGACCTTCACGTAGGCCGCGCCGCCCGATTCCAAATACGTGCCGACGAACTGGTGCGTCTGCCGCTCGACGATTTCGAGAATCCGACCGCGAGGGCCCGGATCGCCGCGACGGGCGCGTTGCAACTCGACCACGACCACGTCGCCTGTGGCGGCATCGCCGGCCTGATCGGCGGGAACGTAAATGTCTTTCGCTCCGGGGACAACGGGCTGATCCGTGACGCGGACAAATCCGAATCCTTGCGACCGACGTTGAAACACGCCGGTCCGACGATTCGAGGGCTTTTTCTTGCTTTGGTCTGGTTTTTTCTCGGGTTTTACGACGGCTTTCGTTTCGACCTTCCGTTCGGCCGGCGGCATCACCAGATGGTTCGGACCGTAACGCAAGCGTCGGTCGCGAACGAGCCGTTTGACGACTTTTTTCACCTCCGGCACGTCGTCTTTCGACAGTTTTAATTGCTGGGCGATTTGCCGAGGTTTTTGTGGACGGTAGCCTTTGGCGGCGACCAGTCCGACGATGGATTCTTCGAGTTTTTTCATAAAAAAGAGTTTCGTTTAACGCGATTCGGACGCGTCGGACGCCGACGGGTCTTCCGTCTTCCGCTTTCCGCCCTCGCCCTTGAAAAGTTTTCGGCCGAGGTTCGCGTTGAACAGCGTCCAGGGGCTGTCCGTGTTCGGGTCTTCCTGCATCAGTTGGGCGAACGTGTTGATCTTGGCGTCGAGGTTGTCGAGCTGGCACAAGGCGATGGCTTCGAGCGTCATGGGCAACTTGGGGCTGCCGAAGGCGTATTCGCCGTGATGGCTGAGGATCATGTGTTTCAGCCGCAAAACCGTTTCGGCGGGCATCGGCTCGCCGGAGAGTTTTTCGGCCTCGACGACTTTTCGGTCGAGCATGGCGATGGCCAGCACCAGATGGCCGACCAGTTGGCCCTCGTCCGTGTAGGTCAACTCGCGCTGGTAACGCAGCTCGTCCACTTTGCCGAGGTCGTGCAAAAACGCGCCGAACAACAGCAGGTCGCGGTCGACTTGCGGATAGCACGGGGCCACGCGCGAGACGACGTCCATCAGGCTGACCGTGTGCTCCAACAGCCCGCCGTGAACGGCATGATGGTTCTTGGTGCCGGCCGGCGCCATCGACAGCTTCGCCATCAGCGGCTCGTCCACCAGAAAACACTCGGCCAACGTCTTCAACGCGGGATCGTTCATCGAACGCAGCATCTCGCACAGCCGGACCGTCAGCCGATCGACGGCCACCGGCGGCTCGGGCGTGAAATCGGCGGGGTCCACCTCGGACGGGTCGAGCTTGCGCAGCTTCGTTCCGAGAATCTGCATCGCGCCCTGATAGAGTTGGGCCGTGCCCTCGACGAATACGTAATCGCCGTTATCGAACGATTGATAAATCGTCTCGCCGGCGTTCCAAAACCGCGCGGCGATCGAACCGGTCCGATCGGACAGCGCCACTTGGAGATAAAGGTTGCCGTTGCGATTCGGCCGAAGCTGTTTGTCGCCGGCGATGAACGCCTGGTGGATGGGCTCTTGATGGTTGAACTGGTTGACGTACCGTCGCGGCATGGAAGACACGAATGGAAAAAAGGAATCGATGCGGGAAAACGCCCGCTTGAATTGTAGGTTGTGATTGGATCCTCCACAAGTGGGAAGCCTCGTCGCAACGGGCTGCTTGTTGCCGGCCCGGTCGCCCGGTATACTGCGGGCCGGACGATTTGCGAAGAGTTGCGGAAAGGACGTTGCCGTGTCAGAAACGCATCAGGAGCGGGTTTTGGTCGTGCCCACCGAATTGTTCCATCGGTTGGGCCATTTTCAAGGATTTAGCGACGAGGTCGGTCGGTATCTCGACGAACTGCTGCGTCCGGAACACATCAGCTACCGTCCCCGGTCCGAGGTGGAAAAGGACCCCGGCTTCAAGCAGCTCATCCCTTACGTCCTCTTTCGCTATACGGACCCCTCCGGCGTCGAGTCGGTGTTTCAATACACCCGGGGCGACGGCATGGGCGAGGGCCGCCTGCACAGCAAGCGCAGCGTGGGCATCGGCGGCCACATTTCGACCGTGGACGTGTCGACCCACGGCGGCAATCCCTACGAAGAGGGCCTGCGACGCGAGCTGGACGAAGAGGTGGCCATCGACACACCCTATCGGGCTCAGTGCGTCGGCATGATCAACGACGACGAGACCGAGGTGGGCCGGGTGCATTTGGGCGTCGTGCATCGCTTCGACGTCGAACGGCCCGCGGTGCGGCCGCGTGAAACCGAGATCATTCAAAGCGGGTTTCGTCCGGTGGCCGACGTGTTGGCCGACATGGACGGTTTTGAAACCTGGTCGCAAATCTGCATGAAAGCCCTTTTTGGGAGATAGGGGCCGGGGACGAGGGACTGGGGAACAGAGACGGGGGGCACGTCCAGCTTTTCTTTTGTGCAGCCCTCCCCTTGACCCTCTTTCGATGGGAGAGAAAATTGATTGGCGGACACGCTCGAACCACCGACACTTTTTGCAGCTCTCTCGCCCCCCATCCCCAGTTCCCCGCCCCCCGTTCCGACACCTTGGCTTTCGCCGTCCGGCACGGTACGATAATTATAGTGGATGAGTGAATCCTTTCTTCTTGGAGTTGAACCAGCCATGGGAATCAGTTTGACGGAGGCGGCCGCCAACGAAATCAAACGGTATCGAGACGCCCAGAAGGTGGAGTCGACGGCCGTGCTTCGGATGGGCATCGCCGGCGGCGGTTGCTCCGGGTTTCAATATACCCTGGGCTTCGAGACCGACTTCGATCCGACCGTTGACGCCCGCTACGAACAACACGGCGTGGCGATCGTGGCCCGCAAAAAGATGGCGTTGTTTTTGGACGGAACGCAGATCGATTTTCTCGACGGACCGACGGGCCGCGGGTTCTCGATCGACAATCCGAGCGTGCCGCGCAGCGGCGGCTGCCCTGGCTGCGGACACCACTAAACGCTCGTCGTCGTTTTGACGGGAAGGAGCCAGCGACGGTGTCGGAGCCGCAGCGGCAGCAACGCGAGATATATTACGCCGGTCATGTGCAGGGCGTCGGATTTCGTTACACGGTCCGATCGCTGGCCGCCGGGTTTGACGTGACGGGTTTCGTGCGCAATTTGCCCGACGGCCGGGTCCAGGTGGTGGTCGAGGGCCAACCGCGGGAAATCGACGAGTTTTTGGACAGCGTTCAGCGAGAAATGTCGCATTACATTCAGGCCGCCCATCAAACGACGCTGTCCGCCACGGGGCGGTTCGCCATGTTCGAAATTCGCCATTAATCGAAAAACGGAGAAGGAACGTGACGCCTGATTCCATGATTTTGCTCGGCGCGATTCCGATTTGGGTGGCGCCGCTCTGGACGGTGGCTGCCGGTCTGGCTGTGGGCGCGGCGGTTTTAATGCTTTTGGGCGCGCTGCTGCGCCTGGTCGCTCCGAAGGTGGCCGCCATCAGTGGGACGACCAGCAAGGAGGCCATGTCGCAGCCGTTGTTCTACGTGTTGCTGGCGATCGGCGTCTTCGGGCTGGTCCTGTTTCCGTTCGTGCCCTACAACACGCTGGGCGAAGACATCAAAATGCTCAAGGAAGAGGGGCTGACGCTGGTCATGGTCCTGTCGGTCATCATGGCGTTGTGGACCGCCAGCGTGTCGATCGCCGATGAGATCGAAGGCCGCACCGCGTTGACGCTCTTGTCGAAGCCGGTGGGCCGTCGCCAGTTCATCTTGGGCAAGTTTTTGGGCATCCTGACGCCCGTGGCGATCATGTTTCTGGTGCTCGGCGCGCTGTTCCTGTGCACCGTTTCGTTCAAAGTGGTGTACGACGCCCGCGAGTCGGTGACGGCCGATCCGACGCGAGCGATTTGCCAAAGCGAGATGCTGCAAATCGCCCCGGGCTTGCTGCTGGGTTTCATGGAAGCCGTGGTGCTGACGGCCATCAGCGTGGCCATTTCGACCCGGCTGCCGATGATGGCCAATCTGATCCTCTGCGCGTCGATCTACGTGCTGGGGCATCTGGTGCCGGTCGTGGTCGATTCGGCGGTCGGACGGTTCGAGATCGTCCGATTCGTGGCGAATCTGCTGGCCGCGGTGTTGCCGGTGCTCGATTATTTCAACATTTCGGCCGGCATTTCAACCGGTCAGACGGTGCCAGGCGCGTATTTGGCTTGGACC
Source organism: Thermoguttaceae bacterium (assembly GCA_039698075.1). Classification (GTDB taxonomy): domain Bacteria; phylum Planctomycetota; class Planctomycetia; order Pirellulales; family Thermoguttaceae; genus JAJFVC01. The sequence continues at coordinate 19,086 of JBDKTJ010000012.1, read as the reverse complement.
GGGCTCTATTGCGCCGTCTACGTCGTCGTGGCCATGCTGGTCGCGTTGTTGCTGTTCGAGGATCGCGATTTGGCGTAGCTTTTCGCGGCGCCGCGATGGTCTTACGGTTTCACCGACGTGACCCACAACAGCGGTGAACCGGCTTCGTCGTAGCGGACCTCAAACTTCATGCCCGCCTTGAACAGCAGTCTTCGCAACGCCAGACTGTAGGTCGTGCGACTGCGGGGCAGCGAAACCATGGCCTTGTCCGGATCGATCCCGTGTCGTGACAGATTCGGACGATCGAGCAGGATCGGTAGTCGGGTCCGCTTGGCGATGGCGTCCAACGCGGTGGCGGCCGAGACGTTTTGGACGTTCACGTTCCGGAACTCGAACAGGGCCGAAGGACCGCGCTGGTCCGATTTCTCCGGCGGCCAGCCCACCGGCCAGACCTCTGCGCCCCGTCGCAGCTTGACCACGGTGTAGTCGCCCGACGGTTGCGGCACGAATCCGAAACCGGCCGATTGCAGCACGTAGGCCAACGCCGCCCCGCGGGTCAGTCCGGTCAGTTCCTCGGACACGGTCGCTTGGCCAAGCTCCAGGGCGGTTTGATCGTCCATTTTTAGCGGGCGATTCAGGGAGCCGGCGATTTGTTCGGCCAGTTGTCGGGCGTTTTGGCCGCTGGTCGCAAACGCCACGGGCGTCGACAGTTCCTGATGGATTCGTCCGAATTGGGCGGGCGAGAGGCCGAGAATTTGTTTTCGAGAGCCGTCCACGCCGGGGGGGCCGTTTTGGGCCAGGTCGTCGAGCCATTGCTTGAGCCGTCCGACCTCGTTGCGTCGAAACTTCGCGCCCGGCAACACCAAGTCGTCGGCCGAGCGAATCAATCCGGTGACCACATAGACCGGATGGTCGGGCTCGCCTTGGGTTTCGATGCCGACGCGGTCCGCGCCCGAGTCGCTTTGAATGCGGAAGTTGACGATGCCCGCCCGACCCAACGCCTCGCCCCATTGCTGAAAGGCCAAGGCCGAGCCCTGGGCGTCGCCGATCAGTTCCAATTGCACCGTGGCGGCTCGCGTCTCGGGCTGTGCGGTTCCGATGCACAACAGACAAAGCAGTAGAGATCGGTAAAACATGTAGGACGTGGAATGTCGGAGGGACGGGTTGTGGGAAGGACCACCAGTGAACTATAGCACAAATTCCTAATTCCCCGGCCCCAATCCCAGCCCCCTGCCCCGGCTTGCAGACGGCGGTGAATTTGCGACAATATTATGATGGGTTTTGCCAATACCTATCATAGGAAGGAGCGTCTGACATGGTGCGGCCGATTACTCTGTGCACGGGCCAATGGGCCGACTTGCCCGTGGCCGAACTGGCTCGAAAAAGCAGCGGTTGGGGTTACGACGGATTGGAATTGGCCTGCTGGGGCGATCATTTTGAAGTCGACAAGGCGATCGACGAGGACGATTACTGCGCAAAGAAACGCGAGTTGTTGGAAAAGAACAACCTGCAAGTGTTCGCCATCAGCAACCATCTGGTCGGCCAGGCCGTGTTGGACAACATCGACATGCGGCACAAGTCGATCCTGCCGCCGTACATCTGGGGCGACGGCAATCCGGAGGACATCAACCAACGAGCCGCCGAGGACATGAAAAACGCCGCCCGGGCCGCCCAAAAACTCGGCGTCAGCGTGGTCAATGGGTTCACCGGCTCGAGCATTTGGCACCTGTTGTACTCCTATCCGCCGATTTCGCCCGAGATGATCGAGGACGGCTTCGATCTGTTGGCCGAGCGGTTCAATCCGATTCTCGACGTGTTCGGCGAGTGCGGCGTGAAGTTCGCCTTGGAAGTCCATCCGACGGAAATCGCCTTCGACCTGTACACGGCCGAACGCGCGTTGGAAAAACTGAACTATCGCGAAGAGTTCGGCTTCAATTTCGACCCGAGCCATCTGCTCTGGCAGGGCGTCGATCCGGTCGAATTCATCCGCGCCTTCCCCGACCGCATCTATCACGTCCACATGAAAGACGCGATCGTGACGCTCAACGGCCGCAGCGGCATTTTGAGCAGCCACCTGAACTTCGGCGATCCGCACCGCGGTTGGGATTTCCGTTCGTTGGGCCGCGGCGGCGTCAATTTTGAGGAGATCATCCGCGCGCTGAACGTCATCGACTACCAGGGCCCGTTGTCGGTCGAATGGGAAGACAGCGGCATGGATCGCGAGCATGGCGCCCAGGAAGCGTTGGATTTCGTCAAGCAGATCGATTTCGAGCCGAGCAAAGTGGCCTTCGACGCCGCCTTCGACAAGGACGAGCAGACGAAGTAGCCACGGGTTGGGGGGCGGGAGAGATTTTTTGGCCGTTTCAGCTTGGTGGCCGGCGGCCAGCGAGTCGTTCATCGGGCAAACCGTCCGATCTCCCGCCCCCCTGCCCTTTTTCGATCGCCGTGCCGCTGGTTGCGAGTTCGCGTCCGACAGCCGGCCCCGTCGAAAGTTTTCCAAATAGGAGGCCGTCCGTCGGATTTTTTTCGATCGAAGCCCCCGTCGATGTTAGAATGGAGTAGTCCAAGGGTCATGCCGTCCCCGAGATTCCATGCCAACATCCTTGAGTAGCCACTCCCGACGATTAGCGGTCCCTATAGTGATTCTGTTGGGGGGCATCTTGGGTTTGGCGGGTCGTATCTTGGCGGCCGATCCGGTTCGGGCCGCGATCGATCTGCGCGAAAAATATATCGCCGACGTCGACCGGTTGGCTCAATGGTGCGAGAGCAAAGGGCTTGCGGACGAGGCGAAAAAAACACGCCGCGTTCTCAGCCCGCAGGCCCCCGACAAGCTCTACGTGCCGATCCTGCCGACGAAAGTCGGGTCGCAACGGCTGCCCAGCGGCGCGTCGGTCGACGCGATCGAGTGGGACGCCAAGTTGAGCCGTCTCCGGCATGACTACGCCGCTTCGTTGTACGACATCGCGCGTCGGGCCGTGCGAAGCGGTCGGGCCGGGCTGGCCTTCGATGCGGCGCTGGCGGCCGGCTATGCGGACCCCGACTTCGAGCCGGTCCGGCGTCTGTTCGGATACCAAAAATACCGCAACGAGTGGCACACGACGTACGAAGTCAAAAAGCTTCGCGCGGGCAACGAGTACAGCCCAAAGTTCGGATGGATGCCGAAGTCCTATGTGCATCGTTACGAAGAGGGGCAGCGGTTTGAGGATGGGCGGTGGATTTCGGCGGACGAATCGGCCCGGCGTCATCGCGACATCCTCCACGGTTGGGACATCGAAACCGAACATTACACGATTCGCACCGACGACGGCATCGAGGCCGCCGTTCAGTTGGGCGAAAAGCTGGAGCACTTGAATCGTCTTTGGCGGCAACTGTTCCTGCGGTATTTCGCCTCCGAAGCGGACGTGGTCGCCCTGTTCGACGGCAAAACGCGAGGCGCCATCGCGCCGCGCCATCGCATCGTATATTTCCGCGATCGCAATGACTACCAGCAGTCCATGCGAACGACGGTTCCCAACGTCGAAATGACCCTTGGCGCGTATATCGACCGAACCCGTTGCGCGTATTTCTTCCCCGACCAGGAGAATCACGACCGGACGTTGTACCACGAAGCCACGCACCAGTTGTTCCACGAATCGCGGCCGGTGTCGCAACAGATCGGCGGCCGAGGCAATTTCTGGATCGTCGAGGGCGCGGCGTTGTACATGGAATCGCTCCGCCGCGAAGACGGCTTTTTCGTGCTCGGCGGATTTGAGGACGAACGGATGCACGCCGCCCAGTACCGCTTGCTGGTCGACCATTTCTACGTGCCGCTGGCCAAGTTCACCGGCCTGAGCATCAAGGAGTTTCAATCGCATCCGCGCGTGGCCACGTTGTACAGCCAAGCCGCCGGACTGGCCAATTTCCTGGTCCACTACGACGGCGGACGCTACCGCGACGCGATGGTCGCCTACCTGACGCTGGTCTATTCCGGCCAGGACGATTCCGACACGCTCGCCAAATTGACTGGCGTCAGCTACAGTGAATTGGACCGCCAATACCGCAAGTTCATGGAAAGCGGACTGAAAAAATCGGAAGGCGGAACGCGGAAGGCGGAAAAATAACGTGTTGGCCCGAAACTCCGGGGATCGGAGCGAAATCTTGTCCGGTCGAACTGCTTTTCCGACGTTGTCGCCCGGCTCGCTCCATGTCTGGCGCATCCGATTGGAGCTTCCGCCCGCGGACGTCGAACGGTTGTCCGATCGGCTGTCCGACGACGAGCGACGCCGCGCCGAACGGTTTGTCCGCGACGCCGGGCGTCGGCGCTACACGATCGCGCATGGCGCGTTGCGGACGATCCTGGGCGGCTATTTGCAAGTGGCCCCGTCGTGTGTGTCGTTGGCGGTCCGTCCCGGCGGCAAGCCGGAGCTGTCGCCCGCGATGAACGCGCCTTCGCTGCGTTTCAATCTTTCCCATTCCGGCGAGCTGGCGATGTTGGCCGTGACGTGGGGCCGCGAGGTGGGGATCGACGTCGAATGCGTGCGGCCGACCGTCGACGCCGAAAACATCGTCCGGCGTTTCTTCGCGCCCGGCGAGCAGTCGGCCTGGCTGGCTGCAAACGACCAGGAGCGGCTCCCGGCGTTCTTTCGTGCGTGGACCCGAAAAGAAGCGTATTTGAAGGCTCGCGGCGCGGGCTTGGCCGGCGGACTGGATCGTTTCGAGGTGTCGTTGACCGCCGAAGAGCCGGCCCGAGTGGTGCGCGGCGAAGAGCCTTGGGCCCAATGGCCGCTGTACGACGTATCGCCCGGCGACGGCTACACGGCCGCCTGCATGGTCGAACCGCCGAGCGACGGCCCCTCGATACACGATTGGTCCCTCTCGTAAGGACGAGTCGCCCGTTCCAATCGGCGACCGGCTACCGCAACACGCACACCGGCGCGAGCGAGTCGAGCGGCTGCCCTTCGGCGACGTCCTGATTCCACACTTTGACCCAATCGTCCCAGGAGACAAAAACCTCGTTGAGGAGAATTTGCGGCCGTTGCAGCGTCGGCATCGGTTCCCGGGCCAGCCCTCGAACGGACTGCGGCGCGATCCATGCGTCGTCGCGCAGATCGTAGAGCACCTCGACGTCCCAGCGGCCGTCGGGCCAGACGACCAGTCCTTGCGGCGTCATGTCGTACGGCGGGGTCGGCGCGACCAGCAGCGATGCGATTTGTTCCCGCACCAGATCGACGCCGAACGATTTATAAAGACCCAAAAGCGCCGTGGCCAGCGCCCGTTGCTGCCGGGGCGATAGTTGTCGGCACCCGCCGGCCTCGGCCAGCCCGGCGATCAGCAGATCGGACTCGACCTCCAATTTCACCCGCAACCGCGTGGACGAATCGCCGCCGCGGAAGATCAATTGCAACGAGGCCGTGCCGAGCCAAATCTCGTCCAGCGCGATCGCCCGTCCGGCCCACGCCCGACTTTCCTGAAGCAACGCGAGGAAGTCTCGCTCGACATAGTTTCGGACGAACAGCTCGATGTGATGCAGCGTCTGGGCGTGTTTGCGGACCGTCTGCCACCGGCCGCTCAACCGTGCGCGGCGCTCCGCTTGGCGCAGCTTGGCGAAACGCTTCGGCAGCGTGCCGGAATGAAAGCCCGGCTTCAGCAGCCGCACCATGGTCTCGCCGTGCGATCCGATCGGGGCGGGCGAAAGTCCCCGACGCCGGTTGGCCGCGTACACCCGCCAGTTTTCCTTCAATTCCCACACCAAAAAGCCGAAAACGCCCGGAATGCTCGTGATGATGGCCGTCGCGACCGTCCATGCCAGCGGCTTGTCGAGCGTTAGCGACAAGAGGTGGGCGAACGAAGGAATCAGCGGCAGCAGCAGCTTGTGCGAAACCGTGACCACTGGAAAATGTTTGATCGGGTTGATCTGCGGCTCGATCAGCACGTTGACGCAAAAACGCAGCACGTAGGCGATGAAAAACCAGAAAAATCCCAACACCGCCTTCATCGCCAACGCCACGACGCCTTGCCCGCTGCGGAATCGAAGCCATTCGTCCACGGCGTACATCAGCCGCTCGACGGTTTCCAAAAAACTCTTGAAACAGTCGACGATCCACCAGAACAGTCCGGTGATCGCGCGCAGTCCGAACTGATGCCACGCCTGCACGACGCCATCGACGGCCACTTCCTCGGCCGTGCGGCCCACGCGCGAGTTCAACAACAGATTAAAACCCAAGAACACACCCGCCGCGCTGATCGCCGCCGACGCCCGATCGATCGGACCGCGCCGGAAAACCAGCCAAACGACGGCGGTCCAGAACAGCGGCTTCAATCCGAAGCGAAACGTCAAAACGAACAACCGACCGCTCAGGATCCGCCTCAGCAGCGGCCACCGGAACAACCAGCCGATCGGTTCGATCACCAGCGAATGAACCACGTGGTAAACCGTTCGGAAGAACGCCGCGACCGCCCGGCGAAACCACGCCGAGTTGATCAGACAAAGCAAGAACAACCCAAGCGAAAACACCACCACCGGCGAGGTGAGCGAGAAACCCGACTCGACCGGCGGCGGCAATTCGCTCAACAGATCGGGATCCACCGGCGGATGTTTCACGCCGTGAATGATTTCCCAAACATGATGAACGCCGGCCAACGCAACGTAGGCGCCGCCGAAGGGAACCGCCACGAATCGGGTGACAAAACGCCCCAGCGGCGTACCGAACGCCACCGAACTCAGTCGTTGCATTCCCCGCAAATAGCACTCTCCGCGACGATAAACGCCGTCGAGCTTCAACGCCAGCTTGCGGTCTGCCTGCAACAGCGAGTCGCCCTGCAAAAAATCGCGAGGCTCGGACAGGTCGGGCAGTTTTAGATGGTTGCGCGAGATGGCGTCGCGCAGGTCGCCCATCGTCAGGAAACCGCGTAGGCCGATCTGATCGAGCAACTCTTCGACCAGTTTGCCCCGCGCGACTCGTTCGGGCGGATTGTGCGCCGAAAGCCCCACCTCGTCGAAGGCGGCGACGATTTGCGGGCGAAGCTGCTCGCGCAGCCGTCGCTCCACGCGCACCTCGGCGTCGCGCAACAGTCGGGCGAGTTGCCGGCGGTCGGCGGCCGACAACCGTGCGGACGGCAGCCGTCGCGCCGCGCTCCGCAGATGTTTCAACATCAGCGCGTCGCGTTGATTCGGCAGCCGCCGGCGCAAAGGACGACGCCCCCAAGACCACAACCATTCGGCCAGATCGACCGTGTAGATTTCCCGCTCGTAGTCGACGCACGCCCTCTGCAAATCGTAGAGCAATCGGGCCTCGACCGTCCATGTGTCGTCGGACGTCTGCTCGACCAGCGCCAGCAAGATCGACTGCCACGGGTGCGGATCGGACTCTTCTTGTTCCAACGCGGCCTGAAGCCGGCGAGTCAATCGATAAACGTCCATCTGCAACGCGGTGGTCGCCCGATCGACCAGCTCCGGCGGCGCGCATCGCCGAGCCCGAGCCCGATAAACCGCCGCCCGAACCACGTTGCCCGCCGCGGCCGGCCGCTGCGACTTGCGCATCAGCCAGCGGTATTTCGTTTCCGAGGGAATCTCCGGCTCCGGCGACGGTTCCGGCTCCGGCGGCTCGACGTCGACCAACGGACCGACCAATTCGATCGGCTCGCCCCGGTCTTTCGGATCGGGAGCGCCGGGCAGTCGCGTTTGTTCGAACAGCTCCTTCGCATCGACATCCTGGCCGACGCACTGGTCCACCGCGCGAAAACTTTCCAAATCCGGAAAATATCGCGGCAGGCAACTCGCGGCGAAGTGCCGCAGCTCCAGATACACGGCGGCAAACTCCGCGTAAATCGACGCCGGATCGCGCGGCGGCAGCAACCAGTGGTCGCGCGCCAACACGGCGCCGATCGACTCGAACGTCGCAGGGCCGATCTGTTGAACGCGGCGCCAAATCTCCGGCGCCGTGAGCTTGCCGGCCGCCGTTTGAGCGTCCAACGCTAAATGCACCTTGGCGTGGAACAACATCCGCCAAAGCAGAACGAGCGCGTCGCCGTCGGACATCGCGGCGAGTTTTCGCGGGCTGGGCCGCGCCAACAGGATGACCGTCTCGGGCAAGTCCGCGTCTCCGGCCAGCCCGAGCTCCGCACGATCGACGATCCGCAACAACGCGTCGCGTCCGATCGTGTAGCTTTTGCGATGCGGCACCCAGACGCCGAAGCCGCCCAAATGGCGATCTTGCTTGATCACACGACGCAGCAATCGCGGCAGCGCCAAAAACGCCGACGGATCGGCCGCACGCAAACGAGTCTCCAAGTCGGCCACGGAAAACCGAGCGCAGCACGAGGCGGCAAAAGGCTCGGACGCGTCGGCTTCGGGCGGCAACGGATTCATGGCACGCAATTATTGCACATTCGCCGCGGAGTGCCAAGGCGACTCCATGAAACCGCCGAAGACCAAGCTGCACCGACCGCCCGAGCGATTCGCCGAGGGGCGAACCCGTTTATTGCCACAAATCACGGATCCGACGGCGGATCGATTGGCTCGTTACGCCCGGCGCACCGGACGAGTCGTTCGCGTCAGACGCGTCTTGCGGCTCCGTCGTGCAAAGGTCGAAGCAGTCGAGCGTCTCGGTGGGCAAAAAACGGGTCCGCTGCGAGTACGTGTGCTGATTGCCGTGACCCGGCCGAAAGTAGCGCAGCGGATGGCAGACGTACAGAAAGTTTTTCGCGCGGGTCAGGGCCACATAAAACAGCCGCCGCTCCTCTTCCAACTCGTCGGCGTCCTGCAAGGCCATGTCGGACGGAATGTTGCCGTCGGCCGCATGAATCACATAGACCGCGTCCCACTCTAATCCTTTGGCCGAATGGATCGTGCTCAAGACCAGATAGTCGTCGTCCAAATGCGGCGGACCGGCCAGATCTTGCGTCGAACTGGGCGGATCGAGCGCCAATTCGAGCAACATCCGCGATCGGCTGCGATAGCGTGAAGCGATCGTCTCCAGTTGCTCCAAGTCGCGCAACCGCGGCTCGGCGCGATCGTAATTCGCCTCCAACAGCGGCGCGTAAAACTCGCGCACCCGATGCACTTGCTCGGGCAAACCGTCCGACGCGGCGGCCAACCCTCGCAACAACGCGACAAACTTGGGCCAAATCTCGGCGGCCGCGGCCGGAGGTCGCCAATCGAGCCACGCGTGGAAGTCGCCGCGTTGGCCGGCCAACAGATCCGTCAATTGCCGAGCCTTGCCCGACCCGATGCCCGGCAACAACGGCAACAATCGACCGCAGGCCACCACGTCGCGAGGGTTTTCCGCCAGCCGCAGAAACGCCATCAAGTCCTTCACGTGGGCCGTCTCGATGAACTTCAGCCCGCCGAATTTTTGGAACGGAATGTTCGCGCGGCTGAGCTCCGCCTCCAACAACATGCTGTGATGCGAAGCCCGAAACAGCACCGCCTGACGCCGCAGATCGACGCCCGACTCCCGATGCTCCAACACGCGATGAATCACGTACTCGGCCTGGTCCGCCTCGTCCTCGCAATGGACCAGCCGGGGACGCTGGCCGCCGGTTCGCTCCGACCATAGATTTTTGACGTATCGCTCGCGGGCCAGCGCGATCACGCGGTTTGTGGCGTCGAGGATCGGCCGGGTGCTGCGATAGTTCTGCTCCAACGTGACGACGGTTGCGTCGGGATAACGCTTCGGAAAATCGAGAATGTTGCGCACGGTCGCCGCGCGAAACGCATAGATCGATTGGGCGTCGTCGCCCACGACGGTCAACCCCTTGCCCTCGGGCGACAGCGCGTAAAGGATTTCGGCTTGCAGCGTGTTCGTGTCTTGATATTCGTCGACCAGCACGCAATCGAATCGTCGGCGAATCGCGTCGCCGGCCGTGGGCTCGGAAAGCATCGCGAGCCAAAACAGCAGCAGGTCGTCATAGTCGAGCGCGCCGGACGACTCTTTGCGGTCGACGTAGCCGTCGAACAGCCGTTTCAACTCGTCGCCCCACGGCTTGCACCATGGAAAATATTGGTCGAGGGCCTCGTCGAGCTGTTGCCGGGCGTTGACGCATCGGCTGTAGATCGCCATGCACGTGCCCTTCTTCGGGAACCGCTTGTCGATCTTGCTCAAATGCAGGTCGTTGCGCACGACGTTCATCAGGTCTTCGGAATCGGCGCGATCGTGGATCGAAAACTCCGGCGGCAACCCGACCGACTTGCCGTAGCGATGCAGCAGCCGCGTGGCCACCGCATGAAAAGTGCCGCTCCAGACCCGCGTGGCGCCGGGCTGTCCGAGCCGCCGCAGCAGGCCGTCGGCGCGTCGGAGCATCTCGGACGCCGCACGTCGGGTGAAGGTCAACAGCAAAATGCGATCGGGCGGCACGCCCCGGGCGATCAGCCATGCGACGCGATGCACCAGCGTGGCGGTCTTGCCCGTGCCCGCGCCGGCCACGATCAGCAACGGCCGGTCGTCGTGCGTGGCCGCTTCGCGCTGCCGCGGATTCAGATGGCTCAGCAGTTCGTCAATTGTCGCGGCGTCGGGCATGGTGGTCGAGGGCGGAGTTTTGTCTTGAACTATCCCCAGATCGATCCGGCCGCCGGCGGGAAATTGGGGAGCAGTCGCTGGTCATTATCCGACATGGGTCCGTCCGACGCAAGCGTTCAGTATCACCGGCGGCTCTCGGACACGACGCGATACGCCCGAGCGGATCGGCCGGAAATCGGCGGCAGCGGCTCCAAAACGCCTTCGCGCACCAGTCGGTCCAGCCGCTCCGGACGAACGAACTCGGTGAAGCCGTAGTTGCCGGGGCTTCGATATCGGTCGATTTCATCCCAGTCGACGAAAACCGCTCCGATTCGCCGAGCCGACAGCTCCGCTCGGACTTGGGCGGGCGTTTTGTCGCGGACCCATTGCTCGAACAGGCAATCGTCGAAACACGTGTTGTAAAAAACCGGCATCGTCAGATCGAACGGGGCCGCGTCGCCGACCAGCAGCAACGCGCCGTCCGACGGCCCGAGGTGCGCATTAAAATATTCGTGCCAAGGATCGACCCAGCCGGGCTCGTGACGCAGTCGATCCAAGCGGACGAACCAGGCGTTGCCGCGACCGGCCGACGCAACCAGGAAGTTCGCCGTCAAACCGACCAGCAACAAAACGGTCAACGTGATGCGCCACCATCGTTGCGAGGTCCAACAGGCGCCCAAACCGGCCAGCAACGCCAACAGCGGCATCGCGGGAATCCAGAACCGATCGATGCGATGGGTCAGCAGCCACCAGACGGCCACGACGAACGCGAAATAGCCCAGCAACGTCCAACGCCTCCGATCGCGCCAGCCGCCCGCCGCGAAAGCCAACGCGGCCAACGGCACGACCAACGGGCTGAGCCATTCGCTAGTGAGCGCCACGCGGCCGACGTCCTTGGCCAACGCGGCCGCCGAAAAATCGTGCGGTCGGTGGACCTGGTTCCATTGCCGCTGTTTGGCCGCAGTCCAGGTTTTTCCGTCAAAGGCTTCGTAAAGCAGCGGATAGGTCGGATTGCCGGTTTGAACCCAGTTTTTACCGAACCAAAGTCCGCAGCCGAGCGCGGCGGCCAGCAGAAAAACCATCACCGAGCGGGCCGATCGTCGGTCCCACGCGACCCACGCGCAAAGCGGCAACAAGACGAACAGCACGGCGGGATATTTTGTGGCCACGGCTGCGCCGGTCAGATAGCCGGCCAGCAGCAACGACGCGCCGTCCTTGGGCAACATCAACGCATAGACGGCCAGAAACAGATAGCAGGCGGACGCCCCTTCGACCAATCCACCGGAGGCGATGCTGGCGACCCACGGAATGGAAAGATACACCAGCACGGCCACGACGCCGGCGGTGGACGAATGCAGTCGCCGTCCGGCCAGCAGCAGGCCCGTCGCGGCCAACAACGTGAACACGGCAAGGATCGTCTTGCCGGCCAACGCCCCGAGCCACCACTGGCCCGCGATGGCCATCGACAACAGACTGAGCATTTCGGCGCCCAGGGCCATGTTGGCGTAAACGTTGTGCGGCAGGAAACCGATCTTTCCCTGCAAGAAAAACTCTTTGGGGGCCTGCATGTGATATTCGCGCACGTCGAAATCCAACGGCGGCAGCATCGCGGCCAGCAAAATCATCACGACGAACGGCGCGGCCAGCCAAATCAGTTGGCGCGACAGGCCGCCACGGTCGCACGTTTCGGAAGCCACCGACGCGCGACCGTTTTTGTTTTTCTTGAGCAAAACCAATTTTTGGAACGCTGCAAGAAGGGCGGTCACGAGAACGGGAACGGTGAACAGCCAAGTTCGGTTCAAGACGCCCAACAGCCCGAGCGACAGCGTCCACGTGCTCAAAACGTTCAGCCCGACGGCGGTCGAAAACACCCAAAGCTCCAGCCGATCCAAACCACGGTCGGCGCGAATCCACCCGATCAACAACCACCCGACCACCGCCGCCCAAACGACCACCGCGCAGGCCACCGCCAACACCGGCAGGCGATCGAGCAGCGAAAATTCGGCCGGAGCGCCGAACCAATTGGGCGTCAGCCATTGGTCGGGCAGCCAGATCAGTTGAAAAAGCACGCTCAACCGCGAGGGCGGCGGACCGTCGCCGGCCAGACTCGGCAGCGGCACAACATAAAACGCCGCCCAATAGGCGATCAGTCCGATTCCAACGGCGATGGCAAGAAGACGACGGTTCATGGTGAGGTTTGCTTATTGTAGCAATTGCCTCGCACTTGGACACGCCGGGCGCAAAAAAACCGGGGGGCGGCCGCGGAGAGAGAAAACGGCCGTCCCCCGTTTGCGGAGTTGTCGCACAAGGGTCGCGCGCTATCGCGATTGGATCACCACGAACCGGGAACCTTGGCTGGTGCGGACCAGCAGCAAGATGCCCTTGGCCAACGACTGCTTTTCCATCGTGGCGCGAAAATCATCGACCGACTTGACCGGCTTGCGGTCGATCTGCGTAATGACCATGCCGTCGCTCAGGCCGACCGATTGGGCCGGGCTGCCGGCTCGCACGTCGGTGATCACGACGCCTTCGCCCGGCTTGACGCCCAGTTTCTCGGCCACTTCCGGCGTGAGATTGCCGACCGACAGTCCGAGCTTCTCGTCGCGCAGCGTGCCGTCGGGACCGGGCGTCATCGATTCGCCGCCGTTCATGCCGTAATTGGCCGGCTGCTCGCGCGGCGTCACGTCGATCGTCAGATGCTTTCCGTCGCGTACGATCTCGACGGGATATTTCTGGCCGATCGTCGATTGATCGACGGCTTCCTGCAATTCTTTCGGGTCGCCGATCGACTTGCCGGCGAATTGCAGCACGATGTCGCCGGGCTTCAAACCGGCGTCGGCGGCCGGCGTATTGGGCCGCACCTCCGAAATGACCACGCCCTGCCGGGTGCGCACGCCGAACTTCTCGGCCAGCTTCTGTTCGACCGGCTGGATGCCGACGCCCAAGAAACCGCGTTTCACCGCGCCGCTGGCGATCAACTGTTGCGAGACCCACTTGGCCAGATTGCTCGGAACGGCGAACCCAACGCCTTGATAACCGCCGGTGTTCGAGGCGATGGCCCGATTGATGCCGACGATCTCGCCGTCCAAATTCACCAGCGGACCGCCGCTGTTGCCGGGATTAATCGCCGCGTCGGTCTGGATGAAACTGGCGCGATTTTCGTTTTCCAGGCCGCGGCCTTTCGCGCTGACAATGCCCGCGGTCACGGTGCCTTCCAGGCCGAACGGATCGCCCAGGGCCAACACCCAGTCGCCCACTTGCATCTCGTCGCTGTTGCCAAACTTGGCGGCCACCAGCTTGCCGGCGCCTTTGATCCGAAGGATGGCCAGGTCCGTCTTCGGATCGGACTTGATGCCGGTCGCTTCAAACTCGCGGCCGTCGTGCAGCCGGACGGTGATCTTGCCGCCTTCGCGGACGACGTGATGGTTCGTCAAAATCACGCCGGACGGGTCGATGATTACGCCCGAGCCGACGCTGCTCTGCCGACCGTGAGGAACGGCGAATCCGTGCGGCATCCGGGGCATGTCCTTGAAGAACTTGCGAAACTCCGGCGGCAATGCGTCGCCGAACGGGTTGGGTTCGTCCGAATCGTCGGGCGACTCGTTGGCCTTCGGCGTCTCAGCCGGCGCCGCCTCGCAACGAATCATCACGACCGACGGCTGAACCTTTTGCGCCACTTCTCGAAACGCCTTCGACAACGATCGGGCGTAGCTGACCGCGCCCTGATCCGCCGCAACGGCCGGCGTCTGGCCCATCGCATGATCGCGCACCCCGCCGCCCAACAGGCCGAACGTGCCCAACAGCACCACGGCCAACAACACGACCGCCCAACGAACGCCGCGACCGCCCAAATAGCTGCACCGCATACCGATTTCCCCTTTGAATTGGAACCGTCTTGCCCGGCCGAGCCGTCCCCATGACAGCCCAATCCGGCGAATTTCGTTTCTAGCACCCACCCAAACTACTATACAACCCCCCGCAGTCGAAAAATACTTTTTGAGGCGTCGGTCGTTGTTGGGCTGGCTTTAAGAAGGGTTGCCGTGGTCGAAAAAATCTTGCGGACGTCGCTTCGGCGTCCCGATCGACGCGATTGCAAGCAGCGGAGAAAGTCCTTTTGCAGAGACCACTTATCAATTTTTGAGGGAGTGAATGGGGGCGGGGATCCGACCGCCGAACCGGACGAAATCGCGGCTGGCCCCGGCATTGCGGATCTCCATCACCGGCATCGCGCCGAACAAACCGCCAAAATCGACCATGTCGCCGGCCTTCGCGCCCGGCACCGGCACCAATCGGACGGCCGTAGTCTTGTCGTTGATCACGCCGATGGCCATTTCGTCGGCGATGATGGCCGAGAGAGTCTCGGGGGGCGTGTCGCCCGGCACGGCGATCATGTCCAGTCCGACCGAGCAGACGCTCGTCATGGCCTCGAGTTTTTCAAGCACGAGATGGCCTTGGCCCACCGCGTCGGCCAGCGCGGCGTCCTCGCTGACGGGAATGAACGCGCCGCTGAGTCCGCCGACGGAGCTGGACGCGAACATGCCGCCCTTTTTCACCGCGTCGTTGAGCATCGCCACGGCGGCCGTCGAACCGGGCGCGCCGATTCGTTCGATGCCCAGCGTCTTCAAAATCTCGCCGACGCTGTCGCCCACGGTCGGCGTGGGAGCCAGCGAAAGATCGACGATCCCGAACGGCACGCCCAACTCTTTGGCCACCTCGCGGCCGATCAATTCGCCGACTCTTGTGACCCGGAAGCTGGTGATCTTGATTTCCTCGGCCAGATCGCCCAACGTGAGCGCATCGCCTTCGGCCAGCCGTCGCTTCAGCGCGCAACAGACCACGCCGGGCCCCGAGACGCCGATGTTCACCGCGGCTTCGGGTTCGCCGGAGCCCATGTACGCGCCGGCCATGAACGGATTGTCTTCCGGAATATTGGCGAATACGACCAGCTTGGCGCAGCCGAACCCGCGGGAGTCGGCCGTCGCCTCGGCGATTCGCAGCAGGACGCGGCCCATCTCGCCCACCGCGTCCATGTTGATGCCCGCCCGACGCGTCGCCACGTTGATCGAAGCGCAGACTCGCCGGGTGGCGGCCAGCACCTCGGGCAGCGAACGAATGACGACGTCGTCGCCGGCCGTGATGCCCTTTTGCACCAAAGCCGTGAAACCGCCGAGAAAATCGACTCCGCATTCATCCACCGCGGCGTCCAACGCCTGGGCGAACCGGACCGCGCCGGCGACGCCGTGGCTTGCCAACAGCGACGCGGCCGGCGAAATGGCCAACCGTTTGTTGATGACCGGGATGCCGTATTTCGCCCCGACTTGATCGCACACTTCGACCAACCGGCTCGCCCGGGACACGATCTTGTGCCGAACCTTGCGGCAGAAATGATCGATGTTCGAGCCTGCGCAGTCCTCAAGACTTAACGCCAGCGTGACCGATCGCACGTCGAGATGTTCGGCGTGGAGCATGTGGATCGTCGAAAGAATTTCATCGGTGCGAAGCATGACGGTTGTGTTCTCCGTGGAAATCGCGACTCAAGAAACCTCACCTCGTCCGAACGGAGAGGGAAACGTTGCGGACAGCCGAAGTTGATTCGTGGCGACAAAAATGTTTTCGTGTTGCAGCTTGACCGTGAAGCCCAAGTCGTGGCCCATCTGCTCCAAATCCTCCTGCATCATCCGCACGTCCCAGTGGATGGGCACCTCGACCTGGCCGATCAGGACGAAGTCGTCGCGGCGCAGGTCGCCGTACAGATCGACGATGTTGATGTCCTTGGCGGCCAGATATTGGCTGAAGCTGCGCACGATGCCGGGCCGGTCGTGTCCGAAGGCCGTGATGACGAACCGTTCGCACGGCTCCTGTGCCGGAAGCTCGGATGCTGTGCGAGCTCGTCGGGCCATCACCTGAAATTCCGAGCCGGACGAGCCGGCCTCGCGCACCCGCTCGGCCAATCGCTCGGGGTCGAGCGGCTCGGGCAGGCTGGCGATGATGATCAACGTGAAATAGCCGCCCAGCACGGTTTGGCTGCACGCGTCAATGTTGCCGCCCAAGGATTCGACGGCGCCGGTGACCGCCGCCACGATGCCGGGATGATCGCTGGACATGACGTTCAGCACGTAAGCATTCTTAAATCCGCTCATCGAGTTCCTTTGCCATCCGCACGGTGTAAAACGGAAGATTCCCCCATTGTATTGTCGGCGGGGATGGCTGACAATGCGGTTGGCCGCCCCAAGTAGAACAGTCTGTTATGTCTTTGCCCCGAATTTTGCTGTTGATGCTCCAAAATGCCGCCCAGGGCAGGCTTCGACGCATGGCGGCCGACATGGCGAGACGGGTCGTCCAGTCGCCGCCCGACGCTCCGGCCGAACCGACCAAGGACCTGCCCCAAAACCATCAGACGGGCCTCCCACGGCCGGAAAATGGGGTCGCGTCCAACGGTTTTGGGGCCGGTCCTAAGAACGCCCATCTCGGACTGGTTTTCGCCCTGAGCATCGAGTCCGGCTGTTTTGAGGATCTTTTGGACGGCATGGTCGTCATCCGTGGCGAGGGATTCGCCGTCCGCGAAGGCGGATTGCGGGGACGCCGAGCCATCGTCGTGCGGTCGGGTCCCGGCCTGGACCAAGCCCGGCGGGCCACGGAGCTGTTGATCGACGGACATCGTCCAAGCCGAGTCATTTCGGCCGGTTTTGCCGGCGCGGTCTCCGGCAACTTGCAACGCAACGATTTGCTGGTGGCCGATCGGGTGCGAGACGAGTCGGGCGGCGAAATCGCGGTCGAGCTTCCGCCCGGCCTGGCGGCGACCTTGCAACAACCGGGCGTTCACGGCGGGCCGCTTTTGACGTGCCGCGGCGTGGTGCGAAAGCCGTCCGATCGACGCGCGTTGTTCGAGCGTCACGGGGCGTTGGCGGTCGACATGGAGACGTTCGCCGTGGCCGAGGTCTGTCGCCGGCGTGGCGTGCCGTTTTCATCGGTTCGGGTCGTCAACGACACGGCCGACGAAACGCTTTCACGCGATGTCGAACACTTGCTGGCCCAGCGAACCGCCGCCGCGCAATGGGGAGCGGCGTTGGGGGCGGTCTTGCGACGCCCGGCCAGCGCCAAAGACTTTTATCAGCTCCGAGAAAACGCCCTGGTGGCGTCGCTGCGATTGGCCAAGTTTTTGGCCGCCGTCCGGTTCGATTGATCCGCGACGGCCGATTTTCTGGTTTCCATCGAGCGAGAAACCGGTTTTTCGGCGTTTTCGCCATCCCGGGGCGTGCTAAAGTTGAGGTATCATGGAACCATTGTTTCAACAACTCGGAATCGCGGTGCTGCTTGGGATGCTGGTCGGTTTGCAGCGAGAACACGCCGAAAGCGGCGTCGCCGGCATGCGCACCTTCCCGCTGATCACCGTGTTGGGCAGCCTGGCCGCCGTGTTGGCCGATCACTATCAAGACAGTTGGATTGTGGCGGCCGGACTGCTGGCCCTCGCCGCGATGGTCGTGGTCGTGCATGTCTTTCGATTGCGGCAGCCCGACCCGCACCCCGGCATGACGACCGACGCCGCACTGTTGTTGATGTACGCCGTCGGTGCGTTGGTCGTGACCGGTCCGTTGCCGGTGGCCATCGCCGTCGGCGGCGGCGCGGCGGTCTTGCTGCAATTCAAGCCGGAACTGCACGGCATCGCCCGCAAATTGGGCGACGAAGACCTTCGGGCGATCATGCAGTTCGTTCTGATCACGTGCATCATTCTGCCGGTGTTGCCGAATCGGACCTATGGACCGTATCACGTGTTCAATCCGTTCGAAACGTGGCTGATGGTCGTGTTGATCGTCGGCATGAGCCTCGGCGGTTACATCGTTTACAAGTTTTTCGGCCGCGACGCGGGGATTTTGCTGGGCGGGGTGTTGGGCGGCGCGATTTCGAGCACCGCCGCCACGGTCAGCTACGCCCGCGGCGCACGCGACGATCCAACGGCCCAACGCGCGGCCGCGGTCGTCATCCTGATCGCGTCGACCGTGATGTACCTTCGGGTGCTGTTGGCCGTCAGCGTGGTGTCGCTGGACTTTTTGGTCGCGGTCTGGCCGTTCATGGCCGCGATGATGCTGTTGACCTCGTTGCCGGCCGCCGTGTTGTGGTTTCAGATCCGACAGCAACCGTCGCAGATGCCCGAGCCGACCAATCCGACGCAACTGACTTCCGCGCTGGTCTTCGGCGTGTTGTACGCCGTGGTGCTGCTGGCCTTGGCCGTCGCCAAACACGGCTGGCACGGCGAAGGGCTCTATGCGGTGGCCTTTTTGTCGGGACTGACCGAGATGGACGCCATCACGTTGTCGACGGCGCGGATGTCGATCGGCGATCCGCAAGTGGCCGCCGACGGCTGGCGCATGTTGATCATCGCGGCGATGGCCAATATGGTCACGAAGTCGACGTTGGCGGGCATGTTGGGCGGCCGACGACTGCTGGTCCGCGTCGCGCTGCTGTTCATCGTTCCCACTCTGGGCGGAGCGGCGCTGCTGGCGTTGGTGGCATAGCCACGGCGGCGATCGGTGCGTTCGTAGGGCTGGGCCTGAAGGGCGTCGGCCCGTTCGATCTTCATGGCCTCGTTGTAGAGGATACGGCAAGCGTCGGCCATTCCGTCGAAGCCGTTTTC
>JBDKTJ010000011.1:0-44438 GCA_039698075.1 Thermoguttaceae bacterium | reverse complement strand
GGTTGCACGGGCGACAGTTGCGGCGCCGGCATCGTTCCGGGCTGCGGGGTGGGGACCGGTTGCGGTTGAAGGGCCGTTGCTTGCTGCACCATCGGCTGCGGCGTCTGTCCGGAGCGGCACAGCAGGTCGGCGATGATTTTCTGTTCGAGGGCGGTGTCGCGGCCTTGCGGAATCCAGTTTTTGGCGGCGGTCGTGCCGCTGACGCTTGGTTCTGCGGTGTTGTCCAGCGCGCTGTCGTAGCGGAACGTGGCGCCGCCGGTGGTGGCGTGTTCGGGACGCGGCAGGTTTTCGAGTTCGCGATAGATCCGCACGTCGACTTGATATCCGCCGGGCGAGGGCGTCATGCGGACCTCGGCGTGGCGGCTCATGGTTTGGAGCGTGTTTTCCCAACGCTGTTGCGAATCGCCGGTGTCGTGCCGCCACGGCTCGAAAATGGTCGGACTCACTTGCGACACGGTCGTCAGGTGGCCTTCGGTCATTGAGTTGCCGACCAGTCGAATCGGGTCTTCTTGCTTGATGGGGAAATAATCGTCCACGACGTCGACCACTTGCTCCCAAGCCGCTTGGCAATCGGCGGCGGGGATCAGGATCGGATTGGCGTACATCGGCTGGACGGGCACCATGGCGCCGGGCTGTTGCGGACAGCTTTCGGGCGCCATGACATAGTCCGATTCGGCGCAACCGGCGAGCGTCGCGGCAAGAAGGGCCGTGAGAACGACGTCGATTTGGGTCATGCGAAAGCCTCCGCCCGGCAACTTGGGAGGATTGCGGGGGCGGCAGTTTCCTCGAAACCCGGTTGGACGGCAAGAGCAATCTTTCGCAGGATCCTCCATTGGTGGGGATTTTTGAGGCCCCTGCTGCCGCCGGTGTCTTGAATGTGGTAAACTTCCAGAGAGTTTTGCACAATTGGGAGGCATTCGCGTGGCTAAGGATCAGTCCCAAAACGACTCGCCCAGTCCGTTGCGGTCCGCTGAGGGCGGCACGAAAAAACCTTGGGGCGGCGTTTTTGATCAGGCGACGGACCATCGGGTGGAGGAGTTCACCGAGAGTGTGAGCTTCGACCGGCGGCTTTTCGTCCAAGATATCGAAGGCTCGACGGCCCATGCCCAGATGCTTGCGAAAGTCGGGCTGTTGACGGCCGACGAGTGCCTGAAAATTGTGCAGGCGCTCGGCGACATTCGCCAAGAAATTGAGCAGGGGCGATTTCCGTTTCGCACCGAGCTGGAAGACATTCATATGCACGTCGAGCACGCCCTGATCGAGCGGCTCGGCGACGTCGGACGCAAACTGCACACGGCTCGAAGCCGCAACGACCAGGTGGCGACCGATCTGCGGCTTTGGGTTCGCTGGGCGATCGACCAGTTGGACGAGCGATTGACGGCCTTGCAACGGGCGCTGGTCGGCCGATGCGATCGGGACGCCGAGGTGATTTTGCCGGGCTACACGCACACGCAGCGCGCCCAGCCGGTGTTGGCGCCGCACTACTGGCTGGCCTATTGCGAGAAGTTCGAGCGGGACCGGCTTCGGTTGGCCGACTGTCGCCATCGGGTGAATCAGTTGCCGTTGGGCGCGGCGGCGCTGGCTGGCACCAGTCTGCCGATCGATCGTCAGGACGTGGCCGAGCGATTGGGGTTTGAGGGCGTGGCGGCCAACAGTCTCGACGCGGCCAGCGACCGCGACTTCGCCCTGGAGTTTGCGTTCGTGTTGACGCTGATCGCCGAACACCTGAGCACTTGGGCGGAAGAGTGGATTTTGTGGTCCACCGTGGAGTTTAACTTCTTGAAGCTGCCGCAGACGTTCTGCACCGGCTCGTCGATCATGCCGCAGAAGATCAATCCCGATGTGCTGGAGCTGATCCGAGGCAAGACGGCCCGGGTGATCGGCAATTTGCAGTCGCTGCTGGTGTTGGTCAAGGGTTTGCCGTTGGCGTACAACCGCGATCTTCAAGAGGACAAGGAGCCGCTGTTGGATTCGTTCGACACGGTTCGGGCGTCGTTGGAGTTGGCGGCCCCGCTGGCGGCCGGCGCGGAGTTGAATCGCGCGGCGATCGCCGAACGGCTCGATCGCGGGCATCTCGACGCGACGACGCTGATGGAATATCTGATTCGGCGCGGCGTTCCGCAACGGACCGCGCACGGATTGGTCGGCCGGCTGGTTCGCAAAGCGCTCGATCGCGGCGTGCGGCTTTCGGATTTGCCGTTGGAAGATTTTCGCGAGGCCGATCCGGGTTTGGATGCGAGCGTGTACGACGTGCTGGGGCCCGAACGAGCGGTGGCGGCGATGGTCAGCTACGGTTCGACGGCGCCGGAACAGGTTCGAGAACAAGTGCGGCGTTGGAAGCAACGGTTGCGGTTGTCCTGATTCGAGCGTTTTTTGTCTCTTGCGAGCTTCGCCATGATGGTCCGACGTTTCGCGGTGTTGAGTCTTGCGTTGGCGATGGTTGCGGTTTCGATGGCCGCGGCGCCGCCGTCGTCGAAGAAGCCGTCGAAGACGCCGGACAAGGCCGCGAATTCGGACGTTGAGATTCCGATGCCCGAGGATCCGGCCGTGGCCGCCATTTTGGCGACGAAGCCCGCCACGCCGAGCGAATGTGTTCGGGCGGCGAGCATTTTGGCGGAACTCGGCCATCCGGAAGCGGCCAAGCCGCTGGTGAAAAAAGTGTTGGACGCCAAGCTCGACGCCGCGCAATTGGCCGCGTTGGGCGACGAATTGGGCTCGGCGGCGCTGGTGGCGTTGGCCAATCAGGCGTCGCTGCTGCCCGAGTCGCGTCAACTGGCCGATGCGGTGTTGGCGGCCTTGGCGTCGAAGCGGCAGGACCAGAAACGCATCGGTCCGTGGATCGCGCAACTTCAAGACCCCGACGTGGATCGGCGGCTGCAAGCGATGTCCCATTTGCAGGCGGCCGGCGCGGCGGCGGTGAGTCCGCTCGTGCAAGTGCTGGCCGATCCGAGCCGTGCGGCCGAGCAGGAAAATGTTCGGACCGTGTTGGCCGGCATGGGCCAGCCGGCGTTCCGCGCGTTGCTGGGCGTTTTGGACGACGCCGATCCAAAGCTGGCGATTCAAGTGGTGAAGACGCTCGCCGAAATGAACGATCGCAAAGCGGCGATCTATCTGTTAGCTGCGGCCGAGTCGGAGGAAAGCGAGCCCGCGCTGCGACGAGCCGCCGTGGAGGCGATCGAGAAGATATCGGGCGGCGTGCCGGACCGGGATGCGGCGGCCGCGCTGTTGATGAAGACGGCGTTGGAGTATTTGGATCGGCGGCGGCTGGTCGACGGCGCGATCGGCGGGCGCGTGGACGTGTGGCGTTGGGACGACCGGAAGCGAACGGCGTCGGTTCGCCGCGTGGATCAGGACGACGCCGCGATGGCGTTGGCGGTTCGATTGGCCGGCGACGCGTATCGGTTGGCTCCGGAGACGCCCGAGCTTCGTCTGCTTTATTTGACGGCGATCTTGGATGCCGCGGCGCATGTTCATGGGTTGGATCGACCGCTCCGCGACGATGATCCGGCGGTGGTTGCTGTGAAACGGTTCGACGTGAAGACGCTCGAGCGGACGTTGGTCTACGCGATGGCGCATGGACGTCCGGCGGCGGCCGCGGCGGTGGTTCGGCGGTTGGGCGCGATGGCCACGGCCGAGGAGTTGCTCAATCAGGGCGATCGGCCGTCTCCGCTGGTGTTGGCCGTGCAGAGTCCCGATCGGCGGCTTCGTTTGGCGGCGTTGGAGACCATCGTGCGGTTGAAGCCCGACAAGCCGTTTCCGGGTTCCAGCACGGTGCCGGCGGCGCTTGGGTATTTTGCGGCGGGCAGCGGCGATCAGCGTGCGCTGGTCGGCGCGCCCAACACGGTCGAAGCCCGCGATCTGGCGGGCATGTTGGCGGCTGCGGGCCTTGAGACGGACACGGCCGCCAACGGCCGCGAACTGTTGCAGTTGGCCGTCCGGTCGCCCGACTGTGAGTTGATTTGGATTGACTATTCGATTCAGCGGCCCACCGTGGCGTTGTTGTTGCAAGAGTTGCGGCGCGATCCGCGGACGGCGCAACTGCCGATCGGCGTGATGGCGGGGGCGGGATTTTTCGCCGACGCCGAGCGATTAGTCGCCGGCGATCCGCGAAGCATGGCGTTTGCCAGGCCGCACGACGCCGAATCGATGCGCTGGCAAAAACAGCAGCTCGGCCTGATCGACCCCCGCGAGCAAGTTCCCCAAAGCGTGCGGCGGCAGCAGGCGGCGCTGGCGCTGGAGTTGTTGGGCGAGTTGATTCGTTCGTCCGGCAAGTTGTACGACCTTCGCCGGGTTGAGGACGACGTGCTCGCGGCGTTGTACCATCCGAAATTGTCGCCGTTGGCGGCGGCGGTGCTGTCGCAGATGAACTCGTCGGAGAGTCAGCGGGCGCTGGTCGATTTGGCCAGCCGATCGGTGCTGCCGTTGGAAATGCGAAAGTCGGCGGCGGCGGCGTTTCGTGAAAACGTCCGGCGGTTTGGCACGCGGTTGACGTCGCAGCAGGTGCTCGACCAGTATCGCCGGTACAATGACAGCGAGCATCAAGACGCCGACACGCAACGCTTGCTGGGGCTGATTTTGGATTGTCTCGAAGCGTCGCCGAAACATCGTTAAGAGAACAAGTCATGTCGCGTGCGATGGCGAACGTCGATTCCAATGAGACCGGACCTCCGATTCCCGGGCTGATCGGCGCGGGAGCGGCGATGGAGCGCGTCTATCGGCTGACGCGCCGGGTGGCGCGGTCGAACGCCTCGGTGTTGTTGTTGGGCGAGACGGGCACGGGCAAGGAACTGATCGCCAAGGCGATTCATCGGTTGAGCCCGCGCGGCAGCGGTCCGTTCATTCGGGTCAATTGCGGCGCGCTGGCCGAAAATCTGCTGGAGAGCGAGCTGTTCGGGCACGTTCGCGGCGCGTTCACCGGCGCGGTCGACAATCGGACCGGTCGATTCGAGGCGGCCCACACCGGCACGGTCTTCTTGGACGAAATCAACTCGACGACCGCTAAACTGCAAGTTAAGCTGCTGCGGGTGCTTCAGGAACACGAGTTCGAGCGGGTCGGCGACACGCAGACCATCCGGGTCGACACGCGGGTGATCGCCGCCAGCAACCGCGATTTGCTGGACGAAACGGAGGCGGGCCGGTTTCGCGAGGACCTTTATTATCGGTTGAACGTCGTGACGATCGAGTTGCCGCCGTTGCGCGAGCGGCGCGAGGACATTCCGTCGCTGGTCTATCACTTTTTGAAGATTTACAGCGAGGAGAACTTTCGCCACGTGCCGCACATCGAGCCGGCGGCGATGCAGGCGCTGCAGGATTATTCCTGGCCCGGCAACGTTCGAGAATTGCAGAATTACATCGAGCGGGCCGTCGTGTTGGCGCCCGGCGACGAGTTGACGCGGGAACTGCTGCCCGAAATGGTGTTGGGCGGCCGTCCGCGTCGGATCGGACGCAGCCGGGCGGACGTCGAAACGCTCGCGTCGGATTTGATCCAACAAGGCATCGAGACGGCGGGCCCCAACGCGGAGAATCTTTACGCGGCGATCGTCAACCGGGTGGAGCGGGAGTTGATCGTCCAAGTGCTGGCCGCTTGCGACGGCGTGCAGATCAAAGCCGCCGAACGGCTCGGCATCAATCGGAACACGTTGCACAAGAAGCTCAAGGAATACGGACTGGAATCATAATGTCCGGCGTGAGCGTGATCTGTTTTGCCGCCAGCTATGCCGTGGCGCTGGCGTTGGAGATTTCTCGGCTTTGGTTCCGCAGCGGTTGGCGCGGAGTCTTGATGATCGGGTTTGCGGCGGCGGGCTGGGCGGCGCACACCGCGTTTCTTTGCCATCAAGCGGTCGCCGCGCCGGGCGTTCCGCTGTCGAGCGAACGCGATTGGTTTTTGATGGCGGCCTGGGCGTTGGCGGCCGTGTATTTGTATCTGGCCGTCGGGCATCCGAAAACGCCGTTCGGGCTTTTCTTGCTGCCATTGGTGTTGGCGCTGGTCGGCGCGGCCCGATTTGCGGCCCGGACCGAAGCGCTGGCCCAACCGCGCGCCTCGGCGGTTTGGGGCACGATGCACGGCGCGTCGATCGTGTTGGCCGCCGTGGCCGTTCTGATCGGGTTCGCTGCCGGCGTGATGTATTTGACGCAATCGCGGCGTCTGAAACAAAACCGCCCGACGGCCGGCGGATGGCGATGGCCCAGTCTGGAATGGCTGCAATGGGCCAACAGCCGGGCGATTCTCGTGTCGCTGGTCATGCTGGCGGTCGGCGTGGTGTCGGGCATGATTTTGAATCGTATCCAGACCGACGGCGCGACGCGATTGACTTGGACCGATCCGGTGGTGTTGACCACGTGGCTGCTGTTCTTGTGGCTGTTGGCGGCGGCGATTCTTGGGGCGTTGTATCGACCGGCGCTGGCCGGCCGCAAGGTGGCCTATTTGACGCTGGTTAGCTTTCTCTTCCTGGCGATCCTGTTGGTCGTCGGCCTGTTGGTCGACAGCCGACATTGGAGAAGGGCCGAGAGCGGAGCATCGAAGGTGACGGATCAAAAAATCCAGAGTCCTTTCCCTCTCCCCTCTCCCCTCTCCCCTCTCCACTTTTCCCGGGGAGGACGCCATGCGGATTGAAGTCGTCGGATGCAGCCATCACGGCGCTAAAGTTTCGGTGCGCGAGCAATTGGCGTTTGGGCCCAAACAGACTCGGGAGGCGTTGGGCCAGTGGCGGCGTGCGTTTCCGGGCATCGAGGCGGCGTTGGTTTCGACCTGCAATCGGGTCGAATTGTACGCCGCGACGTTGCACGAGTCGGCGCCGACGTTCGACCAGATCGCCGACTTTTTGGCCCGTTTTCACGGGTTGGAGGCGAGTCAGATCCTCGATTCTCTGTATCACGACGACGATCAGTCGGCCGTGCGGCATTTGTTCGCGGTGGCGGCCAGTTTGGACAGCATGGTGTTGGGCGAGTCGCAGATTTTGGCCCAAGTGAAACAGGCCTATCAGACGGCGGCGGAGCAGGAAAGCGCCGGTCCGTTGTTGCACGCCGCGTTTCAGGCGGCGCTTCGGACGGCGCGCCGCGTGGCCGACGAGACGGCGATTCATCAGCGAAGAGTCAGCGTCGCCAGCGTGGCGGTCGCCGATTTCGCCGGGCAGATTTTCGAGCGGTTCGACGACAAAAAGACGCTCGTGATCGGAGCGGGCGAAACGGCCGAGGAGTGTCTTCGGTATTTGCGGGAGGCGGGCGTGCGGGACGTGACGATCGTCAATCGCCACGCGGATCGGGCGGAACCGTTGGCCCGCCGGTGGCAAGGCCGCGTCGCCGCGTGGGAACGGCTGCCCGAGATAATGGCCGACGCCGATTTGATCGTCAGCGCCACGGGCGCGGAGCGACCGATCGTCGCGCTGGCCGATTTCGCAGCGGTCGAGGCCCGGCGGGCGCGGCGTCCGCTGCTGATTTTGGACCTGGCCGTGCCGAGGGATTTCGAGGCGGCGATCGGCGATCGGCCCGACGTGTACTTGTATTCGATCGACGATTTGCAGGCGGCATGCCGTCGCAACGCGGCGGAGCGGGACAAGGAGGCGCCGGCCGCGCGGCGAATCGTCGAGCAGGAGACGGACCGATTTATGTCGGAGATGTATCATCGGGCGGTCGGGCCGGTGGTCGAGCGGCTGCGTCAAGATTGGCAGCGGCCGAAGGAAGAAGAGTTGCAGCGGTTGCTGAACAGGCTGCCGGAGCTGGACGATCGGGCGAAAGACGAGATCGGCCGGTCGTTCGACCGATTGGTCAACAAGCTGCTGCATCCGCCGTTGGAATCGCTGCGGGACGAATCGCAGAAGGGCGTGCCTCGCGGGCTGTTGGAGGCGATGAAGCGGCTGTTTCAGCTCAAGGATTGACAGCCGTCGGCCGGGTTGGCAGAATTCATGGAGCATCAAAAAAACAACGAGGGCTTGTGCTATGTCGCCATTTGAACGTATCACGTTTGATCCGCAGATCATGGGCGGTCGAGCCTGCATTCGTGGAATGCGGATTCCCGTGTCGGTGATCGTCGGCCAAATTGCGCATGGGGCGACGGTCGAGGAGATTTTGGAGGGCTATCCGGAGCTTGAACCGGCCGACATCGAACAGGCCCTTCAGTATGCCGCGTGGTTGACTCAGGATCAGATTGTCGCCGTTTAGGTGGCCGGTTGCGTGATCTTTTCGTTGGCGGCATTTTCGTTTCGGCGGTTCTTTTAGGAGATTCTCATGCGTTTTCTGTGCGACATGGGGGTCTCACGCAAGGTGTCCGCCTGGCTGCAAAGCGTGGGGCATGAGAGCAGCCATCTGGGCGAATTGGGGCTGGCTCGGCTGCCGAACGGCCGGATATTCGCCATGGCGGTGGCGGAAAATCGAGTGGTGCTGACCTTCGATCTGGATTTTGGCGAAATTGCGGCGATGGCCGGCGACCGCGTCGCCAGTATTGTGGTTTTTCGACTTCAAAACACCCGCGCGGAGCATGTGGTCGAGCGATTGGCCGTGGTCATGGACAAGGCGGCCGAGGCGCTCGAACGGGGCGCGATCGTTACGGTGGAGGAGGCACGGCTTCGGATTCGCCAATTGCCCATTCACGGTCCATCGGCTGGCGAGTGATTGACAGCCGTTGGCCGGGTTGGCATGATGGGGCTGTGTGAAAAATGGAACTTTGTTGCCCCCTTCGTGCGTCTTAACTTTCAGAGCGAGCCGGACGTGAGCGACGACGATCGGTGGATTGACCAGACGCTTCGCGGCGAGACCGAGGCTTTTGGCCATCTGGTGCTGAAGTATCAGGACCGGCTGTTTCAGGCGGTTTTTCACATGATCGGCCATGCCGAGGACGCCCGCGACGTCGTTCAAGAGTCGCTGGTCCAGGCGATGCTCCATTTGGATTCGTTCGAGCGGCACAGTGCGTTTTACACCTGGCTGTATCGAATCGCGTTCAATGCGGCGATGACGCACCGGCGGCGACGTCGGCCCATGGCGTCGATCGATCGGGCGCGAGAAATCGGCTGCGTCGAGCCGTCGGATGGCGGGGAGGGACCGTTGAAAACGCTCGAACGCGAAGAACAATGCCGGCAGGTGCGCGAGGCGATTGTCCGACTGGACCACGACCATCGAGCCGTGCTGGTGTTGCGGGAAATCGACGGCCGGGATTACCAGGCGATCGCCGAAATCCTCGATCTTCCGCTGGGGACGGTCCGAAGCCGGCTGCATCGGGCGCGGCTAGAATTGAGAGAGCAGTTGAAGGCAATGTTGGTGGGAGAAACGGAAAAAAACGATTTGTTATGAAAAACCAGCCGAACGACGAACTGCTGAGCGCGTATTTGGACGGCGAACTGAACGACGCCGAACGTGCGGAGATCGAGCGCCGATTGGCGACCGATCCGGCCGCTCGCCGGTTGCTCGAGCAGTTGCGCTCGGTCAGCCGGGCCGTGCAATCGTTGCCCAGGGAGCCGCTCGGCGAAAGTTTGACTCGGCAGGTGATCGAAGAGGCCGAACGTCGCCGAGAAGAGTCGGACCGTCCCGTGCCGTCGTCGCGTTCTTGGTCCGAGCGGTTTTTCAATCGTCGCGTGATCGCTTGGGCGTCGTTGACCCTGATGGTCGGCGCGGCGATCGCGATTCACGAGCGGTGGCAGAACGGCGGACTGGTCGGCGGTGGAAAGTCGATCAAGGAGGTCGCTCGGGCGGGCGATTCGGCGTTGTCGGATCAAAAGCCGTCGGCGTTGAAACCGCAGCGGACGGGCGATTATCGGCCTCCGACCATGCAGGCGGCTCCCGCGGAAAAGCCCGTTGCGGAAGTGGTGCGGTCGGAATCGGCCGTTCGATTAAAATCCGCCGTGTCGTCGGAAAAGCGGCGGAGCGATCTTGCGGAGAGCAATGTCGGTGCGATGAAGAAAGGCGATGCGCCGCGGTCCGGTGGTGAGAACGTGCCGGCGAAGGCGGCCGATGCGTTGCGCGACAACGTGTTGGTGATCCGTTGCGACGTCAGCTCCGAGGCCGCCCGATCGCAGGCGTTCGACAAGCTGCTGGTCCGCAACGGCATCGTTTCGGTGCAGCGTCAGGCCGGGCAAAGGATCCAAAGCCTGGGCCGGTCGCTCGCCGAGGCGGAATCGACAAAGGCCGACTCGTTTGGCCGACGCGATGAAGACGCCGAGGGCGAGGAGATTGTCGAGGTCGAGGCCACGCCGTCGCAGATCGAGGCGACCTTGGCGGGTTTGGAGTCGCGGCCCGACGCCTTTCCGTTCGTGGTGGTCGGACCGGTCGAGGCGACGAAGGCCAAGCAGCAGGCTTATGGAGCGAGCGAACCGTCGTCAAAGCCAGTGCAATCGCCACAGTCGTCCTTCGGTTATGCCGCGGCGCCGTCGCGCGAATCGCAGCGGTTGGAAAATCAACGGCAGTTGCAGTTGAACTTTCAGAATCAACGGCAGCCGGTCCCGTCGTCGTTGCAGCAGCGAGCCCCGTTCGTGCTTCGCGTGGTCGACGGCGGCATGGCCCATCAGGCCGTAAAACGGCAAGTTCAGCAGCCGGCCATGAGTGCGCCGATGCCGACCGGTGCGCCGGTTCCGGGCAAATAGACTGCCGGACGTCCGGGTTGTCGACATCTTTTCCACGTTCGGTCGTTTTTCGACTTTTGTCCGAACGGTTCGTTTTTCCCTTGGATTTCCGAGGTTTTTTCATTCTTGGGCGACGGACGTTCACAAACCCCATGAGGCGGCGCGGGCGGTGTGATACAATAACAGCCTGTCCCTTATTGGCCTAGGAAGGAAGTTTCTGCCCATGGAAGAACAAGCCGTCACGTTGAATGAAGCCTCGGTGGAGTACGTCGGTCGTTGGAATCGGTTGGTCAGCACGACGAACTGGGAAAAGGGCCGGATTATTTTCGAGTGGCGTGAGTCGCTGAAAAAATCCGACTCGCCGGCCGGCGATTGGACGGACGAGGTCTGGAGTCGTCAGGTGGGCAACGTCACGCCTCAGCACGTTGGGCGGCTGCGCAGGGTTTTTGAACGGTTCGGCGCGGTGCACGACCAGTATCGCGGGCTTTTTTGGAGCCATTTTCACGCGGCGGTCGATTGGGCCGACGCCGAAATGTATCTGCAAGGCGCGGTCGAAAGCGGGTGGTCGGTCGCCGAGATGCGCCGGCAGCGTTGGGAAGCCAACGGCGGCGATCCCGCCGAGCAGGTCGCCGGCGAGTCCGCGGACGACGTGCCGTGGGATGAAGACACCGGGTCGGACGCCGAGGCTTCGCTGCCCGAGGCGATCACCGAAACGTTCGGCGAGGTGCACGACGCCGACGATTCGACGGACGACGAGTCGGAATACGCTTCGTCGGACGAGTCCAGCGACGCCGCGATGTCGGAGAGCCCGACGTCCGTGGCCGATGCGACGTCGCCGGTGCGTCCGTTCGAGTCGCTGCCGGCGTTGCCGCCCGACTTGCAGGAAGGTTTCGAGTTGCTGAAGCTGGCGATTCTGAGCCACAAGGTGTTGGGCTGGTCCGAAATCGCGCGGGACGACGTGCTGGCGATGTTGGAATCGCTGCGGCAGTTGGCCTTGGCGCCGGCGGAGTAAGCCCGATCAGGTCGTGGTCATCGAAGCGTGTTGGACCGGCATCGTGACCGGCGCGACGATCGGGGCGATCGGTTTCGGAGCGGCTTTGGCGACGGGCAGTTTCAAGGTGAAGGCGGTGCCTTTGCCGATGGAACTGTCGACGCGAATGCGTCCGTGGTGGGCTTCGATGATGTCGCGGCACATCGAAAGGCCCAGGCCTGTGCCGCCCTTGCCGCTGGCGTCGGGACCCTTTTTCGTCGTGTAGAACGACTCGAAGATTTTGGGCAGTTTGTCGGCCGGGATGCCGCATCCGCTGTCGCGGACCACCAGGTCGATCATGTCGTTTTGGGTGTCGTTGAGCAGCTTGATCCAAAGTCGTCCGCCGTTGGCCATCGCCTGGCGGGCGTTGATCAAGAGGTTGAGCAACACCTGTTGGATCTGGTTGCCGTTGACCATGGCCAGCGGGACTTGCTGGTATTGCTTTTCGACGACGACGCGATATTTGTTCATTTCGCGTTCGAGCAACAGCAGCGTGTTGTCGAGCAACTTGGCCAGATCGGTCGGTTCTTGGCCGCTCGAACGGTTGCGGGCCATGCCCAGCACGGTGTTG
Source organism: Thermoguttaceae bacterium (assembly GCA_039698075.1). GTDB lineage: Bacteria > Planctomycetota > Planctomycetia > Pirellulales > Thermoguttaceae > JAJFVC01. The sequence continues at coordinate 32,290 of JBDKTJ010000011.1, read as the reverse complement.
GTGATCGTGGCCGCACGGTTGGCCGAGGCCAAAATCTTCTCAAAACACTTGTCCCGGGTGGGGGCGTCTTTGTGACGCGAACCCATCTTGGCGTAATTGAGAATGGTCATCAGTACGTTGTTGAACTCATGGGTCGTCGTGCCCACCAGTTCGCCAAGGGCCGTCAATCGTTGGGACTGGGCAAGCTGCTGCTTGAGAAGTTCCACCTGTTGCTGAAGAGAGATCGTTTCGTCGGCGGCATTGTGTGTCACGACAAGTACTCCACGGTTGCTGATATTGCTCAGGGTCGCAGTGTTACGTAAATCGCCGCGTCAGCCTGGTTGCTCTAGTATGAGCGTTCTTTGGATCTTCCCGAGACGACGTGTCTTAACTATCGTTCCTGAAAGAACTTACCTCGGTTGCGATATCGACGAACTCGGCTCGCCAACTGAAGTGCAACCGGCTATAATCTCCGCGTGGCTAGGAAAGCCGGCGAACTGGAGAAGCTGGGATGCAAACGGTAGAGACGCTCGACCAGGCTCTGGATCTTGTCTCGCGGCTCGGCTACACGATTCGCCAGGAGTGTCTGGCCGGCAACGGCGGGGGCGGCTGCGAGTTGAAGGGCCAAAAGCTGTTCTTTCTCGACCTCGATCTTGGGCCGGAGGAGCAGTTGGAGCAGACGCTCGACACCTTGCGACGCGAGCCCGAGGCGGCGACGATCGCCATGCCGACGCCGTTGCGGGAGTTGATCTTGGCTCGAAAGATCGCGTGACGCTTCGGAAAAAAACGTTTTGGCCGGGGGAACGGTCAGTGTAAGAAGGGAAAAGGGGAAAGGGGGGGAAAGGAAAAGACAAAAGTTGTTTTATTTTGTTTCTATTTTCCCTTTTTCCATTTTCCCATTTTTCCTCTTTCTTACACAGAACGCAACGAAAGATTAAATCTACGGCAGGACGTCTTCAAACAGGGCCGAGCCGACGCGGACTAGCGTGGCGCCTTCTTCGATGGCGATCTCGAAATCGCCGCTCATGCCCATCGAAAGCTCGTCGAGCGCGACGCCCGGCGGACATTGGGGTCGCAGCCGATCGCGCAGTTGCCGCAGCGCGGCGAAATCGCGTCGGGTGTGGTCGGGTCCGCCTTCGAGCGCGGCCATGCCCATCAGACCGCGAATTTGCACGTGGCGGCAGTTGGCTAACTCGGGCAGAAATCGCTCCAACGCTTCGGGCGTAAAACCATGCTTGGCCGCCTCGCCCGAGATGTTGACCTCCAACAGCGCGCGGACGGGCTGGTCGGCTTGCTCGTCGATTTCGGCCAACAGACGCGGGCTGTCGATCGAGTGGATCAACGCGACCAGCGGCAGGGTTTTGGGGACTTTGTTGCGTTGCAGGTGGCCGATCATGTGCCAGCGGATGGGCAGGTCGGCCAGCGACGCGGCTTTGTCCCAGAGTTTTTGAGGGCGGCTTTCGCCCAATTCCAAACAGCCGGCGGCGACCAGCGGGCGGACCGTTTCGGCGGACACGTATTTGGTTACGGCCACCAAGGTGATTTCGTCGGGCGAGCGGCCGGCTCGGGCGGCGGCCTCCGCAATGTGCGATCGCACGCGAGCCACGTTGTCGGCGATTCGAGCGGCTGGGTCAGACATGCACCACCGAAACATACGGGGCGTTTGACAACAACACGCACGACCGATGTTGTTGGGCGAGCCGGCCCAATTCGTCCGCGTCGGCCAGCGGGACGATGTTCAAATCCTCGACCACCGAGGCGTCGAGCCGGCTGAGCAGATAGACTTGGCGTCGTTTCAGGACGTTGGCCAGCAACGCGGCGGGCAGCGCATCGGCGGATCGTTCCTTGTGCGCGTGATGCGGCGAGTCGTGCGAACACTTGCAGGCCAGATGTTGCAGCGCGGGGCCGGGCGGCTCGATCAACTCGCTGCACAGGGCGATGGCGCCGTCCTCGTCGGCCAAGGCGTCGGCCGTTTGCAGGGCTCGGGCGAGGTTTTCCCAAGTTTGTTGGCGGGCGTCGCCCTCGATGGCGGCCACGACCAGATCGGCCTGAACGGGCGACTCGCAATGCCACGCCGCGGCGTAGAGGTCGCGTCCGCGTCGGCGGACCGATTCACTTTGGCCGGCCAAGACATGCAGGAGTCCGTCGCCGCCGGCCGGCACTAGTTGGATGGTGAAATAGACGCCCAGGAGCCATGCGGCTTGATCCACCTCGGCGATCAGCTCGCGTCGGCGCTGGCCGTCGCCGTGGAGCGCGCCCGGACTGCGAAAACGCTGGATGGTTTTTGTGTCGGAAAACGCCGGAAAGACCGCGCCGTGGATGCCGAAATAGCCGGCCGTCGGGTCGGCCCGGAGACAGACGATCGGCAGCACGACGTCGGCCTCGTGCAGCAGGCGATGGACCATGATCGGATCGCCCGCCTCGTTGGCCGCTAGATAGGCCAACTGCCGGCGATCGTCGGGATCGTGGGTTTGCAGCGCGATGCGAGGACGCAGGGGCGATTCGATCCGCCGACGTGGATCGGCGCCGCCGGGCTGCGATTGCAGCAACGTGATGCCCTCGGGCTCGACGCCGGCCTCGACCAGACATCGGACCGTGGCGGCGATCACGTGCTCCACGCCCGGTGCGCCGTGGTCGAGGGGCAACACGATCCGATCGGTCGGCGTGACGCATCGAGCCAGCGGCGGATAGTCGATCGGCGATTCGAGCGCGGCGGCCGTTGCCGAGGCCAAGTCGGCCAGCGGCGGCGATCCGTGCGGTTGGCCCAGCGACGCAATGTCGGATTGGGTCAGCTCGATCTGTGAATCGACTCCGTATCGCAAGATGGGCATGGTGCAAGTTGGCGGGCTAGGGTGTCTAGGCAAAACAACAGCGACTTCCAAATCTCATTATCTCGTCGATTCCGTCGGTGGTCAAGAAGTCGAGCTTTACGGCGGCGGTGGGTTTGCGAATAATGGGTGGATTCGGAGTGAAATAGACCATCCTTGGAGGATACGCTCGTGGTGAAAATATATTCTCGCAAGAGAACGATGGGGGGCCGACTTTTCGGGATCGGCGTTTGCCTGGGGCTAGCGTTGGCGTTGGGATGCAAGCCGGCCGCGACGCCGAAGTCGGAGCCGAAAACGACGAAAGACGCTGCGTCGGCCAAAGCGGCGCCGACCGATCGAGCTGCGGCGTCGAAACTTTCGGCCCGCGAGGTGTTGGACCGCATGGCCGAGACGTATCGGAAGGCGACCAGTTACGCGGACGCGGGCGAGGTGCGGCTGCTGGCCGAGGCGGGTCGTGAGAAGGTGATCGACCAGACGGCGCCGTTTTCGATGACGATGGTTCGTCCGAACAAGATTCGGATGCAATCGCAATTTGCCGTGTTGGTTTGCGACGGCACGAAGTTGTTTGCGGCGGTGGAGGGTCAGCCGGATCAGGTGTTGGAGCGTCCGGCGCCGACCAAGATGACCCCGCAGACGATGTTCGCCGATCAGGTGCTTGCCGGCGCGCTGATGCAGGGGCTTGGCGGTCCGATGCCGCAGATCGCCCTGTTGTTGGTGGAAGATCCGATCGCGATCTATTTGCAGGACGCCGATCCGCCGACGTTGTCCGAGCCCGGTCAAATTGCGGGAGACGATTGCTATCGCGTGCAGATCAAGCGTCAGGACGGCGTCACGACTTTTTGGATCGATCAGAAGACGTTTTTGTTGCGTCGGATGGTGATGCCGACCGACGAGTTGCTTCGTGAGATTCGCGAGCAGCAGCCGGTCGATCACGTGTCGTTGGTGGCCGAGTTTTCGGGGGCGAGAATAGACGCGGCCGTCGGTCCGAAGGCGTTCGAGTTTGAGGCGCCGGCCAGCGCGAAGGCGGTGAAGTTTTTCGTTCCGCCCGACATCGCGCAACAATTGGGCAAAAAGGCGTCTGCGCTCAAGTTCACGGATCTGAACGGCAAGCCGGTCACGTTGGAGTCGTTGGCGGGCAAGGTGACGGTGTTGGACTTTTGGGCCACGTATTGCGGATGGTGCCGGCGGAGTTTGCCGGAATTGGACAAGGTGCGGGAACCGTTCAAGAACAATCCGAAAGTGGCGTTTTACGCCGTCAGCGTCGATCTGCCGAAGGTCGAGAACAAAACGTTGGCCAAATTCTTGGATGATTTGAAGGTGCACCTTCCGATCGTTCGCGACGTCGATCAGACGGTGGCGTCGGCGTTGAAGGTTGGGGGGGCGTCGGCGCTTGCGTTGCCGATCACGCTGGTGCTCGGGCCCGACGGCGTGATTCAAGACGGACGGATGGGGTACGATCCCAAATTGGCCGAGGAGCTTCCGGCGAAGATCGACCAGTTGCTGGCCGGCCGGAACGTTTACGAAAAACCGCTGAAGGAATATCAAGAAAAACTGGCGCGATACGCCGAGATGCTGGAGCGGGCGTATGCGGGCGAGTCGCCGGCGATCGAACCGGCCGCGGAGTCGCAGCGGCTGCCGGAGGTGAAAACGGCCCCACGCAGTGAACCGACCCGGCTGAAACTTTCGCCATGGTGGAAGTCGGCCGAGGTGAAATCGCCCGGCAACATTTTGGTGATTTCCGATCGAAAGGGCGGGCCGCGATTGGCGGTGGTCGACGGGTGGAAGTCGGTGGCCGAGGTGGGCTTGGACGGCAAGCTGATCGCCCGGCACAAGATGAATCTCGGGGAAGAGGAGTTGATCGCCAATTTGCGGTCGGCCGTGGGCGCCGACGGCCGGCGATACACGGTGGCCTTTTTTGCGTCGCAGCAACGATGCCACGTGTTGGACGAGAACTGGAATCACGTGGTCAGCTATCCGGAAGACGCGTTGAAGAATCCGCATCGGGGGATCGCCTCGGTCGAATTGGGCGATCTGGACGGCGACGGGCGGCTGAAGCTGTACGTCAGCTATTGGGGCGTGGTCGGCGTGCAGGCGGCGTCGCTCGAAGGCCGTCGGATCTGGTCGAACCGTTCGGTGTTGGACGCCGCAAGCATGGCGGTGGGCGAGCCCGACGCAAAGGGACGCCGCAATTTGTATTGCACCAGCAACAACGGCTCGCTGGCCGTGTTGAACGCCGAGGGACGTTCGCAGAGCGAAGTGAAAATCCCCGGGTGCATGTTGCGGTGGATCGCGGCCGCCGATTTGCGTCGCGACGGGCGAATGGCGTGGTGCGGCCTGAGCTCGCCTCAACTGGGCGACAATTTGGCCGTCGGCGTTTCGCTCAAGGGCGAGGAGCTGTGGCGCTACGTCGTGACGCCCGGCGTTCAGCCGAGTCCGATCGAGCCGATCGTGCCGGGCCAGGTTGCGCGTTCGGGCGCGGGCCAATGGATTTTGCCGGGACCCGACGGTTCGGTCCATTTCCTCGACGCCGACGGCAAGCTGTTCGATAAGTTCAACTCCGGCGTGAAATTGCACGGTCTGGCGACGGTTGTGATCGACGGCCAGCCGGTGTTGATTCTCGCCTCGCCGGAAGGGCTTCAAGCGTGGAGAATCGAATAGCGCTTGAAAAAAGACGAAAAGAAAAAAACGCCGATGGACGCGGATGAAAACAAGGGCATGGGTCGTTTCGTTCGTTCCTGCGACGATGCCTGCCCGCGTTGGTCGACGTCGAGGGGCGTTCTTCTCGTATTTCTTTTGGCCGCGTTGATTCGCGCGGGGGCGTTGTGGCTTGCGCCGAATGCGTTGGCGACCGATCCGGACGATTATCGTCGATTGGCCGACAATCTCGTGCAATACGATACGTTCGGCCGTGAAACCGCGCCGACGGCGTATCGTCCGCCGCTGTATCCGCTGTTGCTGACCGGTTGCCGGACACGCGAGGCGGTGGGCGTTTTGCACGTGGCGTTGGGCGCGGCCGCCGCGGCGATCGTGTTTGCATTGGGACGTTGCTGGGGATTGGGTCGATGGGCCGCCGGGTTGGCGGCGATGCTGGTCGCCTGCGATCCGATCCTGGTGAATCAATCGACCCAGGTGATGACCGAGACGTTGGCGGCGCTGTTGGCCGCGCTGGCGTTGCTTGCGCTGACGTGGCTCGATCGGCGACCGACCGCGGCCGCGGCGATTGGCACGGGCGTGGTGTTGGGGTTGGCCGTGCTTTGCCGTCCGACGTTTTTGGCGTGGGCGGCGGTTTTGGGGGCGGCGTGGTTGTGGCGCGGTCGCCGCGATGCAAAGGAAATTCGCGTAGCGGCGTTCTTTTTGCTGGGGCTTTTGGCGGCGTTGTCGCCTTGGGCGATTCGCAACGGGCGGGAGTTCGGCCGTCCGATCGTCACGACCACGCACGGCGGTTTTACGCTGCTTTTGGCCAATAATCCGGAGTTTTACCAGTGGCTCCGCGAAAGCCGATGGGGCGACGTGTGGCGGGCCGATCGGTTCAACGCCGACTGGGCCGCTCGGCGACCGAACGACGAATGGCAAGCCGATCGCCTGGCGTATTCCGAGGCGTGGCGGACGATTCGCCGCGAGCCGGGCACGTTTTTGTACGCCTGTTGCGTGCGGATGGGACGTTTCTGGTCGCCGCTGCCGCATTGCACGACGAACGACGAATCGGCGCGGCGTCGGGCCGCGCGCTGGGGCGTGGCCGCGTGGTATTCCGTCGAACTTCTGTTGGCGGTCGTCGGGCTGGGGTTGCTCGTGAAGCGAGGGGCGATGGGCCGCGTTTGGATTTGGGGCCTGTTGCTGGCGGCGTGCTTTGCCGCGGCGCACACGCTGTATTGGACCGACATGCGAATGCGAGGCCCGTTGACCCCGTGGCTCGCGTTGGCAGCGGCGTCTACGATTGGCTCGGTTGGCGCGAAGGGGCCGCAAAGGGCGCCAACGACAGAAACAGACCCACAAGCGTCAGGCCCGTGACCGTGTAGACCAACAGCGGCGTCAATTCGCGCGTGAATGCCCAAAGCGTCAAGCACAGGGCGATGCCGATCAGTTCGAGGCTCCACCAGAAGCGGTTGTGCTGAACCACGCGCCAACGCAAGGCGGCGGCGGTTTGCTCGGCCGAGGCGGGCAATTCCGCGCGCTGCATGACGTCGACCTGCGACCAATCGAACTCGGCTTGCTCGCGTTGAATTTCCACCAGCGCCTGCTTGGCCCGATCGAAGTCGGACAAGCTGACGATGACGGCGACGCTGCTGGGCGCTTCGGCGCGAAAGCCGGCGATGTAGCCGCCGACGGCCATAGCGCGGATGCCGTGATCGGCCAACGCGTTGACGATGGCCGAGGCCTCGATTTCGTTCGAGATGGACAACAACACTTCGGGTCGGTTGGGATCAGCAGCCATGATTCGTCAAAAAAGGGGGGGTGCTTCGTCTGACGTTGAAATCGGGCCATCCAACAACAACCCTACCACTCAAACGCAAGGCTTTCAATGCGGTTTTCTTCAATCGCTCCCTATATTTGGCGGGTTGGATTCCTTTTGACAGTGCGTAAGTTGTTTTTGGACAACAACTTATGTTGCCGGTTATCTTGGTGAATCCACCTTGATCCGTTGGACGGGTCCTCCTATAATCCGCCCGCCTGAAATTGGGCGATTTTGCGCCCCCTCCAGGTTCTCATTCAACGCGAGGATGCTACTCTGCTGACACGAATCGGCCAGATGCAGGCCCGCTCTTGCTGCGCACCGCTTGGGGTTTGCGCATCGGGGGCGGCTGCGCGCGGCGGTTTCCGTTGGCTGACGCTGCTGTTGGTGTGGTTGGCGGCGGCTCCGACGCTGGCCGACGTCGAGATGCCCACCTGGAGCGAAACCGATCCCATCGTGGTGACGGCCCAGGCAGGCAACCAGTGGGAAGTCGGCTTGTATGAGGTGTGGGTGCTGCGCGGCGATTGCGTGATTCAACAGGGACGCGGTTTGGCGCGGTGCCGCGAGGCCGTGTTGTGGATCGATCGCACCAGCGATCTGGCGCCGCGGCAACAGAAAGTGATCGCGTATCTCGAAGGCGACGTGAAACTTTCGTGGGCGGAGGCAAGCTCGGCCGCCGAGATGACGGATCGGGCCTGGCTCGGACGATTTTGGAGCGGGGCGGGCGTGACGGTCCGCGCGAACTTGCTGGCGGGCAAACCGAACGAGACGCCGCCGATCTATCTGCGCGGCATGGCGAGACGGAATCCTGTCGCGGGCGCCGACGGTTGGCGCGGCCGCGTCACGCCGTCGCAATTCGTCAGCCCGACGGGTTCGACGACCATTGCGGCCGCCCCTGCGCCGACGACCGGATCGGCCACGACGCCGGCGGGTTCGTCGCCGCTGCCGACGACTCGGCCTAGTGCGCCGTCGCCGATTCTCGCGCCGGTTCCGCGGCCGGGCGAGGCCGACGCCTTGACGTCCGGCGCGCGACGGATTCGGGTCTTCCCGCGGAGCGACGTGCCTCTTCAAATCCAATGGTTCCCCGATCACACCGGCACGCGATGGATCGGAACGATCGATTCGGGCGTGAACGTGCTTATCGATGGATTGGAGATGAAAAACATGGGGCCGGTCGGCACGATCGACGCTTCGGCCGATCGGTTGGTGCTTTGGACGGCGGGGACGAAGGAGCCGTCGCTGCAAGCCGGCGAGATGCAGGATCAGCGAATTCCGTTGGAGTTTTATTTGGAAGGCAACGTGGTGTTTCGGCACGGCGAGCGGACGATCCGCGCCGACCGGATGTACTACGACGTGCCGAACCGCGTCGGCGTCATTCTAAACGCCGATCTGCTCACGCCGATGCGCAACTACGCCGGGCTGCTGCGTCTGCACGCCGACGTGTTGCAGCAGACCGCCGAGGATCGGTATCGCGGCCAACGGGCGTTTCTGACCTCGAGCCGCATGGAGGAGCCGGGCTATCGCGTGCAGGCCGGCGATATTTATTTTGAGGATCTGCAAGTGCCGGTGATCGATCCGGCCACCGGTCAGCAGCAGGTGAATCCGAACACCGGACAGCCGATCGTCGATCGTCAGCAAACGGCCACGGCCGACAGCAATTTCGTGTACGCCGGGCCGGTTCCGATCTTCTACTGGCCGCGGATGAGCTTCGATCTGGAGGATCCGACCTTTTACATTCGCCAGGCGCAGATCAAAAACGGCAACGTTTTCGGCACGCAAGTGATCACGCACTGGAACGGCTACCAATTGCTGGGCGTCCGGAACAAGCCGAAGGGCACGGACTTCGACGTGGACCTGGACTATCTGAGCAAGCGAGGGTTCGGCTACGGCGGCAAATTCACCTACGATCGGCCGGACTTTTTCGGGCTGGGCGGTCCGACGGACGGACGGCTCAGCTATTGGGGAATTCAGGATCGGGGCACCGACGATTTGGGCGAGCAGCGCCGCGACGTGCCGCTGGAAAAAGACTATCGCTATCGCCTGTTCTGGCAGCACCGCGAGCAGTTGCCGTACGATTTCCAATTGACCGCCGAGGTCGGCTGGCTGAGCGACCGAAACTTTTTGGAGGAGTATTACAAACGCGACTGGGAGACGCAGAAGGATGAGACGACCGGTCTGGAGTTGAAGCGGATCGACGAGAATCGCTCGCTGAGCCTTTCGGCCGACTACCGGGTGAACGATTTCTTCACGCAGACGAACTGGCTCCCGCGGCTCGACCATTTTTGGCTGGGCCAATCGGTGTTGCAAGACACGTTCACCTGGTACGAGCACTCGAACTTGGCCTATGCGGAGTTCGAGCGGACCGACGTGCCGAAAAATGTCTCGGTGGGCGCGGTCACCGGCGCGGCCGGCCCGTTCAACTATCTGCCGTGGGAAGTCGGCGATCGCAGCGGCGAGCGCCTGGCCACTCGGCAGGAGATCGATTGGCCGTTCCAGTTGGGCGCGGTCAAGATCGTGCCGTATGCGATGGGCGAGCTGGCTCACTGGGGCGAGGACGTCAACGGCGAGCCGTTGGACCGCGCGTGGGGACAGTTGGGGTTGCGTTCGAGTTTGCCGATGTGGCGCGTCGATCCGACGTTTGAGAGCGATTTATTGAACGTCCACGGCATCGCGCACAAGGTCGTGTTCGACGCCGAGTTCTCGATCGCTCGGGCGAATCGCCACCTGGACGAGCTGCCGTTGTACGATCCGTTGGACGACGATTCGGTCGAAGCGTTTCGGCGGCGGTTTTTGACGACGACGTTCGGGCTGCCTTCGATGATGCTGACGCCGACCGGCGCGCCGTATTTGCCGAAGTTTGACGAGCGCTATTACGCCTTGCGGAGCGGGCTGCAAAATTGGGTTACGTCGCCGAGCACGGAAATCGCCGACGATTTGACGGCCCTGCGGCTCGGCGTGGAACAAAAATGGCAAACCAAACGCGGCCCGATCCAAAACCAGCAAATCATCGACTGGGTCACATTCGACACGCACATGACTTTGTTCCCGGACCCCGACGACGACAACTTCGGGACGGTGGCGGGTCTTTTGGATTACAATTTCCGATGGCACGTCGGCGACCGGCTGACGCTTTTGAGCGACGCCGTGTTCGACTTTTTCGATCAGGGCCAGAAGATCATCAGCGTGGGCGGATTCTTGACGCGCCCGCCGCGCGGCAGTCTGTACGCCGGATTCCGAATCATCGAAGGGCCGACCAATTTGCTCAACGAGGTCATCTCGCTGTCGTATTCATACCGGATGAGTCCGAAATGGATGTCCACGTTCGGCGCATCGATCAACGTCGGCAAGCAGCCTTACGTGGGCCAAAACTTCAGCATCACGCGGATCGGCGAGTCGCTGCTGATCAGCGCCGGATTCACGGTCGACGCCGCGAGAAAAGACTTTGGGGTCGGTTTCGTCGTCGAGCCGCGATTCTTGCCGAAAGGACGTTTGAACAGCACGCCCGGCGTCGACATTCCGCCGTCCGGCGCGCTGGGACTGGAATGAGGCGGGCCCGATGCCGAACGAGTCGTGGGTCGGCAAGTTCCGCAACGTATTTCGAGACGCGATCGGGGCGGCGGCGTCTTAGCCTTCGTGCGGCGGATTTTTCGCGTCGTTTCGGAACCGGGCCCAATCGATGCCGAGCTTTCGCATTTTTGCCCGGAGGGTGTGCGGATTGATTTTCAACAGCGCGGCGGCGCCGTAACGGCCTTCGATGCGTCCCAGCGTGATGCGCAGCGCCGATTCGATGTGGCGTCGCACGGCGTCGTCGAGCGATTCGATCGGCTTTTCCTGCGTTGGAAGAAACAGCGGCTCATCTTGCGGCGAGGCGGGCGACGATCCGTTGCTCGAGTCGTCTTTCACGGGTCCGGCGTGAGACGAGGCGTCGACGCCCAGCGCCGTGGCGACGTCCAATCGTTTGCCGTCGCCGAGGATGGCTGCGCGGTCGATCACGGCGCCCAACTCGCGGACGTTGCCCGGCCAGTCGTATTGTCGCAGCAGCGCGAGGTCGTCGCCGGTGGGCGAGGCGGGGGCCAGTCCGAATCGCGTGGCGGCTTTTTGGGCGAAATGCGTCGCCAGATGGGCGATGTCTTCGCGCCGTTCGCGCAGCGGCGGCAGCACGATCGGGAATATCGCGATCCGATACCAGAGGTCTTCGCGGAATCGTCCGTCGGCGACCATTGAGGCCAGGTCGCGGTGCGTGGCGGCGATGATGCGCACGTCGACGTGGATCGATTTTTCGCCGCCGACGCGCTCCATCCAGCCGTCCTGCAAGATGCGCAACATGCGCACCTGGGCGGCCAGCGGCAGTTCGCCGATTTCGTCGAGAAACAGCGTGCCGCCGTGGGCGCGCTCGAACCAGCCGCGTCGCGATTCGACCGCGCCGGTGAACGCGCCTCGTTCGTGGCCGAACAGTTGCGAGTCGATCAGTTCGGGCGGAATCGCACCGCAGTTGACGCGATCGAACGGCCCGTCGCGTCGTGACGAGCGGTGATGGATGGCCCTGGCGATCAGTTCCTTTCCGGTGCCGGTCTCGCCGAAAATCAACACGGGGGCGTCGGACGGCGCGACCAGCTCGACACGCTGCATGACGGCTTGCAGCCCGGAGTCGACGCCGACGATCGTGTCGCCGAGCGACTTGCGGCCCAGCCGGTTGAGCAACGATTGTTTGTCGGCCTCGGCGGCCTCGCTCAGCGTGGTCACGCGGCGCACCCGGAGGTCGTTGTCGAGCGCCGCCGAAAAGGGCTCCAGCAGTTGTTGGACGAGTTCGACGTGCGACGGGTCGAACGGACGGTCGGGCGACGCCGACAGGATCAAGACGCCGCTGGGGTTGGACGGATCGCCGAGCGGTCCGGCCATCGCGTCGCCGTCGATCGCGGAGAACAGCAACTTGGCCGGCGGGCTGGTGGATTGTCGCCGGTGCAGGATTTTTTGATGGCGGCACCAGGTCAGCAGCGACTTCATGGCGTCGGAGGCGATGTTTTGTCGGGTCTCGTGGTTTGGACGATCCGCGTCGGTCGTTGCGGCGACGGCGACGGTTTCGAGGCACGATCGGGCGGGATCGAGGCGGCGGACGAACAATTGGTCGACCGGGACGTGCGGAGCCAACAGGGCGGTGATGCCGGCGGTCGACTGTTGGATGTCGATATGTCGGCACGCCTCGCGCCAGACGTCGAGAAGCAGGGATTGGAGAGCGTCCATGTTGGTTTCTTGGGGAACGGTCGGGTTGGACAATGCACAATGACGGATATTCTAGCAAATGGCACGGCCACGGTCCAGGTTATTTCACGGAGACGGCCGGTCAGGTCTTCCTGTGTTACGCAGACAACCCATTGGGTCGCCGAAAGTAGACAATCGGAACTGTGGCACGCGAGTTGCGACCGAGATGGACTGCATCGATCATCGTTCACACGGGATTTCACGCCACGGAGGACAGCCAGAATGCGATTTTGTCGAAAAACGACCGGTTGGTTGGGAGTTGCGGCGATTGCCGTTTCGGCGGCGGTTTGGGGGGGCCAAAAACCGTCGGACGCGAAGGCGGACGGGCCGGAGTCGATCGCGGCCGAGCCCATTCAGTTGTTGAACGTCTCCTACGATCCGACGCGCGAATTGTACGCCGACTTCAACAAGGCCTTCAAAACCTACTGGGCGAAGAAGACCGGTCAGACGGTGAACGTGAAGATGTCGCACGACGGATCGGGCAAGCAGGCGCGCAACGTGATCGCCGGGCTGCCGGCCGACGTGGTCACGCTGGCGCTGGCCTACGACGTCGATTCGATCCGTCGCAAGGCGGGATTGCTGGCCGACGGGTGGCAGAAGAAGTTGCCGGACAACAGTGCGCCGTACACCTCGACGATCGTCTTTCTGGTTCGCAGGGGAAATCCGAAACAGATCAAGGACTGGGACGATCTGGTGAAGCCGGGCGTGAAGATCATCATGCCGAATCCAAAAACATCCGGCGGAGCCCGGTGGAATTATTTGGCGGCCTGGGGCTACGCGCTCAAACGCGAGTTGGGCGATTTGAAGCGGCTGCACGATCCCAACAGCGCCGAGGCGGTGGCCAAGGCTCAGCAGAAGGCCAAGGAGTTTGTGCAGCAGGTTTTGGCCCATGTCGAAGTGTTCGACGCCGGGGCTCGGGGGTCGACGATGACGTTTGTGCAGCGCGGCATCGGCGACGTGCTTTTGGCTTGGGAAAACGAGGCGTTTTTGTCGGCTCAAGAGTTGGGCGCCGACAAGTTCCAGACGGTGGTTCCCTCGATCAGCATTTTGGCGGAGCCGAGCGTCGCCGTGGTGGACAAGAACGTCGACAAACACGGCACGCGCCAAGTGGCCGAGGCGTATCTGAAATACCTGTATTCGCCGGAAGGGCAGACCATCGCGGCGAAACGCTACTACCGTCCGCGCGACGAGAAATCGGTGCCGGCGGACGTGTTGAAGCAGTTTCCGAAGATCGAGTTGTTTACGATCGGCGACGTGTTCGGCGGTTGGGAAAAGGCCCAGCCGGAGCATTTTAATGATCGTGGGGTATGCGATCAGATTATGAAGCGATAACGCTGTTGTTTTGTTCCATTCCATGGTGGAAAACCAAGGGGTTGTTTCCGAGGAGAGATAAAAATGATTCAGACAATATCCGTGCTCCGCGGCCGCGGGCGGGACGGGCAGCCGGAGCCGTTCGAGCGAATCGACATGCAAATGGGGCAGGTGGTGAGCATCGTCGGACCGACCGGTTCGGGCAAGACGACGTTCATCAACGATATCGAGTTGTTTGCCGACGGCGACACGCCGAGCGGACGCCGCGTGTTGATCAACGACGCGCCGGCGCCGGTCGAATATCGCTACAATCCGGCCAAAAATCCGATCGCCTTGATTACGCAGCACACGACCTTTTTGTCGGACCTGCCGGTGCGCGAGTTCCTGAGCACGCACTGCCGCGTGCGCGAAAGCAACAACGACGCCGGGCATCTGGTCGCCGAGGCCATCGACTTCGCCAACCAATTGACCGGCGAGCCGATCGACCTGGACAACCGCATGACGGAGCTGTCGGGCGGGCAGACCCGGGCGCTGCTGATCGCCGACGCCTCGGTGATTTGCAGCACGCCGGTCGTGTTGCTGGACGAGGTGGAGAACGCGGGCATCAACCGGTCGAAGGCGATTCAGTTGTTGCGTCAGCGGCGCAAGATTTTCATTTTCGTCACGCACGATCCGCGGATCGCGCTGCTGTCCGATTTCCGCATCGTCATGCAATGCGGGTCGATCTGCAACGTGCTTTCGACCAGCGACGAAGAGCGATGCGTCTCGGTGCGGGTCAACAAACTGGACGACGCGCTGTCGAGTTTGCGCGACAAGCTGCGTCACGGTCACCGCCTGACGGTTGACGAGCTCAAGGAGGTCGCATGAAAGTCGCCATTTGCGCCGGGCCCGCCACGACCGGCAAGACATCGATCTTGCGCCACATGACGCGCAAGCTGCTGAACGCCGGTCATCGCGTGTCGTTTCTGAAGTTGGACGTGCAGTATGCCGACGAGGACGAATTGCTCGCCCAGGAGTTCGGAATCCCCACGAAGAAAGTGTATTCCGGCGAACTGTGCCCCGACCATTGCTTGGTGATGGTGTTGGGCGACGCGCTGCAATGGGCGGCCAACAACCGGAGCGATATGCTGCTGGTCGAGACGGCCGGGCTGTGTCTCCGCTGTTCGCCGTATGTCAACGGCGGGCTGGGCATGGTCGTGCTCGAGGCCACGAGCGGCATGAATTTGCCGCTGAAGGTCGGTCCGATGCTTTCGTTGGCCGATATCGCGGTGGTTACGAAGATCGACCGCGTGTCGCAGGCCGAACGCGAGGTGTTTCGGGCGCGGATTCAAGACGTCGCCCCGCAGGTGCGCATCCGCGAGGTGAACGCCTTGCACGGAATCGGCATCGATCCGCTGGTGGCCGAGGCGTTGGCCTGGTCCGAAGTGGATGGGCAACTTGCGTTACGCGGCAATCCGCCGGTCGGCACGTGCACGATCTGCGTCGGCAAGAAGGACATCGGCTGGCAGTCGCATTTCGGCGTCGTGCGATCGTTGGAAAACCAAGTGTTTTATCGCGGAGAATGAATGGCGAGGGCTCAGGGCGGGCGAAAGTCCAAAAATCCAGAAAGGGTGCGTTGATGGAAGTGATCGACGTTGCGTTGCCGGGGTTGAATTGCGGGTTGTGCGGGTCGCGGACGTGCGACGAGTTTCGCACGAAGCTGGCCGCGTCGCCCGATTTGATCCGCCGTTGCATTCATTTGTCGAAAGACCGCGTCGGACAGGGTTCGGATGCGTTGGCGGCGCAAAAATCGGACGGTTGCGCCACGTGCGGAGCCGGTTGCGGGTCCGCGGCTCAGGAGATCAAAATTTTTGCCAGATCGGAACATCCGACGGCGGCGCCCAGTTGGCGCGACAGTCTCGGCCGGGAGATCGACTTCTATCTGGAGCATTTTCCCGAAGATCCCGGGCCGCGGGAGATCATCATTCCACACAATCCGATGATTACGCGGGAAATGGACGTCCAGGTGGGCGACGTGCTGATTGGTCGGCCGTTGGGCATGTCGTGCGGTTGTCCGATCACGCATTGCGGCGTGGCCACCAACGTCGACCCGCGCACCGGCGTGATCGTGTGGTGCGTGACCGGTCCGCTTGGCCCCCGGCAGAAGGGTTATAAAGATTTGGGTTATTATATCGCCGAAGGCTACGAGGGATTGGTCAAGGATACGCAGCGAGAATTGAAAATCGGCATGCGATACTTCTTCCAACCGCGGATGTGCATGCTACAATGGCGGCACAGCGGATTGATCAACTACCTCAATCGCAACGCCGACCATTGGCAGGTGCGGCTCGAAGGGTTGTGGATCGGATAACCAAGGGATTTTGGAACTAGGGATTGAAAGACGGTCGTTTTTCAATTGCTAATTGCTAATCCCTAATCCCTCTTATGCAATTTCACTTAAAACAGCGCAGCGTGTTGCCCGGCTTCGGCTTGACCATGGGCATGACGTTGCTCTATTTGAGCGTTCTGGTGCTGATTCCGCTGGCCGGATTGGCGTTGAAGTCGGCCTCGATCCCGTGGACGGAGTTTTATGCGATGGTGACCGACGCTCGGGTCATCGATTCGTACAAGCTTACGTTTGGGGCGTCGTTGGTCGGCGCATCGATCAATGCGGTGTTCGGGTTGATCGTGGCGTGGGTGTTGGTGCGTTATCCGTTTCCGGGCCGAAACGTGGTCGATGCGATGGTCGATTTGCCGTTTGCGATGCCGACGGCGGTTTCGGGCATTGCGCTGACGACGATTTACGCCGAAAACGGCTGGATCGGCCGGTGGCTTTACGACTGGTTCGGGCTGAAGGTGGCCTACACGCCGTTGGGCGTCATGGTGGCGTTGACGTTCATCGGGCTGCCGTTCGTGGTCCGCACGTTGCAGCCGGCGTTGGAAGATTTGGACCGCGAGGTCGAGGAATCGGCGGCCAGCTTGGGCGCCAGTCGTTGGCAGACGTTTTGCCGCGTCATCTTTCCGACGATTGTGCCGTCGTTGTTGACGGGTTTTGCGTTGGCGTTTGCCCGGGCGCTGGGCGAATACGGCTCGGTGGTGTTCATCGCCGGGACGGGCCGCAATGTGGAGATCGTGCCGCTGTTGATTATGACGAAACTCGAACAGTTCAACTACGTCGAGGCGGCGGCGATCGCGGTGGTGGCGCTCTCGGCGTCGTTTGCCGTATTGCTGTTCATCAATATCATACAATGGTGGAGCCGGCGTTACGCCGTGTCTTGACGCTCATGGCCGACCGACGGACCGAAGCTACGAACGAGCCGCGATGCGTCCGCTGGCTGTTGATCGGCACGGCGCTGACGTTTTTGGGGCTTTTCTTGTTCGTGCCGCTGGTGGTCGTTTTCGCCCAGGCGTTTTCCAAGGGATGGGTCGCGTATTGGGAGGCGTTGTCGGAGCCCAACGCGCGGTCGGCCATCCTGCTGACGTTGATCGTCGCGTTGATCGCGGTGCCCATCAATACGTTGTTCGGCGTGGTCGCGGCTTGGGCCATCGCCAAGTTTCAGTTTGTCGGCAAAAGCGTTTTGATCACGTTGATCGACTTGCCGTACAGCGTGTCGCCGGTGATTGCGGGCATGGTGTTCGTGTTGTTGTTCGGGCTGCAAGGCTGGTTTGGGCCATGGCTCGACGAGCGGGGCATTCACGTGATTTTTTCGACCACCGGCATCGTGCTGGCGACGTTGTTCGTCACGTTTCCGTTCGTCGCGCGCGAGTTGATCCCGTTGATGCAGTCGCAAGGGACGGAGGAGGAGGAGGCGGCCCGGGTGTTGGGGGCGGGCTGGTGGCAGATGTTTTGGCGCGTGACGCTGCCGAACATCAAATGGGGGCTGCTGTACGGCGTCATTTTGTGCAACGCCCGGGCGATGGGCGAGTTTGGCGCCGTGTCGGTTGTGTCGGGCAAGATTCGCGGCGAGACCAATACGATGCCGCTTTACGTCGAGATGCTTTACAATGAATACAATGCGGCGGCGGCCTTCGCGGTGGCGTCGCTTCTGGCGCTTTTGGCGTTGTTGACGTTGGCGTTGAAGTCGATCTTGCAGTGGAAGACGGGTCGGCGGGCCGCGGCGGAAGAGTTGGGATACGTGGGGGACTGAGTCATGGGCATTGAAGTCCGCAACATCACCAAGACGTTTGGCACGTTCACCGCGTTGGACGACGTGAGTTTGAGCGTCGCCACCGGCGAGTTGGTTGCACTGCTGGGGCCTTCGGGCTCGGGCAAGACCACGCTGCTGCGGATCATCGCCGGCTTGGAGGAGCCGAACCCCGGAAGCGGCGAGATCTATTTTCAGGACGAAAATGTCGCCCATCGGACCGTCGGCAGCCGCCAGGTCGGGTTCGTGTTTCAGCATTACGCCCTGTTCCGGCACATGACGGTGTTCGAGAACGTGGCCTTCGGGTTGCGCGTGCGTCCGCGGTCCGTTCGGCCGGGTCGCAATCTGCTGAGGTACAAAGTCCTGCGGCTGCTGAAACTGGTGCAGTTGGAGAGCATGGCCAATCGGTATCCGCATCAGTTGTCGGGCGGTCAGCGTCAGCGCGTGGCCCTGGCCCGGGCGCTGGCCATCGAGCCGAAGGTGTTGTTGTTGGACGAGCCGTTCGGCGCGCTCGACGCTCGGGTGCGGCAGGAATTGCGGCAATGGCTGCGGCGGCTGCACGACGACATTCATTTGACCAGCGTTTTCGTGACGCACGATCAGGACGAAGCGTTGGAATTGGCCGACCGTGTGCTGGTGATGAACGAGGGCCGCATCGAACAGATCGGCACGCCGGACGAGGTGTTTCACAATCCCAAGACCGAGTTCGTCGTGAAGTTTTTGGGCCAGGTGAACTTTTTCCACGGTCGGTTGGAGGGCGGCAAGGTTCATTTTTCGACGTTGGCGTGGGAATCGCCCGAGCACGCCGGCGCGGCGTCGCAACCGGCCCACGTGTTCATCCGCCCGCACGAACTCGACGTCGACGTGCAAAGCGACGGGCATCCTTCGCTGCAAGCCACCGTGAGCCGCATTCACTCGGCCGGCCCGAACGTCCGGCTCGAACTGGTCGCTCAGTCGGGCGAGCGGCTTTGCGCCGAGTTGAGCCAGGATCGCTACCGTTCGCTGCACATCAGCGCCGGCAGCACGGTGTACGTAACGCCGCGCGAGGTGAAGGTGTTCGCCGACAAGTCTTGAGGGGGATTTGGGGCTCGACGGTTTTTGGTTTTTTTGCGTTCGGAGAGGGAAACGCATGCGCACCAAACTTGGGACTGTTGGTTTTTTGATCTTGTTGACGTGGGCCGGTTGGCTGTGGTCGGCCGAGACGCCGAAGAAGAAAAACGCCCCTCCCAAAGTTCCCGACGGCGTTCAGACGCTGAAGGATCTCGCCTATGTTCCCGGCGGACACAAACAGCAACGGCTCGATTTGTATTTGCCCGAGCGACGCGGCGGCGGCCCGTTGCCGATCGTGGTTTACGTCCACGGCGGTGCGTGGAAGGCCGGCGACAAGGCGTACTGTCCGGCGTTGTGGCTGGCCACGAAGGGCTACGCCGTGGCGAGTATCAACTATCGGTTGAGTCAGGACGCCGTCTTTCCGGCGCAGATTCAAGATTGCAAAACGGCGGTGCGCTGGTTGCGGGCCCATGCGAAACAGTACGGGCTCGACCCCGATCGTGTTGCGGCGTGGGGCGGATCGGCCGGCGGACATCTGGTGGCGTTGCTGGCCACGACAACCGGCAAGAAAGAGTTCGAGGGCGACGGCGATTTGGATCAGTCGAGCCGGGTGCAGGCGGTGATCGATTGGTACGGCCCCTCCGATTTTGTCGTGCTCGGCGCGCATGAAAAAAGTCCTACGGAGCCGCTTTCGACGTTGTTGGGTGGGTTGGTTTCCAAGAACGAAGCCAAGGCCCGATGGGCGAGCCCGTTGACGTACGTCGGCAAGGATGCCCCGCCGTTTTTGATCGTGCAAGGCGATCAGGACCCGGTGGTCATTCCGTCGCACAGTCAGCGATTGGCCGAGGCCCTGAATGCGGCCGGCGTCGAAGTGCATCTGGAAATGCTGCCCGGCGCGAAACACGGCGGACTTGCATTCGTCACGCCCGAACGACTCAAGCAGATCGAAGATTTTTTGGCGAAACATCTGTCGACGACCGGGGCGTCGGGGCGCTAGTCGTCGGTCGACGTGGTGGTCAGAGCCCCAGCACGTCGCTCATGCTGTAGAGGCCGGGCTTGCGATCGGCCAAAAACTTCGCCGCGGTCAGAGCGCCGACGGCGTAGCAATCGCGGTTGCTGGCTCGGACGGTCAATTCGATCGTCTCGCCCAACATGCCGAACAGGATGCTGTGCTCGCCGGGGTTGTCGCCGATCCGGATGGCGTGGTAGCCGATTTCGTCGTGCGGGCGCTTGCCGGGCCGACCTTGGCGACCGTGCCGTGCGGCGGTCTGTCCCATCGCCGCGGCGACGATCTGGCCGAATTTCAGCGCCGTGCCGCTCGGGGCGTCTTCCTTAAAACGATGATGACGCTCCAAAATCTCGACGTCGGCGTCGCGGTCCTTCAGCGCGCGGGCGGCGATCTCGGTCAGCTTCATCGTCAGGTTCACGGCCAAGCTCATGCTGGGCGACCACACAAGCGGGATTTCTTGGGCCGCGGCTCGAACTTTTTGGAGCTGCGATTCACTCAAGCCCGTCGTGGCCACGACCAACGAAATCTTTTTCTGACGGCAAGTCTCGACCATCGTTTCAGAGGCGGCAGGCACGGAGAAGTCGATCACCACGTCGACCGGGACGTCGAGGCTGCTGGAGATTGGCACGCCGATCGGACCGATTCCGGCCAGCGCGCCGGCGTCGCTGCCGAGCCGTGGATGCGAAAGGGAATCGACGGCCGCGACGATCGAAAGTTCAGGGTCGGCGGAGCTCAGCGCGATCAGCCGCTGGCCCATCCGTCCGGCCGCTCCATGAATGGCAATGCGTAGAGACATTTTTCTTGGGGGCTATTGGTCGTGGGTGTTGATCGCCTCGATGATTTTGTCGAGGTTGTTGGGCACGGCGACCGGGTGATTGGCGAACTGGGTGGTTTCGACGCCGCGGCTGCCGAGGACTTCCTCGAACTTTTTGGGATCGCCGGAGTGATAGGCGACCGTGGCGGTCGGGTCCTTGAGCTGATGGCCGGTCAAGATGCAGACGACGCGGTCGTCGGGGGCGATGAGTCCCTCGGCGGCTAACTTTCGCGCGCCGGCGACGCTGGCGGCGCTGGCCGGTTCGCAGCCCATGCCGCCGGCGCCCACTTGGGCCTTCGCGTCGAGAATCTCCTGGTCGGTCACTTCACGGACGACGCCGTCGCACCATTCGAGGGCCCGGATGCACTTGGTCAGATTGACGGGGCGGTTGATTTCGATGGCGCTGGCCAGCGTCGACGCCCGCTCGTGCTTGGCGTTCATCTCGGCGAAATAGGCGTCGGACACCTCCAGGTTCGGGCGGCCCGAGTTCCATCGCAGGCCGCGACGTTCGACCAATTGGTGCAGCGTGTTGGCGCCGGACGCGTTGATGACGGCCAGACGCGGGATGCGGTCGATCAGGCCCAGTTCGTGCAATTCGTGGAACGCCTTGCCGAAGGCGCTCGAATTGCCGAGGTTTCCGCCGGGCACGACGATCCAATCGGGCGGCTGCCAGCCCAGGGCTTCGAGCACCCGGAACATGATCGTCTTTTGGCCTTCCAGCCGGAACGGATTGACGCTGTTGACCAGATAGATGCCCAATTCTCGGCTTACTTCTTGGACGCGGGCCATGGCGTCGTCGAAATCGCCGGCGATTTGGACGGTCAGCGCGCCGTAGTCGAGGGCTTGCGATAGTTTTCCGTAAGAAATCTTGCCGGAGCCGATGAAGATGATCGCTTTCATCAGCCGGGTGACGGAACAGTACAGGGCCAGCGAGGCGCTGGTGTTGCCGGTCGATGCGCAGGCCGCGCGGCGGGCGCCGACCATTCGGGCGTGGCTGAACGCGGCCGACATGCCGTTGTCCTTGAAGCTGCCCGAGGGATTCATGCCTTCATATTGCAGATAGAGCCGGCCGGGCGTGACGCCGACGTAGCGGGCGACGCCTTCGGAGGGATGCAGCAGGGTCTGGCCCTCGCCGACCGTGACGCATTGACGCAACGGCGCGAACGGCAGCAAGTCGTGGAACCGCCAGACGCCGCTGAAACAATACGGATCGTTGCGGTGGGCCCATTTCTGCTCGAAGTCGGCCAACTCGCCGGGCACGCGCAGCCGGTCCCACTCGTAGGCCACATCCAGCAGGTTGCCGCAGCGTGGGCAAGCCACGCGGACTTCGTCGACGGCGAACGTGGCCCGACAGGCGGGCGAAATACATTGTTGATAAACGGGGGCGTTGGTTGGAATGATCGGCGCCTTCCAAGAAAATACGAGATGGGAAATCAGAGCAACTTCCAATCTAAAGGATATCGTGGGAAAGCGAAAGTGAGGCGGCGAGGCGATCCGCTCGATCGTGGGAGGTCTGCACCCGCCGAGGTTTTCGCCGAACGGCACGATTTTTGGTTGATAAAATGACGGAAAACATCGGTCGTGGGTTCCCCACGTTGTGGTGGGGTCCGATTGGTTCATTGGTCGTTAAGTGGTTTGACAATCGATTGGGGCTCGTCTACAATAAGAGGTCTATGGGGATCCAGAACGGCCTGCATTGAGGACTCTCGCATGGAAAAGGATATGAAGAACCCGGAAGTGGCGTCCTACAAGGAACAGCTTCTGATGCTGCGGGCACGGCTTCGTGGAGATGTGAATCGGATGGCCGATTCGGCGCTGCGCAAAAGCCGTTCGGAGGCCAACGGGGACCTGTCGAGCATGCCGATCCACATGGCCGACATCGGCAGCGACAATTTCGAGCAGGAGTTTACGCTGAGTCTGATGGAGAACGACGGGGGCACGCTGGCCGCGATCGAGGCGTCGTTGGAACGCATCGAGGAGGGCACGTACGGGCTGTGCGAAGAGTGCGGGGTCAAAATTCCCAAAAGCCGCCTGAACGCTATTCCTTACGCGACGTTGTGCGTGCGGTGTGCCCAGCAACAGGAGCGACGGCCTTGAAACAGCCGGTTCCGCTCAGTCGGTACCTTGTTTTTTTTGCCTTGGCCGGGGTGGTCTGCGCGCTCGATCTGGCGACGAAGCGCTGGATGTTCGACCGGTTGTCGTGGCGCGAGATCTGGTGGCTTTGGGACGGCAAGTTCGGGTTTCAGCTTAGTCTGAACGAAGGCGCGCTGACCGGTATTGGGCAAGGGCTTTGGCCGTTGTTCGCCGCGTTGTCGGTCGGAGCGGCCGTGGCGATTTTGATTTGGTTGTTTGCCGTCGGCGCGGCCCGCGATTGGCTGCTGAACGTCGCGCTGGCTCTCGTGATGGGCGGCATTCTCGGCAACCTGTATGATCGGCTCGGGCTGCCGGGGCTAACCTGGCCCGAGGGGATTCCTGGTCATCCGGCCGGCACGACCATCCACGCGGTGCGAGATTTCGTTCTCATGGCGGCGGGCCAGTGGCATTGGCCGAACTACAATCTGGCCGACAGCGCGTTGGTTTGCGGCGCGGGCCTGCTGATCTGCCACGCCCTGTTCGTCAAAACGGAGCCCGAGAGCCCGACGGACGACCAAGCGGCCGGGTCCGACTCTTGACGGCGTTCGGACGTTTGGTGTAGGCTGCCGATTCGTGCCCCACACTGCTTGGAGATGACGCTCATGCCGCGCCCCGAGGAACTTCAATCGCGTTTGGATCTGGCCGTGGCTGCGGCGCAAGAGGCGGGTCGTTTGACGTTGGACTATTTTCGCCGCGACGACTTGGAGGTCCAACGCAAAGGCGACAACACGCCGGTCACCGCGGCCGATCGGGGCGCCGAGCAACTGTTGCGGCGACGCATCGCCGAGGCTTTTCCGGACGACGGCGTCTTGGGCGAAGAGTTTCCCGATCAGCAGCCGGGCAAGAGCGGCTTTCGATGGATTGTCGATCCGATCGACGGTACGAAATCGTTCATCCACGGCGTTCCGTTGTATACGAATCTGGTGGCCGTGGAGTTCGAGGGCCGCAGCGTGGTCGGGGTGATCAACGCGCCGGCCACCGGCGAGTGCGTCTACGCCGCCCGGGGCTCGGGGGCCTGGCAAATCCGCGATGGGCTGCCGCCGCGCCCGGCTCGGGTGTCTCGGCGTGCGACGCTTTCGGAGTCGCTGTTCGTGACCAGCGAGGTGTTGAGTTTCGACAAAACCCGTCGGCGGGCGGCCTACGATCGGATGCAGGCGGCGGCTCGTTTGACGCGCACCTGGGGCGACGCCTATGGCTACATGATGGTCGCCACGGGCCGGGCTGAAGTGATGATCGACCCGATCGTAGCCATTTGGGACGTCGCGCCGCTGCCGCCGATTCTCGAAGAGGCCGGCGGGACGATGACCGATTGGACTGGGCGGCCGACGCATCTGGCCGGCGAGGGCGTGGCCACGAACGGCTTGGTGCTTGAGGAAGTGCTCAAGCAGCTCAAGTAGCGAGGGAGACTCGGACGAGCTGCTGTTACTCGGCCGCATCCGGCGCGGTGATTTTGAACCCTTGTTTCAGCGCGACGTCGAAGTCGTAGACGTCGTCGAAATCGTCGCGGCTGTCGGCGGGCGTTTTTCGCATCTGACCGATGCGAATCAGATTGTAGACGATCTCGCCGAAATCGCCCGTGCGACGAATGCCCCAGTTGTTCAACACCGTTTGGGCCATGTAGCCGTATTGTTCGAGGGCGAACTGGCGGATGGCCTCGCACAGCTCCTGGCCGGTCACGTGGTGTTCGGGCGAGGATTCGTCGGGCGGGTCGGCTTCGGCCTCGGGTTCGGTCGGGCCGGGCTGGCCTAAGTGCAGCACGTTCTGGGCGTATTGCAGCGCCTCGAACAAAAACACGTAGGCGTCCAGCGGATAACGGCGATCCTCTTGGAGCAGTTTGGCGATCGGATGAGCGGGGTCGAGCATCGGCACGGCAGTAGTGGGAAAAATGCTATTTCAGGTTCCAGTGGGAGCATCGGACGGTGGGGCGTCTTCCGGGGCGGCGGGCGGCTCGGGCGCCGGAGGGGCGCTTTGGCGAGCGGCTTTTTGCAGTTGCTCGTAGGTTTCGAATTCGTAACGAAGGCAACACTTCAACCGACCGCAGCGGCCGGAAATTTTCGTCGGGTCGAGCGTGGCCTTTTGCAACTTCGCCATGCGCATCGAGACCGGCGGCATTTGGACCAGATGGGTGTTGCAGCAGACCGGGCAGCCGCAGTCGCCGTAGTCGGCCAGCAGCTTCGCCTCGTCGCGCACGCCAATCTGACGCATCTCGATGCGGGTTTGGAACTCGCCGGCCAGCACGCGGACCAATTCGCGGAAATCGACGCGGTTTTCGGCCAGATAGTAGATCACGATCCGCTCGCCGCCAAAGACGTGCTCGGCGGTGACCAGTTGCATTTTCAGATCGAGCCGCTTGATGTGCTGCTTGCAGGTTTCGATTTCCTGCTGGGTTTGCTGTTGCATCCGGGCCAACTCGTGGCGGTCGTCGGCGGTCATCTCGCGAAGGATTTGGCCGGAAGCCGGGTCCTTCAGCCAACTGGCCGTTTCGGGCGTGGCCTCGCAAAGCACCTCGCCGACCTCCAAGCCGCGATCGGTTCGTGCGATCACCTTGGCCCCGCGGCGATATTCCCGTCCGCCGGCGGACGAGACGACGCCGAGGAAACGCATCGCTCCGTAACGAACCACATAGTTGGCCATGGTTTATCGCTGTTCGGATTGGAAAGGCAACGGCCGTCGGACCGTGTTGCGGGGAAAACCGGCTTCTCTGGCAACGGCCCGGTGAAATCCCTTTTTTCGATCGTCCATCAGTTTAACCGAAAGGCAGCAAAGGCGGCAGGAGGGGGGGACGTCAACGGAGGTAATCGGCCTCGATGCTGTAGGGAATCCGACTGGGATCGGTCGGATCGATCTGAAACCGTCCGCCGACGCCTATTTGGCGGGTCGTGAACGTCGTTTCCAGATCGCCCTGCAACAGGACGCGGATCATCTCCGTCGGTTTTGGATTCGGGATGCAGAACGGGCATTCGCCGTTCACGGGCACCAGCACGAACTCCTTGATGCCGGTTTGGCGTCGGCCGGGCCGCATGAAACCCTTCAAGTAGATCTTTTTTTCCTGGAGCGCTTGGGCCGATTCGGGGATGGGCTCGGCCTGGGCGTTGGGGTCGGGCTGGAGCTTTTCGTAGGCGACCAACTCGTAGCCATAGGGAACGTCGCGCGCTTTGTTGAACAGCAGCCAGCCGTAGCCGAGGATCCAAAAACCCAACGACAGCCAGATGCCGATTTGCGCCAGCCGTCGACCGGTCCAGACGTCGGGCGATTGACGGATCTTTTGCAGGGCGCGCCAACCGAACCACGCGCCGGCCATCGGCACGACGATCCAAATCCAAGAGAACCAAAAAACCAGGATCGGCAGGGACAGCGCGCCGACCACCACGCTCATGACCGCCCAGGGACACATGGCGCGATAAGGCGTCGCGGCGCTGTCGAGGTTGGTTTCTTGGTAGGTCGGCATGATTTTAACGTTCTGGGATGTCGGGATTGCGGTTTACCGCTTTTTGTTCCTCTAGGGTGTTGTGATCAACGATTTTGCCACGTCGGTTCGATAGGCGGACATGGCCGGCAGGAATCCGACGGCGGACGCCAACACGACCAGGCCCGGCACCAGCACCAACTCGATCCACTGGAATTGGAGCAGTCCGACGACCACGCCGGTCCATTCGGCGATTTTCGGCGAACAAAGCCAAGTGACGCCGTGACCGACCAACAGCCCGAGCGCCCCGCCCAGGAGCGACAACAAGATGGACTCCATGAGAATAATGACCATGACGGTCCAGCGACTGGCGCCGAGGGCCCGCATAATGGCGATTTCGTGCCGGCGGTCGCTCATCGAGTTGTAGATGCTGACCATGATGCCGATGCCCGCCTCGACGACCGTCAACACGGCCATGCCGAGCAGGATCCATTGCAGCTTGCCGACGACGCCTTCAAACAGGTCGGCGATGACGCGGGCCGGGACGACGGCCTGAGCGACGCGACCGTCGTTGATTCGCTTGGCGACGACGTCGGCTCGACCGGGCGGATTTTCGCGGACGCAGACCAGCACGGCGGTGATTTGTTTGTCGCGATCGTGGTCGTGGTGGGCATGTTCTTGGTGTTTTTCGTGTCCTTTTTCCGCTTTTTCAGGCTCGGTGGATTCGTCTTCCGCGGCATGGATGTCATAAAACCCTTGCATGTTGACGAACAGTGCGCGATCGACCGGCGTGCTGGTGGGCGCCAAGACGCCGACGACCGTGAAGGTTTCTTTATGGACTTGCCCGCCCTCGCTGCCGCCGTGGACGGCTTGGAACGTGTCGCCGATCTTCAGCGAGGCCCTGGCGGCGGCCGTTGCACCGACGACCGCCTCGAACGGTTGGTCGGCCTTGAAGTTTCGGCCCGCGGTGAACTCATACGACCGATCGCCGCGATATTTCAATTCGGAGAACATCTCGGGCACGGTGCCGATCACGCGAAAGCCCGAGTAGGTGTGGCCCATGCAAACCGGGACGGCCGTTTCGACGTCGGCGGCGTATTTGCCTTCGGTCAGCTCTTCGTAGAAACTGTAGGGGATGTTGCCGATCGGCTGGCTCAGGTAGAAGACCGTGTTCAGCACGAGTTGCTCGCGGCCTCCTTTGGCGCCGATGATCAGATCGTAGCCTTCGCCGCCGCGATGGAACGACTGATAAACGACGCCGTAGACAACCAAGACGCCGACCACCAGCGCCACGCCCAAGGCCATCGACAGCACCGTGAGCGTCGAGACCAAGGAGCGTTGTCGGATGCTTCGCCAGGCGACTTTCCAGAGACTCATAACTAGGGACTGGGGGCTAGGGGCGGGTAAAAAATTTCATCCTTTGGCGTCTTCCGCCGGCGCGATCACGCCGGGGGTCACCAGGTTGATCTCTTCCAGGCGATCGACCCGGGCGAACTGCGACGCGACTTCGTTGGAGTGCGTCACGATAATCAGCGCGACGTTTTCTTCGTGGCAGGTGTCGCGGATCAGGTCGAGAATCTGTTGCTGGTGGCCGGCGTCGACGTTGGCGGTCGGTTCGTCGGCCAGCAGCAATTGCGGTTTGTTGGCCAGGGCCCGGGCGACCGCGACGCGTTGCTGTTCGCCGACGGAGAGCTGTTCGGGGCGATGCGTCATGCGGTGGCTCAGTCCGACGCGGTTCAACAGGTGTCGAGCGCGATTTTTGTCGGGCCGACCTCGGGCGAAACGCATCGACAGCAGCACGTTCTCCAGCGCCGTGAACGCGGCAAGCAGATTGAACGTTTGAAAGACGTAGCCGATCCGTTCGGCGCGGAACCGATCGCGTTCGGCCTCGGGCATCAGCGTGATGTCCCAATCGTCGATCCGCACCTTGCCGGAGTCGGGGCGGCTGATGCCGGCGATGACGTGCAAGAGCGTCGTCTTGCCGCATCCGCTGCGGCCGACCATGCCGATCTGTTCGCCCGCCGCAACCCGGAACTCGGGAACATCGAGCACCGGCAACGGGCTGCCGTCCGGCTGGACGAACGTTTTCTTGATGTCCTTGAGGTACAACATAGGGCGGAATCCTAAAACTCTATTATACCACAGACATAGGGGAGAGGGGAGAGATAAGAGGGACTGGGGCTGGACGGAAAGGGGGGGCGAGCCGATTACCTTCGCATCATTTGTCGCATGATGTCGCGCTGGGCTTGGGCTTTTTTCATGGCATCGCGTTTGTCGTGACTCTGTTTGCCGCGGCAGATGCCCAAGACGACTTTGGCCAGCCCGCGTTGGAAGTGCATCTCCAACGGCACCAACGTCAGCCCTTTTTCGTAGGCCCGATGGGCGAACCGCTTGATCTCGCCGCGATGGAGCAGCAGTTTTCGCGGACGGCGCGGCGGGTGGTTGAACCGATTCGCCTCGACGTACTCGGCGATGTCGCAACCGATCAGCCAGACCTCGTTGCCTTTGAGCCGGGCGTAGGCCTCTTCCAACGAGACTCGACCCTCGCGCAGGCTTTTCACCTCGCTGCCGACCAACATGATGCCGCACTCCAGCGTGTCGAGCACCAGGTAGTTGTGCCGGGCCTTGCGGTTCTGCGTGATGATCTTGTCGTTGGGGCCGGTCGAAGCGGCCGCCTTTTTCTTGCTGGGCTTGCTCATAACCTCTCCAATTTCCCTTGTCGTGGGTGGTTGCCGCAATCCCTCTTTTGGCGTAGGATGATGTTTCTTGCAGGACAGGCGGCCGACCTGTCTTGGACAAAAGCGAGATGGCCCGGCAACGCACATTTTGGGAACGGTCGGTTCCCGCGGTGGTCCATGGAAAAATGTCGACTCTCCCGTCCCCCGCTTCCGATTCCCAGTCTCCGATTTCTCTTCCCCGTTGGCTGAAGCGCAACGTACCGAAGGGCAATGCGAATCATTTTACCGCGCGGCTGATCGATCGATGGCGGTTGCAGACGGTTTGCGATCATGCAAAGTGTCCGAATCGGATGGAATGTTATTCGCAGAAGACGGCGACGTTCCTGATTTTGGGCGATGTTTGCACGCGCGGGTGCCGGTTTTGCGGCGTCGCCCACGGCGTTCCCGCGGCGGTCGATCCGGACGAACCGCGTCGCGTGGCTGAGGCGGCCCGAGAGTTGGGGCTTCGGCACGTCGTATTGACCTGCGTGACGCGCGACGATTTGGTCGACGGCGGGGCGGAGCATTTTGCGCGGACGATTCGAGCCGTGCGCGAGGCGACCGGGGCGACCGTCGAGGTGCTGCCGTCGGATTTTGGCGGCCGTCGGGCGTCGGTCGATCGGTTGTTGGACGCGGGTCCGGACGTTTACAATCACAACACCGAGACGGTGCCGAGGCTTTTTGCGTCGGTCCGCAACGCCAGGGTGAACTATCGTTGGACGCTGGAAATGTTCCGGCACATTCGCAGCCGTCGCGCGGATTTGCCGTTGAAAACCGGGTTGATGCTCGGGCTGGGCGAAACCGTCGACGAGTTGCTCGACACGCTGTCCGAGTTGTGCGAGGCGGGCTGCCGGTGGCTGACGCTGGGACAGTACTTGCGGCCGTCGTTGGCGCAGACGCCGGTGGTGCGTTTTGTGGCGCCGGAGGAGTTTGACCACTTGGGCGAGTTGGCTCGGCGGATCGGATTCGAGCGAGTGGCGGCGGGTCCGTTCGTGCGATCGAGCTATCATGCGGGAGAGATGGCGGGCTGCCATGGTTGAATTGGAACTGCATCCGGACGGCATAATTTTTCCGGTTCGGGCCTTGCCCGGCGCCCGACGCAATCAGTTGCGCGGCGAGCAGGACGGTGCGTTGAAGGTGTGTGTGACGCAGTCGCCCGAGAAAGGCAAGGCCACGCGGGCCGTGTTGGAGTTGTTGTGCAAGACCTTGCGGCTGAAGAAATCGCAGATTGAGTTGGTGGCGGGCGAGACGTCGCGTCAGAAGCGGTTTTTGGTGCGCGGTTTGAGTCGCGACGAGTTGGCCGCTCGATTGGCGGAGGCGGTCGGGGCCGGGTGAGACGCGGCATTTCTTGGCGATTTTTGCCTCCGAACGACGGCAGCGTTCACCGCCGGCCAGGGGGGGCGCGAAGCGGAGAAACATGGGGTCTGTGTTCGATATGCTAGAATTAATGCACACGACCCTCATGTTTGAGGAACGAGCATGGTTTTGCGTGAGACGATAGGCCGGTCGATGGAGATTCTCTTGGTCGAAGACGACCTGGAGGACGCCGGATTGACGATCGACGCTTTGCGACAGGGCGAGGTTCCATGTCGGATCAGCCTGGTTCGCGACGGCGAAGAGGCGATGGAGTTTCTGCTGCGCGAGGGAAAATACCGTCGTGCCCCGCAGCCCGACCTCATTCTGTTGGATATCAATCTGCCGAAAAAGAGCGGCCGCGAAGTGCTTGTGGAGGTGCGGGGGAACGAGCGGTTGGCCCACGTGCCGGTCGTTGTGCTGACCAGTTCGCGGACGCATCAGCAGATTCTTCAGGCCGAACACCTGTTCGTGGAGAGCTATTTGACCAAGCCGGTCGATCGGCAACAGTTCGAGAACGTGGTCAAATCGCTGCGGAAGTACATGCTTTCGGACGTGATCCTGCCGCAGTGAGACGGAGAGTTACTGTCCTTGCTGTCCGGAGCTCGGATAGTAGTTTCCGTAATTCATATAGTATTGCGGAGTGCCGACTCCCTGCAACGTCCGGTTTTGCTGATTCAGGTTTTGCAGATTGATGCCTTGGGTGCGAGTGCTATTCTGCAGGCCGCGAATGTCGTTGCCGAATCGCTGGTTCAAAAATCGCTGATCGGACTCGGGCCGGACCAGCGTCGTGTAATTGTCGACCGTTCCTCCACTGTCCCGGCGGAACAGATTCATGTAAGGACTGATGCCGGAGGTCGGACGATAGCCGGAAAATGCTTTTTCCTGAGTCGCGGTCGCTTGAGGCACCGCGGTGGCCGGCGGAGTCATAAAGGACGCCGTGCCGCTTGGCATGGATTGGGAAGGGGCGCGGGAACCAAGGCTGCTGTACGAGCTGGGGCGGTAACCGCCGGAGTCCGACATGTTGCTGCGACGTTCGGTCGGTGCCGTCGGGGCGCGCTGGCCCGGCATGGGGTTGATAAAACCGCTCGTGGGGGCCGTTGGCTGGTTCATCCCAGCATCCGGACCGGCCGACTCCGTTGGAGCCGAAGGCATGAGGTTCTGTTGCTGCTGTTGTTGTGGCATGCGCGTCATGGCATCGTTCGCCATGCGACCGCGCTGGCCGGCTGACATTCCGCGACTCTGATCGCGCGGCAAGATCGGCATGGGCGCTGGAGACTGCTGCGGCTGCTGCTGGGTTTGCGGCGCGGCCGAGGAGTCCTCGGTTTCAGGCGGTGAATCGAGCACCCATCCGCCCAACAAAAATGTTCCGACGGCGACGGCGATGTACATGGCGAACACCCTTAATTTTCAGAAGCCGACTCGAAAATCTTTCTGTACCCCGATACGTTCCTGCCGCGGAGGGACAGGCTGGTTTTCTTAAGATGGATCCTTGAACGCAAGCGAGGACTTCTTCGCTCGTCTCCTTCAGTGATTTTACGCCTGTTGGGCCATTTCGGCAACACAAAAGACGGTATTTTTGGAAGCCCCCCCTCGATCGAGTTGCCGGCGACTTGCGACGTTCTTCGTGCGGTTTCACTCTCGCGGTGGCGTGTTGGGCGCCATGCCCACACAAGCATGGCCATGGCGCCCGCCTACACGTTCGTGCGACACGCACTAGTATCGAGTTCTGTTGTAATTTCGGCCCAAGGTTTGGAAGCCTCGGGTGGCGGAGGCGCCGAGCGAGCCGACGCCTAGGAGCCGTTCGATCGGCATCGTCAGCTTCGCCAGGTAATTGTTGAACGCCGACACGTTGTC
>JBDKTJ010000010.1:0-20240 GCA_039698075.1 Thermoguttaceae bacterium | reverse complement strand
ATTTGGAACTCGGGCAACGCGCCCTGGAAGGTGTGGTGATGCCGCCGCTTGCAACACAATTCTCCGGACGTTCGGCATTGATCACGGGCCACACGGGCTTTAAAGGGTCGTGGTTGACTATTTGGTTGCACCAACTCGGTGCGCAGGTGTCCGGTTATGCGTTGGCGCCGCCGACCGAGCCGAGCAATTTTCAGGTCGCCGGCGTGCGCGAGCTGCTGCAACACCATTACCAAGCCGATGTCCTGGACGCAGCCGCGCTGGATCGGGCGCTCGACGAGACCCGGCCTGAGGTGATTTTTCATCTGGCCGCGCAATCGCTGGTGCGCGAAAGTTACCAAGATCCGCGTCGCACGTTCGCCGTAAACGTTCAGGGCACGGTCGAGTTGTTGGACGCGGTTCGCCGCGCCGGTCGCCCGTGCGTCGTGGTGGCCGTCAGCAGCGACAAGTGCTATGAAAATCGCGAGCAACTCTGGGGCTACCGCGAGATCGATCCGTTGGGCGGATTCGACCCGTACAGCGCCAGCAAAGGCGCGATGGAAATCGCCGCGGCGGCCTATCGGCGTTCGTTTTTCCCGCCCGAGCGAATCGCCGAGCACGGCGTGAAGCTGGCCACGGCTCGGGCCGGCAACGTGTTGGGCGGCGGCGATTGGGCCCGCGATCGCATCGTGGTCGACGCGGTCGAGCATTTGCAGTCGGGACGGCCCGTGCCGGTGCGCAATCCGGCGTCGGTTCGTCCCTGGCAGCACGTGCTGGAGCCGCTGTCCGGTTATCTGACGTTGGCGGCGCGCCTGCTCGAATCGAACGATCCGCAATGGTGCGAGGCCTGGAATTTCGGTCCCATGCCCGGCGATCAGGCAACCGTCCGACACCTGGTCGAATTACTTATTGACGCCTGGGGGGAAGGCGTCTGGCAAGATCGAAGCAGTCCGAACGCTCCGCACGAGGCCGGCCTGCTGCGACTGAGCATCGACAAGGCGATTCATCGGCTCGGCTGGCGGCCGCGTTGGACGCTTGACGAAACGGTGCGTCGAACGGCCGCGTGGTATCGGCGTTTTTACGTCGACCGCCCGTCGTGCATGTTGGACGCCTGCCTGGCCGACATCGACGAGTACGAACGATCGAACGCCGCGAGATCATGAACCAGAGTCGTCCAGAATCAAGAACCAACGCATCGTCGCGACAAACGGGCCGGCCGGTTGGGCATGATCGCCCTTTTTGACCATGTTGCGTTAGCGTGCAAGGCGAACCATACCGCCCGGGATTCCATTGAAAGTGACCAGGACTATGTCGGCAAATCCCTTATTCGTCGTTTTCGAGATGGCCAACAATCACATGGGCCGCCTCGACCACGGACTTCGCATCCTTCGGGAAATCCACGCCGCGTGCAAGGACTTTCCGTTTCGTTTCGGGTTCAAGTTTCAATACCGCGATCTGGACACGCTGCTGCATCCGCAGTATCGCCATCGGATGGACTTGAAATACGTCAAGCGGTTTTCCGAAACGCGGCTGGACGAAAAGGACCGTCGACGGCTGAAGGACGAGGCCGCGTCGCTCGGTTTTGCGACCCTTTGCACGCCCTTCGACGAGGCGTCGGTCGACTTGATCCTGGAGCACGGCTACGACGTCATCAAAATTGCGAGTTGCTCGTTCACCGATTGGCCGCTGCTGGAACGGGTAGCCAAAACCGATCGGCCGGTCATCGCGTCGGTGGCGGGCGTGTCGCTCGGCGACATCGACAAGGCGGTGGCGTTCTTCGAGCATCGCGCGAAAGATTTGACGCTGATGCATTGCGTCGCCGAGTATCCCACGCCGAACGACCGGCTTCAGTTGAATCAGATCGACCTGCTCAAGCGGCGTTATGGCCGGGTGCGCGTCGGCTATTCGACCCACGAGGCCCCCGACAACGTCGAGTCGGTCGTGGCGGCGGTCGCCAAGGGCGCGGACGTGTTGGAAAAGCACGTCGGAGTGCCCACCGAGACGATCAAGCTGAACGCCTATTCGGCCGATCCGGACCAGGTGCGGCGTTGGCTGGCGGCCGCGGCCCGGGCCGTCGAGCTGTGCGGCGTCTCGGACCGCCGATGCCCGTTCAGCCAAGGCGAGTTGGATTCGCTGCGGTCGCTCTCGCGCGGGATGTTCGCCCGGCGCAATCTGGCCGCGGGCGAGCGGATCATGCCGAACGACTATTTTCTGGCGATGCCGGCCGTCGAGGGCCAACTGACGGCTGCGGACGCATCGAAATACAACGAGCGCGTGGCCGCAACCGCCATCGCCGCCGAGGCGCCGATTTTCGCCCGGGACGTCCACAGCGTCGACGTGCGTGAAAAAGTCTACGCCGTCGTGCAGCGTGTGAAAAAGCTGCTGCACCAGAGCGGCGTGGTGATTCCCGCCCGGGTCGATCTGGAAATCTCGCACCACTACGGCATCGATCGGTTCGACGAGTTCGGGCTGACGATGTTTACGGTGGTCAATCGCGAATACTGCAAAAAAATCCTCGTGCTGCTGCCCGGCCAACAACATCCGGAACAGTACCACAAGGTCAAAGAGGAAAGTTTCCACGTTCTTTACGGTGACATGTGGATCGACCTGAACGGACAGCGGCGTCATTGCACGCCGGGCGATCTGGTGGTCGTCGAGCGCGGCGTGCGGCACCGTTTTGGAAGCGACGCCGGCGCGGTGTTGGAAGAGGTGTCGCTGACCCATCAGGTCGAGGACTCGTATTATACGGACCCGGCCATCGCGGCGAACAAACATCGCAAGAGCCTGTTGACCTATTGGTTGGACTGAAAAGAGAACGATTCACAACCCGATGAAAACCATCGCGTGGGACATCGACGACGTGCTGAACGACTTCACGCGCACCTGGCTCGAGCGCGCGTGGCGTCCGGCGCATCCGGACTGTTCGGTGCGTTATGAGGCGTTGCGAGAGAACCCGCCGTGCAAAATCTTGCGTTGTGAATTGTCCGAGTATCGGGCGTCGCTCGATGCGTTTCGGCAATCGAATGCAGCTCGGGAGATGCCGCCTGCCGACGCGGCGCTGGCTTGGTTCGAGTGTCACGGCCAGCGGTTTCGGCACATCGCGGTGACGGCCGTGCCGATGGCGGCGGCCCCATGGTCGGCTTGGTGGTGCATGCGGCATTTCGGCCGTTGGATCCGGACGTTCCACGTCGTGCCGTCGTTTCGGCCCGGCGAAAATCTGCCGGAGTACGACCGCACGAAAGGCCAATCGCTCGAGCAGTGGAAACACGTGGACCTGTTGGTCGACGACGACCCTCGCAATTTGGCCTCGGCCGAATCGTTGGGCATCCAAACGCTGTGTTTTCCGCGGCCCTGGAACGAGGCCTCGTCGAACGTCGCGACGGTGCTCGATCGTTTGACGACGTTGTAAACGGAACCCCTCATGGCAAAGCTTTCGGATTACGTATTTCGACGAGTGGCGGACGCCGGCGTGCGGCATGTGTTCATGTTGCCGGGCGGCGGTTGCATGCACCTGGTCGATTCGCTCGGACGCGAAAAGCGGCTCGAGTTCACCTGCAACTTGCACGAGCAGGCCTGCGCCGTCGCGGCCGACGCTTACGCGCAATACACCGGCGGGCTCGGCGTCGCGTTGGTCACGACCGGGCCGGGCGGCACGAACGCCATCACGGGCGTGACCGGCTCGTGGCTCGATTCGATTCCCGTGCTGGTCCTGTCCGGCCAAGTGAAACGGCCCGACTTGATGGACGGCCGCGGCGTTCGCCAGATGGGCTTTCAAGAGATCAACATCGTCGACATCGTCCGTCCGATCACGAAATATGCGGTCAAGATCGACGACCCGCAATCCATCCGCTACCACTTTGAAAAGGCCGTCTATCTGGCCACCCACGGCCGATCGGGTCCGGTGTGGATCGACATTCCGCTGGACGTCCAAGCGGCGGAAATCGACGAGGCGTCGCTGCCGGGATTCGATCCGAGCGAGTTGGCCGAGACGAAGCCCGACTTGCGGCCGTCGGCCATCGAGGCGATCCGCCGGCTGAACGAGTCGGAGCGGCCGGCGGTGTTGGTCGGCAACGGCGTCCGATTGGCCGGCGCGGTCGAGCCGTTTTTGGAGCTGGTCCGACTGCTCGACATTCCCGTCTTGACCACCTGGAAGGCGATGGACCTGCTGGCCGAAAACGATCCGCTGTACGTCGGTCGGCCGGGAGCGGTGGGTCAGCGGGCGGCCAATTTCGCGCAGCAAAACGCCGATTGTCTGCTGACCTTGGGCGCGCGGCTCGATCTGGGCCAGACCGCCTACAACCACGCGGCCTTTGCGCGTGGAGCCCAGAAAATCATCGTCGACGTCGATCCGGCGGAGATCCGAAAACTGCAAATGACGATCGACCTGCCCATCTGCGGCGACGCCGGCGATTTTCTCCGTGCGATGCTCGCCGAGCGCGATCGGATCGTTCGAAAACCGCGGGCCGCGTGGTGGGCGAAATGCCGCGAGTGGAAATCGCGGTTCCCGATCATCCTGCAGGAGTATTGGAACGAAACCGAGGGCGTGAACAACTACGTGCT
Source organism: Thermoguttaceae bacterium (assembly GCA_039698075.1). GTDB lineage: Bacteria > Planctomycetota > Planctomycetia > Pirellulales > Thermoguttaceae > JAJFVC01. Next base: position 15,704 of record JBDKTJ010000010.1, on the reverse strand, counting down.
GGTCGACGTGATCGCCGAATCGATGCAGGCCGGCGACGTGCTGATCCCCGGCAGTTCGGGCGGATCGAGCGAAGTGACGATGCAGGCGTTTCGCGTCCCGGCCGGCGTTCGGGTGTTCAACACCGAAGGGCTCGGACCGATGGGTTTTGGGCTTCCGGCGGCCCTCGGCGGGTGCGTGGCGTCGGGGCGGCGTCGAACGGTTTGCATCGACGGCGACGGCGGCGTCCAGATGAACATCCAGGAATTGGAGACGGTGCATCGGCTCCAGTTGCCGCTGAAACTGTTCGTGTTGAACAACGCCGGGTATGCTTCGATCCAATCGACGCAGCGGGCGTATTTCGAGGGCCGTTACGTGGCCAGCAGTTTCGGCAGCGGACTGTCGCTGCCCGACATGCGAAAAATCGCGACGGCCTACGGGCTGCCGACCGCCGAAATCCGCGACCATGCGAATATTCGCCAACAGGTGCGAGAGATCATGGAAACGCCGGGTCCGGTGGTGTGCGACGTCCACATTTCGCCGAACCAGCGAACGGCGCCGAGGGTCAGCTCGCGTCAGAGGGCCGACGGCCTGATGGAATCGGCCCCGATGGAAGATCTGTGGCCGTTTTTGGACCGCGAGGACTTTAAGAAACAGATGTTGATACACCCGTTGGAATCGTAATACATGGAGCCTATAATAGAGAATGCCCAAGAGTCGAGTGTATCATGAATATCAACGAGGCGATTGATTTTTTGGACGAGCAAGTTCCTGATTCGACAAAAGGATTGCCGCTTGATGTGTTCCTGTTCGCCAGCCGGCTTCTGCCATTGGTGAATGTAGACCTTCTTGTCAAGGACGAACGAGGTCGAACCTTGTTGGCGTGGCGCGACGATCCCTACGCCGGCACGGGCTGGCATGTGCCGGGCGGCATATTGCGATTCAGGGAACGATTGGAAACTCGGGTGCAAAAGGTGGCTGAAACGGAAATAGGAACGGAGGTTCGAGTCGATCCCAATCCGATCGCCGTCAATCAGTTCATGCATCCATCGCGAAAGACCCGGGGACATTTTATTTCATTTTTATATCGTTGTTTCGTTTCCAAGGATTTTATTCCAGCGAATACGGGGTTGAAGAACACGGACGCGGGTTATTTGATGTGGCACGAAAAGTGTCCGCCAAATCTTATTTGTGTTCATGAAATATATAAAAGCCATATTTAAACACTCCATTTCCCAAGGCATTGCAATGCCAATCCATCAGATTCCACTTACGGACGTTGAACAAAAGAAACGCGAATATCTTAAAAACACGCGCCCTCGCGTTTATGAAAAGGTGATGAATTACGCCGCAAAGGCAATGCGTGGCGAAAGCATCGCCATTTTGCAGTTTCAATATGATTATCGGTGTAATTTTCATTGCCGGCATTGTTGCACCAGCAAGATGGATAAGCAACGGCGTCACTTCACGCTCGAAGACGTGAGGGAACTTTCGCGGCAAGCCGACGAAATCGGTTTGGCTCATGTCACGATTACTGGCGGCGAACCGCTGTTATTTCCCGATTTCGACGAATTGGTGATGGCGATTGATCCCAATAAGTTTTTCATTGCAAGTGATTCCAACGGGTGGCTATTGGATGATGCAAAGGCCCGGCATCTGAAGAGCATCGGCGTGGAAAAGGTGCATTTGAGCCTCGACAGCATTTCGCCGCAGGAACACGACGATTTCCGCCGCAAGCCGGGGTCGCACGAACGCGTGCTGAAGGCCATTGACGCTTCGCTTAAGGCGGGGCTTTCCGTTCTTCTAAATACGGTGGTTACCAAGGAGCGCGCTTATTCCCAGGAATTCATCGATTTTCTGGAGTTTACGAAAAAACTCGGGGTTGGCGTGGTCATGATGCTGGCAAAGCCGGCCGGAGAGTGGGAGGGTCGAACGGATATCCTGCTAACGCAAGAAGATTTGGCGCACGTGCGGGAATTGGAAAAACGTTACCATGCCTTCACGCATCTCGTGCCTGCTTACGGCTTGGATTTGGGCTGCATCGCGGTAAAGCGAATGGTGTCAATCACGCGGTATGGCGACGTCATGCCGTGCCCCTGGATTCACATTTCGATCGGCAATTTCTTTGAAGAACCGCTCAAGGACATTTTGGAACGCGGCATGAACATTCGATTCTTCGGCAATCGCCAGGAAACATGCCTTGGAAGCGTTAAGGGGGAATTCTTGGACAATTACATCAGCAAGTTGGAAGGAAAGCAGCCTCCCGTGCCGTATCAGGAAGTTTTCACGGAAAAAGATTACATCCGATAACCGGATTTTTGCAAAAGCCTTTTCTTTCCTGTTGAGGTTCAGAATACGAATGCAACCAAGCCGCGGGCGCCGACCGAAGGCTGGTCGCGGGAGGCCTTTTTTAGCGAGAACAATCTGGAAGTGTTGCACTACTAAACCGAGTATCAATAAAGTGCAAAGAAGGGACTGTTTGTAAAACTTCAGAAGCGACGTTCCTTACACTCGGGATGACCGCGGTCGGATCATGCAAGTATGAAGCGAGCGATTCTTACAGGCGCTACGAGCATTATCGGGGTTGCTTTGGCAAAATATCTTGCCGAGCGCGGCGTTTCCGTAACGGCGGTGACGCGCCCCCAATCAAAGAGAATTGCGAATGTTCCCGTTTCTGAAAACATTCGCCTTGTCGAATGCGATCTTGATGCGTTGTCGTCGCTTGTCGAGATTTTGCCGCACGACTACGATGCGTTTTTTCATCTCGGTTGGAATGCGGCGTCGCGAGAAATGACGCAGGATCCCGTTGCCCAAACGCAATCGATCCTGCACACGCTGAATGCCGTTAAGACGGCCCATGCATTGGGTTGCGGCGTGTTCGTCGGCGCCGGTTCTCAGGCGGAATACGGTCGGGCGGAATCGCCGCTTTCCGAGAATACCGTGACGAATCCGGAAACGAGCTATGGAATTGCAAAATACGCGGCTGGAAAACTGAGTTTGCAATTATCCGCGAAGCTGGGAATGCGCCATTGTTGGTGCCGCATTCTTAGTGTCTATGGACCGTATGACAAAGAAGACACCGGCATTATGTATTGCATTCGCTCGCTGTTGCGGGGCGAAAGTCCGTCGTTGACCAAAGCCGAACAATCGTGGGATTATATTTTTTCCGGCGATTGTGCGAAAGCATTGTATTTCGTTGCCGAAAAAGGGCAGCATGGCGCAATTTATCCCGTCGGCTCTGGCCGAGCGAGTCGGCTGCGCGATTATTTCGAGACAATCCGCGACATCGTCGCCCCATCGGTGAAGTTGAACGTTGGCGACAAAGAATACCCTGTCGGGCAAATCATGTATTTGTGCGCCGACATCACAAAGCTGACGAGAGACACCGGTTTTCAGCCGGATTATTCTTTTGACGCGGGAATTCGAGAAACTTTAAAATGGCTCCAAAATAAGGACGCAACCTTATGACGCATGCGTTGGCGAACCAGAAAAAAAAGTTGCTGTCCATTGTGACGCCTTGCTATAACGAAGAAGAGAACGTGGAGAAACTTTGCCAGCAAGTGCGCGAGGTCGTCGAGAAACTCAAGGACTACGATTACGAGCATATCATCATCGACAACGCCTCGACGGACAATACTCCGGCGATTCTTCGCCGACTGGCGGCTGACGACCATCGTATCAAAATAATTTTTAACACACGCAATTTTGGCAACACGCGATCTCCGCATCATGTATTTTTACAGGCGAGGGGAGACGCCGTCATTACGATGGTCGCCGATCTCCAAGATCCGCCTGAAATGATTCCCAAGTTCGTCGAAAAATGGGAAGCCGGCTACAAAATTGCAGTCGGCGTGAAAACGGAAAGCGAAGAGTCGGCGATTTTTTTCGCCATAAGAAAACTCTATTACTACTTGATCGGAAGACTGTCATCGGTGCCTTTGGTGAAGAACTTCACCGGCTTCGGGCTGTATGATCGAAAAGTGGTCGAAATCTTACGCACCATCGAAGATCCCTATCCCTATTTTCGAGGACTCATTTGCGACATCGGATTTGAACGCGCGGAAATTCCCTATAAACAGCCCGTGCGAAAAAGAGGGTTCACAAAGAACAATTTTTATGCGCTCTACGACATTGCCATGCTGGGCATTACGAACCATTCCAGGGTTCCGCTTCGCTTGGCCACATTCGCCGGCTTTGGCCTTGGCGCTTTCAGCTTTTTGGCCGCAGTCGTTTATTTCGTCTACAAACTGATTTTCTGGAACAACTTCCAAGTTGGCATGGCCCCGTTGGTCATCGGCATCTTTTTCTTTTCCGCCGTGCAACTGTTTTTCATCGGCATTCTGGGCGAATACATCGGCGCGATCCACACCCAAGTGCTCCATCGGCCGCTGGTGGTCGAAAAGGAACGGATCAATTTCGACGAACCGGCAACGGACAACCAACAAGAAGAGACCGCCTCGTGATGCGTTTCGGACGCATCCGACGCATGGTCGTTTACGCTTATGCAAGACCTCGAATCCAAACGACGCGAAATTCTGAAACTGGTCGCCGAGTATTGCGGCGAGAAGCTGGCCGTTGGGCCGTTCGTGCCCGGCCGCAGCCCGATCCGCTACGGCGGCCGGGTGTTCGACGCCGATGAGATGACCCGGGCCGTCGACGCCGTGCTCGATTTCTGGCTGACCGCCGGTCCTTGCGCCGAGGAGTTCGAGTCGCATCTGGCCGCGTTTTTCCCGGTCGAAACGGCTCTGTTCGTCAACTCCGGCTCGTCGGCCAATCTGGTGGCTCTCAGTTCGCTCACTTCGCCGTTGTTGGGCGAGCGGCGTATCCGGCCCGGCGACGAGATCGTCACGGTCGCGGCCGGATTTCCGACGACCGTGAACCCGATTTTGCAGAACGGGGCGGTCCCGGTCTTCGTCGACGTGGACCTGGGCACATACGTCCCGAGCGTCGCGGCGGTGGCCGAGGCGATCGGTCCGAAGACGAAAGCGGTGGCGATCGCCCACGCGATGGGCGTGCCGTTCGACGCCGCGGCGATGGCCGATTTGTGCCGGCAACGGGGCCTTTGGCTGATCGAGGATTGCTGCGACGCCTTGGGCACACGGCTGGACGGCCGGCATGTGGGCACGTTCGGCGATTTGGCCACGTGCTCGTTCTATCCGGCCCATCACATCACGACGGGCGAGGGCGGAGCGGTCGTGACCGACGATCGCCGGTTGGCCCGGATCGCCACCTCGATGCGCGATTGGGGGCGCGACTGCCATTGCCCGAGCGGCCACAGCGACACTTGCGGCAAGCGGTTTAGCCAGCAGTTCGGCACGCTGCCGTTCGGCTACGACCACAAATACGTCTACTCGCACATCGGCTACAACTTGAAGGCGACGGACATTCAGGCCGCGATCGGCTGCGCGCAACTGAAAAAGCTGCCGGGCTTCATCGCCGCGCGGCGTCGCAATTGGGCGAGGCTGCGTGAAGGGCTTGCGCCTTACGCCGATCGGCTTCTGCTGCCCGAGACGCCCGCCCGCAGCGAGCCGTCCTACTTCGGGTTCGTGCTGACGGTGCGCGAGGACGCCGATTTTACGCGCAACGAACTGACCGCGCATCTGGAGGCGGCCAAGATCGAAACGCGCAACCTGTTCGGCGGCAATTTGACGCGCCACCCGGCCTACATGGACATTCGCTGCCGGGTCGTCGGCGATCTGGCGAACACCGACGCGATCATGAACCGAACGTTTTTCATCGGCGTGTACCCCGGCTTGAGCGATCCGCAGTTGGACTACATCGTCGAGCAATTCGGGGCGTTTTTCGCCAAGCGGTAGCAGGTCACCATGGAAGCCGATCGGCCGATCCGCCCACCACGCTCAAAACATTCCGCGGCGTTGCCCGTCGTCTGCGGACTGGCGGCGATCGTGGTTCTGGCGGTGTTCGCGCCGACGCTTCGTCATTCGTTCGTCAATTTCGACGACGATCGCTACGTATACGAAAATCCGCCCGTCGCGCAAGGACTGAGCGCGTCGGGGACCTGCTGGGCCCTCACCGCCTCGCACGCCGCCAATTGGCATCCGATCACTTGGCTTTCGCACATGGCGGATTGCCAGATTTACGGTCTGCGTCCGTGGGGGCACCACGGGACCAACGTGCTGCTGCACGCCGCGACGGCCGTCATGCTGCTGTTGGCGTTTCAGCGGATGACCGGCGCCGTGTGGCCCAGCGCGCTCGCGGCCCTGCTGTTCGCCGTCCATCCGTTGCGCGTCGAGTCGGTCGCTTGGGTGGCCGAACGGAAGGACATTCTCGGCGGGCTGTTTTTCGCCATGACGCTCTGGGCCTACGCCGGTTACGCGCGTCGAGAGTTTTCGTGGCCGCGATACTTGTCCGTCGTGGTCCTGTTCGCGTTGGGATTGATGAGCAAGCCGACGTTGGTGACGCTGCCGTTGGTGCTTTTGTTGCTCGACGTTTGGCCGCTCGGCCGATTGGGGAAGTCTTGGCCCGGCGTCTCGAACGCCCGATCCCTGACGTTTCATCCCATTCTCGAAAAACTTCCGCTTTTCGGACTGACGCTGCTTTCGTGCCTCGTGACGCTTTGGGCCCAACGTTCGGCGACCGCTTCGTTCGATGCGGTTCCGGTCGGCGCGCGATTGGCCAACGCCGTGGTGGCGTACGCGACGTATTTGCGAGAGTTTTTCTATCCGGTCGGATTGGCCGTTTTTTATCCGTATGCACCAAGCGACTTAACGCCCGGCCGAGTCGGCGCCGCGGCGACGTTGCTGGTTGCCGCAACCGTGGCCGCCGTGGCCGTCCGTCGACGAGCGCCCTATGCGACGGTCGGTTGGTTTTGGTTTCTTGTCGTCATGACGCCGATGATCGGCCTGGTCCAGGTCGGCTCGCAAGCCATGGCCGATCGTTACACCTATCTTTCGCAAATCGGGCTGGCGATGGCGCTGGCCTGGGGCATCTGGGAGACCTGGCAGGCGTATCCGAACGTCCGGCTCGTGTTGCAGTCCGCGGCGATAGCGTGGGTGGTCGTGCTGGCCGCGTGCGCTTGGCGACAGACGTCCTTCTGGCAGGACAGCGAGACGCTTTGGCGTCGGGCGTTGGCCTGTGCGCCGGACAACGCCTTTGCACGAAACAATCTCGGGCTGGCGTTGTTGTCGCAGGGGCGTCGCGACGAGGCGATCGGGCAGTTCGAGGCGGCCCTAAAACTTTCGGACCGATTGGCCGAGGCCCATTGCAATCTCGCCATCGCGAGGGCCCAGCAAGGGCAATTCGATAAGGCAATCGCCGAGTATCGCGCGGCCATCGCCGCCGATCCGAACCAATTCAAGGCCCTCAACAATCTTGGAAGCCTTTTGGCCCAGCGCGGACAATGGGACGAAGCCGTGGCATGTTTTCAGCGGGCCGTGGCCGTTCGGCCCGACTACGCCGGCGCGCATCGCAACCTCGGGCTGATCTTTCGTCAACAACGTCGTTATGGCGACGCCGTGGGTCCGTGGCGAGAGGCCGTGCGTTTGGATCCGACCGATCCGGCGACGGTTCGCCAACTGGTGTTGCTGCTGGCCGTTTGCCCCGACGCCGCGGTGCGCAACGGAGCGGAAGCCGTGCAAGTGGCGCAGCGCGCCGTGGAACGATCCCGTCAGCGGTCGCCGATCGCGTTGGAGACGTTGGCCCTTGCGTTGGCCGCCGTGGGCCGATCGGACGAGGCTGCGCAAGCCGTGGAGCAGGCCATCGCGTTGGCTGCAGAGCAGGGCGACGCCGCCATGGCGGATTCGCTGCGTGCGAAGTGGAAGATCGGTCGGACGAACGCCGCCGACCACGAGGCGCATGGCAAAGGCCATCGCTGAACGGATAGGAGAGGGACAGGTTGGCCGCCTGTCTGGCAGAGTCCGAGCGAACTGTCTAGCAAAGTCCGGGCGAACGGCTTACAGTCCGTGGCTCATGGTGCTGCCGCGTCGACTTCGACGCTCGGCCCGCAGACGAGCTCGCCGCTTGATTTCGCTGGGCTTTTCGTAGTATTCGCGGCGACGCATCTCTTTTTTGATTCCGCTTCGCTCGACCAGTTTTCGGAACCGCCGCACTGCCTCTTGAATGGACTCACGCTCGCGCAACGTCAGCTTGACCACGCACTCCTCCTTTTGGGTGAAAAACACCAAAACAGGTTGCCAGTAGGAGGGATCGAACTGTTTCGATCCCGCTGAGCCCTACAATGTACACCACCGCCCGGGGTCTGTCCACCCCATATCGACCGATCCGACGGAGGACGATAAATGCCGGGCGTTTTTTTCTTGCCCCCCTCGCTAGGCACGTTGATCGCTAAAAAATCGGAATATCCGTAACATCTTTCCCAGTTTGGTTTTACACGGCCGTCGGCCTCAAAGTCGGCTGATTCCGAAGGGCCCGGCTGGCCGATGGGTTTTACCAGAGCCGGTGATGATCCGCTCGGCAAAACCACACCACGGTCATGGACGCTCGGATGCCTTGCCTGAATTTGCTGTTGGACCTCGAAGCCCGGCATGAGGACTTGCTTGCGCGGCTCGACGAACTGGACAAGCGCGTGGAAAAAACGCTGGCCGAGTGCCAAGCCTTTCGCGTCGCGCCGACGACGGCCGCATCCGACGCCGCGACAGCCGTGATGTCGGCCGCCGCTCAGACGCCGTGACGGGCGCCGGACCGCCGTGTGAGTTGTTTTTGAAGTCTACAGCGTCCAGGGCGCTCGCATCGGACGGCTCAACATCGCGGCGGCTTGCGGGTCGCCGATGACCGCCTCTTGTTTGGGATCCCAGCGGATCTTACGCCGCAACTTCATGGCGATGTTGCCCAGGTGGCAGATCGTCGCCACGCGATGGCCCACCTCGACCGGCTCGATCGGATCCTTGCGCGACTTCATGCAGTCTAGGAAGTTACGCACATGACGATGGAAAATTTCGTGTTCCTTCGACTTTGGCAGCGGCAGTTCGAGCCGCGGCGCCAGATGAACGTCGTCGGGCCCGATCTTGGCCTCCTTCAAAGCGTCGGATGAATAGCGAATCTCTTGGTTGTCGACCTCGATCCATCCTTCCGTCCCCTCAAACCGAACGCTAATTCCTTGCTGCTTGCCCGTCGTAAAAACCACCTCGGCGCCGCCGGCGTATCGGGCCCGGAACGCAACTACCTTTGGCGCGGTGAATAAATCGCCGGGCAGGAACCACTCGGAACCGGCGTCCTCGAACTCGACCGGCCCGCTCTGGTCGGTCCCGAGAGCCCATTGAGCTAAGGTGTTTGCGTGCGCGCCGAAATTGGTGGTTTGTCCGCCCGAGTAGTCCAAAATGAACCGGAAACGATACAAACAGCGGTCTTTGTGATACGGGGCGTCGGGCGCCGGACCAAGCCACATCGGATAATCCAATCCCTCGGGCACGGGCATCGGCTTCCAACCGGGCCCCGGACTCACGGCGTTCACCACGGGCAGATGAGCCAACACGCGCTGGACCTTTCCGATCCGTCCGTTGCGCACCAACTCAGCCACGCGCTGGCCAAGCGGATTGGAACGCCAAGGGCTGCCGGTTTGCAACACACGGTTGTACTTGCGCACGGCCTTGACCATCGCTTGGCCCTGTTGGATACACAAGGACAGCGGTTTTTCGCAATAAATATCCTTGCCGGCTTTGGCGGCGGCGACGGTCATCAGGGCGTGCCAATGGTCGGGCACGATGATCACGGCGGCGTCGATGTCCGATCGACCGATCACCTCGCGGAAGTCTCGATAGGCGTCGCAACCCTTATACTGGCCGGCGTCGTTCTTCTGGGCGTAATAGGCGTTGACCTTGTCCCGGCCCGGCTCTCGACCCAAGAATTGCTTGGGCGTCTTGTAGCCGTGGCTTCCGGTGTTCACGTCGCAAACAGCCAGGACCTGGGCGTCCGGTTGGTCGAGAAACGCCGGCACGACCGAGCCGCTCTGGTTGCCCATCCCGATCACCCCGACGTGAATCCGATTGCTTGGGGCCAAAGCGCCGAACACGGAGGACGGCACCAAGGTCGGAGCGCAACAAGCGGCCGCAGCGGCAAGACCGCCTTGAAGAAATTGACGACGTGACGCCGAAATTCGGGTCAATCTCATGAGGATGCTCCTTCTCGCGGAGGTGGGAATTGGTGAGGTGGGACTACGGAAGGCGGGACGCCGGGCGACCTTCGCATCCGACGCCTTTTATTGTATAACGGACCCAAACGAATGTAAATGATGTAATGACTATCACAACGTCTCCCAATTTGCCTCGCGACGGCGGGCTGATTCCGCTGAATAAGCCGACGGGAATGACGTCCCGGCAGGTCGTCAATCGGGTCGAACGACTCTCCCGACCGCTCCGGGCCGGACATACCGGCACGCTCGATCCGCTGGCGTCGGGCGTGTTGGTGGTCTGCATCGGCGCCGCCACTCGGCTCGTCGAATACGTCCAACGCATGCGAAAACAGTACGTCGGCGTCTTTTGGCTGGGCCGGCAAAGTCCGACCGAGGACATCGAGGGCGACGTGGTCGAGTTGCCCAACGCGCCGCAACCGACGTTGGAGCAGATCGAAGCGGCCGCCCACGGTTTCGTGGGCCGAATCGAACAACGTCCGCCCGCGTTTTCGGCGATCAAAATCCAAGGTCGCCCGGCCTATCGCCTCGCTCGACAGGGTCGGCCCGTCGAAATGAAACCCCGGCCGGTCGAGATCCACCGAATCGCGATCCGATCGTACCAATATCCCGAGTTGGTTTTGGAGGTGGAATGCGGGGCAGGCACGTACATCCGTTCGCTGGGACGCGACTTGGCCGAATCGCTGGGCACGGCCGCCGTCATGACCGCCCTGCAACGAACCGCCGTCGGACGTTTTCGGGTCGAGCAATCCGTCGAGCTGGATTGGCTGACCGCCGACCAATGGACCCGCTACGTGGAGCCGCCGCTGCGAGCGGTCGAATCGCTGCCGCAGGCGTTGCTCACGTCCGATGAGGTCACGCGCATCCGCAACGGCCAGACGATCGCCCGACACGACGTCGACGCGGAGGAGATCGCGGCCCTGGATCCGGCAGGCCAATTGGTGGGCATTCTCGGTCCGGCGCCCGACGACCAGTGGCGGACGCTCCGCAATATGCCGACGCCGTAAAACAGACGGTCAGTCCGCGGTCCGAGGACGTCAGGAACGGCCGCGATGGACCGTTGCACGATCGCCCCCCCCATTGGGCCGACTTGACATTGCGTTGCACGACGCGGACGATTAATATAGGGTTTTCGGAGGACACGCGGAGGCCAAGATGCGAATTGCGGTTGGTAGCGACCACCGCGGCGTGGAGCTGCGGGCGAAATTGATCGGTTTTCTGCAGAGTCTTGGGCAGGAAGTCGTGGATGTCGGTTCTCACGACGGGCAAGACGTCGATTATCCGGACATTGCCGCGTTGGTGGCCCGCAAAGTGTCGAAAAAAGAGGTCGATCGCGGCATTTTGGTCTGCGGCACGGGCGTCGGCATGTGCATCGCGGCCAACAAGATCCCCGGCGTCCGAGCGGCTCCGTGCCACGACGACGTCACGGCCGAGATCAGTCGCCGCCACAACGATCTGAACGTGTTGTGCCTGTCGGGCGATCTTTTGGGTGAAAAACTGGCCGATCGGCTGGTCGAAATTTGGCTCAACACCCCGTTTGAAGGTGGTCGCCACGCCCGGCGAAATCAAAAAATTCTGCACCTCGAAAACTGTGACGGCCAGCAAGTTTGATCGGGGCCGTCCGACCTGGTTTTCGATGCGTCTGATGCGATCCGAGGGGCGTCGCTCATTCACGCAAGGACGGCCGGGACGCCGCAGGTTTTGAAGACGGTCAGATCGGGCCTTGCCGCTTGCGTCTCGTCGAAGCCGGGCTCGAACGCCATGCCTGCCGCGGCGTATTTTCCGCCGGCCGCCCGATTGTACGGCAGCAGCTCAACCCGCTGCAAGTTCGGCCGATCGCGCAAAAACTCGGCCATCGCGGTCAGATTGGCCCGCGCGTCGGTCACCCCCGGCGTCATCGGAACGCGAACGATATAGGGCGTCGACAGCGTCGAAAGCCGCTCAAAATTCCGCAAGATCGGGGCGTTGTCGCAGCCCGTGTAGCGGCGATGCAACACCGGGTCCATCAGCTTCAGGTCGAACAGCACGAGATCGACCATTGCGGCCAACCGGCGGAAATCCGCCTCGTCCCCATAGCCCGAGGTGTCCAACACGGTGTGCAGCCGGTCGAGCCGCTCGATCACCTCGGCCACGAACGCGGCTTGCGCGAGTGGTTCGCCGCCGGAGAACGTCACTCCGCCATGCCCGCTGCGCAACACGTCCGCTTGACGGTTCAACAGCACGGCCAAGCGGTCCGAGTCGAACCATTGCCCGGCGGTTCGGACGCCCGCGACGCCCGTCAACGTCTGCGGCGACGACGAGATTCCCTCGGGATTGTGGCACCACGAGCAACGCAGCGGGCAGCCCTTCAGACAGACGGTCGTGCGGATGCCCGGCCCGTCGTGAACGGCGAACTCTCGGATGTCGAAAACAAGTCCTCGCAACATCGACGTTTTCCACACAACGGAGCATCGGAAGCAGGCGTCGCCGCCATGCGTTTCGTCGGCAGACTGATTGTACCGGTTTTTGCCGGTGCGAACCACCGGGACCGTCGTCGGTCGAAATGCCGCACGGATACTTGTCGGAAAAACCCTTCTGTACTACTATTCCCAAAGATCGTGAACTTTTTTACAAAGATCAGCGACCAACGGGAGCGGGTGCATTATTCCGAGCGGTAGCTCGCATTGGTTGGCGGCCCTGCCGCCCTGTGTTAACCTATATATTCATTGCCTCGGCGTGTCCGACTGTTTTTTCGATTTTTGCCTCTCAGTTCCAACCAATTTCATGTCAATCGTCGTCACCGGAGCCAACGGACAACTTGGAAGCGAACTCTGCCGGCAGCTCGGCGGCCGGGCCGTTCCGTTGGATATTGACACGCTCGATCTGACCGACTCGCAGGCCGTGGTCGAGCGGATGCTGGCCCTTCGGCCGGAGGCCATTTTGCATTGCGCCGCCTACACGCAGGTCGACAAGGCCGAGAGCGAGCCCGACCGATGCCGAGCGGTCAACGCCGGCGCGGTGGCCTCGCTGGTCGAGGCGTGCCGGTCGCTCGATTGCCCGCTGCTGCAAATCAGCACCGACTACGTGTTCGGCGCGGATCGGCGGCCGACGCGTCCCTGGCGTGAGGACGAGCCGACCTCGCCGCAAGGCGTCTATGCACGGACGAAACTCGAAGGCGAGCGAATCGCCGCCAGCTATCCGAAGCACTGGGTCGTTCGGACTTGCGGGCTGTATGCGAGGCCGACGGACGCTCGGGCGGTCAATTTCGTGCGGACGATGCTTCGGCTCGGACGCGAACGCCGAGAGTTGGCCATCGTGGCCGATCAGCATTGCACGCCGACCTACGTGCCGCATCTGGCCCGGGCCGTATTGTTTTTGACCGGCGTCGAGGGCGGCGGTCCGGCGCCTTGGGGAACGTATCACGTCACCAATGCCGGCGAGACGACATGGCGTGATTTTGCCGCCGAAATCTTTCGACGCGCAAAGCTGCCCGTGACGATTCGACCGATCACGACCGCCGAGTACGGCGCGCCGGCGGCGCGACCCTCGTACAGCGTGCTCGACACAACGGCCTACGCGCGACTGGGCGGCCCGTCGATGCCCGACTGGCGCGACGCGCTGGCCGACTATTTTCAGGAACTCCCATGAACGGCAAAATCGCGTTGATCACCGGCGGCGGCAAGCGTCGCATCGGCAACGCCGTGGCCATGGCGCTGGCCGATCGCGGCTACGCCCTTGCTCTGCATTACCACCGCTCGGCCGATGAGGCCCACGCGACGGTCGCGCAGTTGGAGCGTCGCGGGATTCAGGCCGCCGCCTTTTCGGCCGACCTGGCCGATCCCGGTCAGATCGACCGACTTTTCGACGACGTGCTAAAACGGTTCGGTCGGCTCGACGCGCTGGTGACCGCCGCGGCCGTTTGGGAACAAAAACCTTTGGAGCAACTCGAGGCGGACGATCTGCGACGGCAGTGGGACGTCAACACCTCGGGAACGTTTTGGTGTTGCCGGCGAGCGGGCCTGGCCATGGTCCGACAGCCCGAGGGCGGAGCGATCGTGACGATCGGCGATGCGGCCGTCGCCCGGCCCGGTTTGAACGAATCGGCCTATCTGGTCAGCAAAGGCGCGATCCCCGCCATGACCCGGGCGCTGGCTGTCGAATTGGCCCATCGCAACCCGAACGTCCGCGTCAACTGCATCCTGCCCGGCCCGATCCTGAAACCCGACGACCCCGCGACGCACGACATCCAAGACACGGTGGCCGGCACGGTGCTGAAGCGGCTTGGTCGGCCGGAAAACGTCGTCGAGGCCGCGGTGTTTCTGCTCGAAAACGATTTTGTGACCGGCGTCTGCCTGCCGGTCGATGGGGGGCTGGCGATCGGACGATCGTGACGGCTTGTGAGAAGGGGAATTTGGGCGACGGTCGGTTGTCTCGGGGCTTTCGGAAAACCTCGGACTTTCATAGCATAAGGGAATGGAGACCGCGAAACCGTCGATCTCGTTCTCGCAATCCCCTCCCGAGGCGGGCCGCTTCACTTGGCGTGGGCTGTGGCTGGCGGTCTGCGCGGGCCTGGTGCTGGGCGCCGTTTGGGCCTGGGTCGGCGACGTCGCGCAGATGTACTTCGCCCCGGCGATTGTGTTTCCGCTGTTGCTGGGCACGATCGTCGGCAGTGCGATGATCGGCGTCGTCCGATTCGCGGGCATCGGCCATCGACCGACGATTTTGGCGGTCGTCGTGCTCTCGGCGGCAATCACCACCGTGGGGCTTCACTACCAAAACTATCGCACGACGTATGACGCACATCGCGCCGCGCCCGGTTTGTCGGGATTCGCCCAACAGATGCATCCGAGCTTCGGCGAGTATCTGCAAGCCCAGGCCGAACGAGGCCGGCCGCTGCCCTATGGCTATGTCGCGCGCGGCGCAGCGGCGTGGCTCAGTTGGGCGATCGACGCCCTGCTGATCGTCGCGGCGGCCGTGCTCGTGACGCTGCCCGCCCTAAAATCGCCGTACTGCAACGAATGCAAAACGTGGTATCGAGCCGTTCGCGGCGCGAAACTCGATCAAGCGACCGCGCGGCGATTGGCCGAACGATTCGGCGTCGACGAGATCGGCCGGTTGCAGTCGCCGCGATTTCGGTTGTCGGCCTGCCAAGGCGGCTGCGGTCCGACGCGATGCGAGCTTTCGTGGGAAGAGTCCGACGGCTCGGTGGCGATGGTTCGAGTCTGGCTCGATCCGGCCGGTCGCAACGAAGTCGCCGCCATTCTCGACGGGTTGGAATCGTCTTGAAACCGCAAAAAAAGGGCGTCGGTTTGAAATGGCTGAAATTGTTGGCATCGGGACGGACATCACGGAGTGCCTGCGGATCGCGCGAATGATCGAGCGACACGGCGAACTTTTCATCAATCGGGTCTATACGCCGCAGGAAATCAAATACTGCCAAAGCCGCAAGCAGGCCACGCAACATTTTGCGGGCCGCTGGGCCGCCAAGGAGGCCATCCTGAAGTCGCTGGGCGTCGGCTGGCGACGCGGCATCTCCTGGCGCGACATGGAAGTCTACAACGAGCCCGGCGGCAAACCGGTCGTTCGCGTCCGCGGCGGCGTGAAGGAAGTCGTCGAACAGTTGGGAATTCAGGAAATCCAAGT
>JBDKTJ010000009.1:0-15633 GCA_039698075.1 Thermoguttaceae bacterium | reverse complement strand
GCGATTGGGAAAACGAATTGTACTATCTGCGCGCCGCACTGACCGCCGATCCCAAAGACCCCGAAATCAATCGGCTTTGCGGGATGGCGTTGGGCGAACGCGGCCAATTCGATCAGGCCATCGCCTGTTGGCATCGGGTGGAAGAAGCCCGGCCGACCGACGAGGAGGCGCTTCGCAACATCTCCGTCTTGACCGAACGAAGGGCCCGGTCGCGTGGCGACTTCGGCGGCGACGAAGACGAGACGGCCAAAAAACTCCGCCTCAGAAATCAACAGCAGGAAGAGCAGACCCACGAGCAAAAGCTGCTCAAAAAAATTCTGGCCGAACCCAAAAACCTGGCCAACTACCTCGAACTGAGCCAATACTACATCAACGAGGAACGCTACCAGGACAGCGAGGACCTGCTGGGCAAGGCCTACGAAGTCTCCGACGGCGACATGGAAATCCGCGAGAAGTGGGAGGACTCCCAACTCCGGCGGCTGCGCCAACAAATCTCGCTGGCCAAAGATCCCGCCGAAAAGAAAAAATTCCAAGCGAAGTATTTTGAAAAAGAATTGGACGTCTGCAAGAATCGGGTCGAACGCTATCCCAACAACCTAGCCTTCCGCTACGAGTTGGGCTATCGCTACATGCTGACCAAACAGTACAATGACGCGATTCGGGAGCTGCAGGGCGCCAAGAATGACCCCCGCCGTAAAGGGGTCTGCATGCTGGTCCTAGGCCAGTGTTTTCAGCAGATCAAGCAGTATCGGCTCGCCATGAGCCATTACGACTTGGCAATCCAGGAGATTCCCGACCGCGACGTCGACAATAAGAAAAAGGCCCTATACGTGGCGGGCCGGTTGGCTTTGCACCTGAAAAACGTCGACGCGGCCGAAAAATACCTGTCCACCCTGGCCGGCCTCGATTTTACCTATAAAGACGTCGCCGCGCTACTGGACAAAATCGCCCATTTGCGAGAGAATCCAGAGTCCGGCGTCAAGCAGGAACCCAATCCCGCACCGGATCGTTCCGACGCCGATTAACCCGATCGTTTCGTGTAAGAGGGGGGAACGGGAAAACGGGAAACAGATGCGACGGTTTGGCTTTTTCCCTTTTTCCCATTTCCCTTTTTTCCTCTTCTTACACAGGACTAAAACCTAACCACTGAGTCTGAGATCCCCACATGCCGAACATTAAGAGCGCCAAGAAACGACTGAAGCAAAGCATCGTCGCCCGCACGCGAAACCGCGCCGCGAAACACGAGATCCACACCGAGTGCAAGAAAGTCCTCGCTGCGGTCGCCTCCGGCAGCGTCGAGAACGCCGAGACGGAGCTGCGCGCAGCCGCCAAGTTGCTCGATCAATCGGCTGCCAAAAAGACCATCCATCGCAACGCCGCCGCTCGGACGAAGTCGCGGTTGGCCGCTCGCGTCAAAAAGCTCAAGACCAAGTAGATCGCGGCGGGTTGTCCGTGGTCGATCGTCCCGGCATCCAACGGACAACATCCCCGCGGACCGCGAAAATCGGACGTTCGACCGTCCGCCCTCGATGGCTCAAAACTCCACGTCGCCCGCCTCAAACACCGGGCCCTCGACGCACGTGCGGCGATAGTCCCAGTTGCCCGAGCTGTCGCGGATTTTCTTGACGCAACTGAAACAGACGCCCAAGCCGCAGGCCATCGGGCTCTCCAACGACACCTGACACGGCAGCCCCAATCGCTCGGCCACGGCGGCCGTGGCTTTCAGCATCGGCTCGGGCCCGCAACAAACGATCCGGCACGGCCACGTCGAGCGTTCGACCACCGGCTCGATCAATTCGGTCACCAACCCGTGATGCCCGAGCGAACCGTCGTCGGTGCTCAACTGAATCGTCACGCCCGCCCTGCGAAAATCCTCGACGCCGGCCAGATATTCGGCGTTTTTCGCGCCGTAGCAGAGCGTCACCCGATGGGCTCGCGGCACCTGTCGCGGCGGATCGCCATAGACGCGCTGTCCGAGATGCTCCCGGGCCAGAGTCAAGAACGGCGTCTGGCCGATTCCGCCGGCCACCATGATCAGGTGTTCGGCCGGCGTCGGCGCAAAACCGTTGCCCAGCGGCCCCCATACCTCCAAACGCGAGCCGGCGAAAAACTCCGTCAACAGCCGCGTCATCTTGCCCACGACCAAATAGACGACGTCCAAAAAATGCGGCGTTCCGGCGCCGTCGGGCGTTACGTCGTACACGGCCAGCGGACGACCCAGCAGCGGATCGTTGCACTGCGCCAACCGAAGCATGACGAACTGGCCGGGGACCGTGCGCCGCGCAATCTCCGGACACGCAAACCGCACGCGATACGTGTCCCGAGCGACCAAAACATTTTCAACCACGGTCACTGTGCCGTGCCATGCATGATCCGCGTAATGAGCGTTCGCCATAAAAAACTAGAACGTAGAGTGTCGAGGGTAAAACAAAAAAACAGCCCGGCCGCTTGCAAATTCGCCCACGAACGCCGACTATTCCCTTTCTCTTCGGAACGACGTGTGGCGCTGCCACTGGTCGTCGGTGTTGGGAAAATCGACGCGGAAATGGGCGCCTCGCGTTTCCTGTCGCAACAGCGCGGCTTCGATCATCAATCGCGCGTCGCACAACATATTCTGCAATTCCCAGCCGGTCGGGTCGGCAAACTGCCGCGGCAATACGTAACGCCCCCAATGCTTGATGTTTTCCAACGCCTCGGTCAATCCTTCCGCGTCGCGTCGGGCGCCCATGTTGCGCCACATCAGGCTCTTCAGCGAATTGCGGATGTCGGCCAGATTGAGCGGTTCGACGGGTCCGACCACCGGTGGGTTTTCGATCTTCGACACCGAAAAATCGTCGCGCAACTGCGACGCCAACCGAGACGCGCCTTCGCCCGCATGAACGCCGTACACCAACGCCTCCAGCAGGCTGTTCGAGGCCAAGCGATTGGCCCCGTGCAGGCCGGTCGTGGCTACTTCGCCCGCCGCCCAAAGGTTCGGCACCGACGTGCGTCCCTCCAGGTCGGCCACGACGCCGCCCATCATGTAATGCGCGCCCGGCCGGACGGGAATGCGATCCCGCGTGATGTCCAAATCGAACTCCGCGCACACGGCGGCGATCCCGGGAAAACGGTTTCGCACCCGCTCCGGATCGAGATGCGTCATGTCGAGGTAAACGTTCGGATATTTTGTTTTTTCCATCTGGCTGACGATGGCCAGAGCGACCACGTCGCGGGGCGCCAACTCGCCGCGCGCGTCATAATCGGCCATGAACCGCCGCCCGTAGCGATCGACCAGCCACGCGCCTTCGCCCCGGGTCGCCTCGCTGATCAGGCTTCGACTGCCGCCGGCGATGTAGAGCACCGTGGGATGAAACTGCATGAACTCCATGTCGCGCAGCTCCGCGCCGGCTCGATAGGCCATCGCCATGCCGTCGCCGGTGGCCACGTCCGGATTGGTCGTCTCGCGGTAAAGCTGGCCGGCGCCGCCGGTGGCCAAAATCGTCTGCTTGGCCCAAATCATCGTCTTGCCGTGCCGATCGTTCCAAACCAGCGCGCCGCGACAGGCGTCCTCGAGCGTCAACAGATCCAACGTGAACGTGTTTTCCCAAAGCTGAACGTTCGGGGCCTGTCGGGCTCGCTGGATCACTACGCGCATGATCTCGCGTCCGGTGGCGTCGCCCAACGCATGGACGATCCGCGAATGGCCGTGCCCGCCCTCGCGTCCCATCGCCAGCCGATCGTCGGCGTGATCGAATCGCGTGCCCCAGTCCAAAAGCTCCTGAATCCGCAGCGGCGCCTCGCCCACCACGCGACGCACCACCTCGGGATCGCACAGCGCGCCGCCCACTTGCAGCGTGTCGGCCACATGGTCCTCGATGCGATCGTCGGCGTCCATCACCGCCGCCACGCCGCCTTGGGCGTAATTGCTGTTCGACTCCTGAATGTCCTGCTTGGCAATCGCCACGACGGACAATTTCGGATCGACGGCCAGCGCCGCTCGAAGTCCGGCCAAACCGCCTCCGATCACCAACACGTCCGTAAAGAAATGCGACATGCGTTTCGGATGGAACGCAACAAGATAGCGCGGAGTAGTGACCATGATGGTGGGGTGAGTTTTTTCTCCATCTTTCGCGGAAACGGGGCCGTTTGCCAACCGGTCCGACGCCATCTTAACAATCGCCGTTCCGTTTGGCCAGCGAATGCGACGTATTCCCAATGCCCAAAGCCACCGTCGGTCGCGTCGGACCTGTTTGGGCTCGGATGGTCATGTCGACCAGTTTTGCCGCATTTCCCAAGCGGGAAGCCTACGTGCTTCGCACCGCCTCAAAAGTCACCACCCGAAAGAAGTATCTCTCAGCAACCCATCCCGCAACAACGTGACCGTAAACCGCCTAGTTTACCAGGTTTACGCTTCTTCTGGTTGACATGGGAAATTAGGCGAAGTTATACTACAAGGAAGGCGTGGCGGTCTTTCCGCACGTCATGGTCGGCCAATTACCCCAAGCAGGTTGAGCATGAACCTTGTTGGCAAGATTTTCACCGTATTGATTTTGATCACCAGCGTGCTGTTCATGGCCTTTGCCATGGCGGTTTACGCGACGCATCGCAATTGGCGCGACGAGGTGCAAAACGAGCAGGCGTCTCCCGACAAGCCTTTGGGGTTGGCGTTGCAACTGAAAAACGAGCAGAACAAGAACAAGGAACTGGCCGATCAGGCGGAGAAGCTGAAGCTGCAAATGGACGCCGCGCGGAAGGCGAAGGAACAAGCCGTCGCCTCGTTGGAAAGCACCCTGGTGGCGACGTTGGCTGAATTGGATTCGCTCAAGAAGACGCACAACGATTTGGAGAAAACCCAGCGTGAGGCGGTCGCCGCGATGAACGCCACGCAAGCCAACGCGACGGGCTATCGCAACGAAGTCAAAGAACAGCGAACCAAGGTGTCCGAGGCCCAAAAGGACCGCGACGCCCACTTCAAGGAAGTCGTGAAAAAGACCGACGAACTGAACCAGACCTTCAACGACAAAGAATTGTTGCGCAAGCGAACCGAGGAGTTGGGCAAGGACCTGGCCAAGGCGTTGCAGTTGTTGCGTAAATATGGGCTCGATCCGGGCCGCGACTATTCCGACGTTCCGCCCAAGGTCGACGGGTTGATCACCGCCACGCCGGGCGGCGGATTGGTCGAGATTTCGATCGGCTCCGACGACGGCCTGTTGAAGGGCCATCGGCTTGAGGTGTATCGGTCGTCCGGCGGACAGAGTACCTACGTCGGACGCATCGAAGTCGTCAAAACCGCGCCCGACAAGTCGGTCTGCAAAATTGATCCGAAGTTCCAAAACAGCAACATGTTGAAAGGTGACCGTGTCGCCTCGAAAATCGAATAATCCGCAAGAACCGTCGCTCTCCGCTCCCGCCGCGCCGCGTCGAGCGCCCGCCAAAGCCGACCTGTACACGGTCCTTTTGGTGATCGCGCTGGTGGCCGTGTTGATCGGCATCCTGTTCCTCTATTTGGAGATGGGGACTTACGATTTCGATTTTCAGGGCGGACCGCGCGTCGGCGCGATCTTGAACCAGTTTTCCACGCTCCTCGGTCACGGGCTCGCGTAATTCATTGATGGAAAGCCGCCAGTCCCAAAAATCCCTAAATCCCAAAATTCCTAAATCCCCCAACGAGCACGGATGCTCCACTTGCGAAACCTTCTTGACCGGTTCCGCCTTGACTTGGCCGTCGATCTCGGCACGGCCAATACGCTGGTTTGCGTAGTCGGCGAGGGCCTGGTGCTCAACGAACCGTCGGTGGTGGCGGTCGAACGTTCGAGTGGGCGCATTCTGTCGGGCGGCTGCGCCGTCGGCCACTTGGCCAAGCAAATGGAAGGCCGCACGCCGGATTCGATCTCGGTGGTCCGTCCCTTGGGCAACGGCGTGATCGCCGATTTCGAGTTGTGCGAGGCGATGCTGCGATATTTCTTCCGCAAGGCGCAGCGACCGGGCTGGCGGTTGCGTCCTCGCGCGTTGGTCGGCGTCCCCGGCTGCATCACGCCGGTCGAAAAGCGAGCCGTGTTCAACAGCGTGCATCGCGCGGGAGCCGGGCAAGTGTGGGTCATGCCCGAGGCCACTGCCGCCATGATCGGCGTGGGGCTGCCGATCGCTGAACCGACGGCCAGCATGGTGTGCGACGTCGGCGGCGGCACGACCGAAGTGGCCGTGATGAGTCTCGGCGACACCGTGGCCGCTCAATCGGCCCGGGTGGGCGGCGACCGGATGGATCAGGCCATCGTCGACTATCTGCGCCGCCATTACGGACTGCGAATCGGACTGTCGTCCGCCGAACGGCTCAAAATCGAACTGGGCAGCGCGTATCCCTTGGACGAAGAACAATCCGTCGAATTGAGCGGCGCCGACGCCGTCAGCGGTCTGCCCCGAAAAGCAACCATCACCAGCGAGGAAGTGCGTCAAGCGCTGGGCAATCCGCTGCAAGAAATTTTGGAGGCCGTCAAAAGCGTTTTGGACCGGTGCAGTCCCGATCTGGCCGCCGATCTGGTCCACAACGGCCTGACGCTCTGTGGCGGCGGCGCCTTGTTGCGACGCTTCGACCGATTCTTGAGCGAGCAGACCGGACTGCCCGTGCGAATGGCCACCGATCCGCTGACCGCCGTCGCGCAAGGACTGCTCATCTGCATGGAGCATCTCGACCAGTGGCGTCGCTGGCTGCGGTCCAGCGAGGAAGATGTTTGAGGAGGAGGGATTAGGGATTAGAGGTTAGGGATTAGACCTCAGCCCTCCCGTTCCCCGTCTTAACTGTCCGCAGGCGGCGTTGATTCGATCGCCTTTGCGATGGCGAATCACCACGTTCAGGCCGCCTTGCTCGGCGATTTCGACAAACCGCGCGACCTGTTCGGGCGACGGCGTGCGATAGGGCAAGCCCGGCGCCGGATTGTACGGGATTAAATTCACCAGCGACGGACGACCGCGAAGCAACCGGACCAATTGCCGGGCGTGATCCGGTTGATCGTTCACGCCGGACAACAGCACGTACTCGAACGTGACGCGACGCCCGGTCCGCTCGAAATACTCGTCGGCCGCCGCCAACACGCCGGCGACGCCGAACTTGCGATTGGCCGGCACCAATTGGTTGCGCAACTCGTCGTTGGGCGCGTGCAGCGACACGGCCAAGTGATATTGACGGTTTTCCGCAGCCAGCCGCCGAATGCCGTCGGGCAGCCCGACCGTGGAAATCGTGACGCGACGCTCGCTCACGCCCAATCCGTTGCGGTCGCACGCCGTGGCCAACGCCGGCAGCAGCGCGTCCAGGTTCAACAGCGGCTCGCCCATGCCCATCACGACGACGTTTAATCCCGAGGCCGGGTCCTCGGCGCGTTCCTGGCGAATGCGTTGCAGCCGCAACAGTTGTTCCAGAATTTCACCGGACGAAAGGTTGCGCACCACGCCGTCGAGCCCCGTGGCGCAAAAAACGCAACCCATCGCGCAACCGACCTGCGTGCTGATGCACGCCGTGTGGCGGTCCTTGTCGTCGCGCAACAACACGCATTCGATTCGTTGGCCGTCGTCGAGCGACAGGAGAAGTTTTTCCGTGCCGTCGTCGGCCTCATAGCGTTGGACGATCTGCGTGGTCCAGATGGCGAACTGCTCGGCCAGCGTTTTGCGCAGTCCGACGGGCAGATCGGTCATCGCGTCGAAATCGGCGGCCCGTTTCTGAAAGATCCACTTCCGCACTTGGCCCGCCCGATACGCCGGAAACCCTTCCTGGACGAACCAGTCGCGGAGTTGATCGGGCGTTTGTTCGAGCAGTGGGATCACGAAAGTCACCGCACCCGCGTGGGCAGAATCACCATGGGCACGCCGGCCCATTGCAGACGTCGCTGCAAGGAGTAGGCTGTTTGGTTGTGAAGGAACCGATGCAGCCACGTGTCTTTTTGGAAGACCAACTGCCCGGCGAAAAAAGTGGCCTTGGGGAATCGGTGGGCGATTTCCAGGCAGTCGCGTTCCAATTCATCGACGGCGTCGGTGCCGATGCTCAACACCGAGGTGGACGGCATCCCCAGCCGGCGTCCGAGATCGACGTAGCTGTGCAGCGACTCCTCGCAATGCTCGCGCAGCGACTCGACGGCGCCGCTGCCTTTGAAATTGCCCGAGTCGATCACGCCGACCGAAAGAAAGACGAAACTTTTGAAATGATCGGGGGCGAATCGGATGGCGTTGAGCATGGTGTGGATGCCCAGACCGCTGTAGCCGCCCACCAAAATGACGGCGGCCGGCTGGTTCGGGTCCGGTTCCGCCTGATTCGGCTCGCCGATGGTCGTCAACCGCCCGAGCATTTCGTCGAGCCGGCGGACGCTTTGGCCCACTTTGCGGTAGTAACGGTTGATGGCAAGGCAAAGTCCGACGCACAGCAACGTCACGACGATCGTGCGCCAACCGCCCTCGTCGAATTTTTCGCTGATGGTGACGCATAAAATCGACACGCACACCACTGCGCCGAAGCCGAACAGCGCCAGCCGACGGCGCCAAAGCGGATGACGGCGCCGTAGCGAATACCAATGGCGGCACATGCCAATCATCGACAGCGAAAACGTCAAAAACACGTTGATCGAGTACATGATGACCAGCATGTAGACGTTGCCGTGCGTGTACCAAAGCGCGCCCAGGGCGGCCATGCCCATCAACAGAATGCCGTTGTGCGTGGCCAGACGCTCGGAAAGGTTTGAAAACCACCGCGGCATCCACGAGTCGTGGGCCATGTTGGCCAAAATGCGAGGGCCGTCGATGAAACCGGTCTGCGCGGCGACGAACAACAACGCGCCTTCGGAGATCAACGTCACGACGACGAACAACTGGCCGAGCCAATGGGCTTGCAGTCCGATCTCTTGCACAAAGCGATCGGCCAACACGTGGTTGTGCGTCGTCGCGGTTTCCGCGGGGATGTTCAACAGCAAATAGCCCACCATCAATCCGCCGGCGGTGAACGCCAACGAGAACGCCATGTAACGCATCGTGCGTTGGGCTGTGGGCACTCGCGGCTCGCGCATCACTGGCATGCTGTTGGAAACGGCCTCCAAGCCGGTGTACGTGCCGGCCCCCAACGAATAGGCCTTCAAAAACAGCAGAAACATCGCCAACAGTCCGAACTTGGGGTCCCGCAAACCGGCGTGGACCTCCGTGGCGATGTCCTTGGCGACGGCGCCGGCCGCCGGCAAATTAATCGAAAGCGATCCGACGATCAAAATAAAGTGCGTCAGCAAAAATACCAAAAAGATCGGCATCAAAAACTGCACCGATTCTTTGATGCCGCGCAAATTGAGCACGATCAAAATGAAAATCGCCGCGAACTCGGAATACAATTTCCACGGCGAATCGAACCAGCCCGGACCGACCAGCCCGAATAAAGCGTCGCCGGCCGCCGAGATCGACACCGTAATGGTCAGCACATAGTCGACCAGCAGGGCGCAGCCCGAAACCACGCCGATCTTGGGACCCAACAGCTTCGAGGCGACCAAATAACCGCCGCCGCCGCTGGGAAACGCCTCGATAATGTGGCTGTAGCACGCTGAAATGATGAACACCGTCACGGCGATGGCCAGCGCCAGGAAGATCGCCAAATAGCGATGCTCTTCGCCCAAGATGCGGAACGCCTCAGGCGGACCGTAGCAAGACGAGGACAATCCGTCGGCGCCGAGTCCGACCCAGGCCAGAAACGCCACCAACGAGACGTGCGTAAAGATCGACTTGTCTTGAAGATCGCGTGGCTTGCCGATCAAAAGCATCCTCAAGCGATCGTGCAAGGACGGTTCGGCGCCCTCGGGCAACGGCGCGCCGTCAATCCCCAACGCCGGCCCTTGCTCGGTGATTTCGTTCGACGGCAAAACGATCGGCGATTCCGCCGCCGGTCCGGTTGTCCCGTTGCCCGACGACGTCCCCGCCGCCGAGCGGCTCTCGCTTGGTTCGGCTGCTTGCTTCGACGCTTCGTGTCTTTGGTCCATAGACTTCAGCGACCCAGGGCCATGCCAATCATTACACAGGACATTCTTTCAGAAGAACACGACGGTTTGCGTCTCAGACACTCTCCAAGAAGTCCTGCGACCCACACGACGGGAAATTCGCCGCACACTTGGCATGCACCTTCCCGAGAACACCGTGGAAGATCGAAAGCGGCGTTTCCCACCTAGCCACACAACGACCGGTGGCCTGCCTCCACCTGGGTGGAAGCAATCATGTGGATATCTATGTAGTTTGGGCCCTGGAACGCGGCTTTGCAAGCCCCGATCAGCGTCGGTGTATCTGTTTCGCGCCGTAAGTCGTTGCTAAGAAATGACTTACGTCACGGTTTGCTCAAAACCGCACAAATGGCAATTCCCTCGGCCCCCAAAATGCGAGCTGAGAAGACTCCAAGCTTCTTCAACCTATATCGGCACGGATCCGCCCACCGCGAGTCTTTCGGTTGTTGGCAGACGCTGGAGCATCGGGCTATCGCACGAGTTGGGCCGCGGCGTCGCAGACGAACTTGCCTCCAAAGCCCAGCAACAGGACGGCGCAGACCAACGAAATGACTTGTTCGCCGCGACGGCCCCGCTCAGTAAGACGCCGATCCAAAAAGCGATGACGTTCCACCGAAGCGGCCGAATCGCCGGTCGATCGGCGCAGGCTTGCCAAGAGTTGCACGCCCATCAAAAGCAACAAGATGCCGCCGACAAGCCCGATTCCGGCGCGAACCCCTTTCGATTCGAGAAAGACGCCAAGACCGGCCGCGATGAAAACGACCAGCGGAAGCTCGACCAGGACATGTCCGACGCAGATCCACGCGCCGGCATGACGGTTTCGAGCCCCGGCCGCCAAAGTGGCCGCCGTAATGGGGCCGGGAGCCATGACGCCCGAAAGCGAGATGCCAACAATGGTGAATAAAAAACCAATCACGCGACGATCTCAATCTCTGCCGACAACCGGCGACGCCGGAGCCGATTGCCCAACCAACTACGACCCCACGCTGTGCGAATGGACGTCGGCGTTGGCCAGATATTCGAGCACTTCCGCGGCGTCTTCCCACACCGGACGCATGAACTGCTCGCGGAGCGACTGCCGAACCGAGTTTTTTTGGTCACGGTTCAAATTGCCCAGGCCGGTGACTTTTTCCAGCACCACGTCGTCGCCCTGGCACAAGGCGTTCATGGCCCAGCGCGTGGCCAACTGGTAGGAGGTCAAGCCTGTGAGCCGTTTTCCCTCGGGCGTTTTGGCCAGTTTCAACTCGACCAATTTGAAATCGCCCTCGGCAGGCAAGGCGTCGCGATTGCGTCGGGCGCTGGAAAAACCGCCGGCGGCGCGGATCATCCAACCGCTGCCGTTGTTTTCCCACATCGCAATCACATGCGTCTTGTCGCAAACCAAGTACAAATGGTCGCGATTCAGCCGATTGGGCAGATCGACGACCGGCAATCCCGGATCCGTCGAGACTTTGATGTCCAGGTCGACGGCAATTTGGACAGGTTGGGCACATTTGGGGCACTTTCGCGTCTGGCCGATCAACTCGTCCTTTGCGTTGAGCAGGCTGCCACAGTGTGGACAAGTAACACGTATCATCGTCGAGCCTCCGCCGGGTTGCCTTCACTCTGGACGACCATCCCACTCCCCCCAGGCAAGCTAACGCATCCCCCGTGGCTTGTCAAGCATAACCCTATTGGCTTGCCTCGTATAACCTTTTATGCTAGTGCAATTGCGTACTTGCTTGCAAAACCTTAAAATTAGAAGCCTGTCACAACGGATGTAAGTGATTGGTGACAGTGGGAGATTGAATAGTCGTGCATCTGGATCACTTGCCCGGTATCTTTTTTGGCCCCTCCAACCTCGTGGAGTTGTTGCTGCACCGCGCGCGCTGCGAGCCGGACGACATCGCCTTTACCTATCTGGTCGATGGAGAGCACCAGCAAATCGATTTAACCTATAGCCAGTTGGACCAGCAGGCCAAAGCCATCGCGGCTTGGCTGCAGGCAAATGGATTGGCGGGCGGTCGGGCGTTGCTTCTTTATCCGGCGGGGTTGGAGTTCATCGCGGCGTTTTTCGGGTGCCTCTACGCCGGGGTGGTCGCCGTGCCGGTGTATCCGCCACGTCGCAATCGTTCGCTCATTCGAATTCAAGCCATCGCCGATGACGCCGACGCCCGAGTCGCCTTGACCACCGAGGCGGTGCTCAAGCGGGTGATGCCGCTGGTCGACGAGACGCCGCATCTGAAGCAGTTGACCTGGCTGCCGACCTGCCAAGTGGCCGCGGGCGGGGCGGACCAGTGGACCATGCCCGAGATCGACGGCAACACGCTGGCGTTTCTGCAATACACCTCCGGTTCGACCGGCACGCCGAAGGGCGTCGTGTTGTCGCATGCCAATTTGGTGCACAATTCGGCCCTCATTTCGCATTCGTTCGAGCACACGCGCTCGGGCCGAGGTGTGTTCTGGCTGCCCAGCTACCACGATATGGGCCTGATCGGCGGCATCTTGCAGCCGTTGTACGTCGGGCGGCCGAACATTTTGATGTCGCCGATGAGTTTCCTGCAAAAACCGTATCGATGGCTCTCCGCCATCTCGCGATTTCGCGGCACCACCAGCGGCGGTCCCAATTTCGCGTACGATTTGTGCGTCCGCAAGATCACGCCCGAACAACGCAAAACGCTCGACCTGAGCAGTTGGCGCGTGGCGTTCAACGGGGCGGAACCGGTCCGGGCGGACACGCTCGAGGCGTTTGCCAAGGCGTTTGAGCCGTGCGGTTTCCGTCGCGATGCCTTCTTCCCGTGTTTCGGACTGGCCGAAGCGACGTTGATCGTTTCGGGCGGCTATGTGTTTGAACCGCCGGTGATTCGTTCGTTCGACGCCGCCGCACTGACCCATGGCGAGGTCAGCGACGTCGAGCCCGATCAGCCCAACGCCAGGGCGCTGGTTGGTTCCGGACAAGATCTGCTCGATCAAAAAATCGTCATCGCCGATCCCGAGACGCTGACCGAAGTGCCGGCCGGTCGGGTCGGAGAGATTTGGGTTCACGGCCCGAGCGTCGCGCAAGGCTATTGGAAAAATCCCGAGATGACCGAGCGCATCTTTCGGGCCCGGCTCAAGGACACCGGCGAAGGACCGTTCCTGCGGACCGGCGACCTTGGGTTTATGCGCGAGGGCGAGCTTTTCGTCACCGGGCGACTGAAAGATCTCATCATCGTCCGCGGCGTAAACTACTACCCACAAGACATCGAATACACCGTCGAACACAGTCATCCGCGACTGCATCACGACTCGGGCGCCGCGTTCACGATCGAGGTGGACGGCCGCGAGCAGTTGATCATCGTCCAAGAGGTCGAGCGGCACAAACAGGGCGATTTCAGCGGAATTTTCGAGGCGATTCGCCGCAACGTGGCGGCCGAGTTCGAGTTGGTTCCCGACGCCATCGTGTTGCTGCGGGTCGGCACCGTGCCGAAAACTTCGAGCGGCAAGATCCAACGCCATGCCTGCCGCGAGGGCTATTTGTCCGGCACGTTGGCCGTCGTCGGCCAATGGCGGCAGGGCGACCCCGTGCCGACGTCCGCCGCTGAGCCGGCCGCCCCAATGACCGAGCTGACGCCGCCGTCCCAACCGCGGCCCGCCTCAAAAAACGGCAAATCAGGCCTCCACGCGGTGGACGATCGGCTGGTCCAGTGGGTCGTCGAGGAAATCCGCCGAGTGGCCAAGGACCGGGCCAACGGCATGACGCTCGACTCGCCGATTGTCGAGACGGGCATGGACTCTTTGGAGCGGATGGAAATCGTTTCGTCGCTCGAAGAGAAGTTCGGCGGCCGGTTTCCCGAAGAGGTCTTGCCCGAACTGGAAACCACGCGCCAACTGGTGGCCGCGGTCAAAAAATATCTTGGCACGGAGCCGCGTCCGGCCGCGCCGAAGCCGGCCGACGGCGAGATTCCGACGGCCTGCTACCGCTTCGATCAATTCCCCGAGTACGTGAAGCTGCGCGAGTCGCTCGCCATGGTCGATCGGCTCGGCATGACCAATCCGTTCTTCACGGTGCACGACGGCCCGACGACCGATCGGACGATCATCAACGGGCGGGAGTACATCAATTTTTCGAGCTACAACTATCTCGGCATGGCCGGCGATCCGACGGTCAACGAGGCCGCCAAGGCCGCCGTGGACCGCTACGGCACCAGCGCGTCGGCCAGTCGGTTGGTGTCGGGCCAGAAAAAAATTCACGTCGAGTTCGAGCGCGAGCTCACCCGATTCCTCGGCGCCGAGGACACGATCACCTTTGTCGGCGGCCACTCGACCAACGAAACGGTGATCGGCCACCTGATGGGCCCGGGCGATTTGATTCTTCACGACGCCCTGGCTCACAACAGCATCGTCGAAGGCTGCATCCTGTCGGGCGCGCGTCGGCGTCCGTTCCCGCACAACGATTGGCGGGCCGTCGATCAACTGCTGGCCCAGTATCGCCACGAATATCGCCGCGTGCTGATCGCCATCGAGGGCGTGTACAGCATGGACGGCGACATCGCCGATCTGCCGGGGTTCGTCGACGTCAAGCGGCGGCACAAGGCGCTGTTGATGGTCGACGAGGCGCATTCGATGGGCGTCTTGGGCGAGACGGGCCGCGGCATCGCCGAGCATTTCGGCGTCGATCGCGCCGAGGTGGACATTTGGATGGGCACGTTGAGCAAATCGTTCGGCTCGCTGGGCGGCTACATTTCGGGCTGCAAGGCGTTGGTCGAATATCTGCGTTACACGGCGCCGGGGTTCGTCTATGCGGCGGCGATGCCTCCGCCGGTGGTCGCGGCGTCGTTGGCGTCGTTGCGATTGCTCGAAGCCGAGCCCGAGCGCGTGGCCCGGCTGCGTGAGAACGCCCAGTTGTTTTTGTCCCTCGCGCAAGGTTACGGTTTGAACACCGGCACGAGCAAAGACACGCCGGTGGTGCCCATCATCTTGGGCAATTCGTTCACCAGCTTGAAGCTTTCAAAGGCTTTGCTGGCCCGAGGCGTGAATGTGCAACCGATCGTGCATCCGGCGGTCGAGGAGAGCGCGTCGCGGTTGCGATTTTTCATCACCTCGAAGCACCATGAGGAACAGCTACGATACACTGTCGATGCGATGGTGGAGGAGTTGGAGAAGATTGATCCGAAACAGTTGGGCCGCGTTTCCGACGCGGCGGCGACTGCTTAGAACAACCATGAGGTGTCGCTTTGCTTACTGAGCAGGAAATTTCTCGGACGTGGCGTGCTTTGTTTCGCAGTTCGGCGTGCAACGATGAAACGTTTGCCAAGGCCGAACGATTGCTCAACGAACTTCGACCGGAGAGCCCGTTGCGCCATCGGCTGGGCACGGAGCTGGACGAACTTCGCCAACGCGCCAAACAAGAAGCGTAGCCCTTTCGCCCGAGTCCCTTTCCCGATCGCATGGCGGCGGGACTTGCCCGCCGCCTTTTCGCGTCCCGCTGGACGACCGCTGGCTTTCTGCGCGACTTTCGCTATCGGTTGATCTCGAAGCCGACCGTCACGCCGTTGACGAACACGCTTTGCCGGTTGTTCGCGGTGGTGATGCCCATGTCGGGCACCTGATAGACGATCATGTCGTTGGGCCGGGCGATGCCGTCGACCCAAAAGCCGTTCCAGCCGGCCTTGAACGTGACGGC